>VGJU01000093.1 GCA_016867335.1 Candidatus Zixiibacteriota bacterium | reverse complement strand
CGTCGTAAACCCGGCCAGCAAGGTAGACCGCAGATAGCGCGTCGCCACCAGCGTCCGGTCGGCGGGATACATTTGAAACCGCTTGAGATAAGCGTTGCGCTCGGTCTGACTGGCCAGATGGGTGTGCATGTCGATAAATCCAGGCATTACGGCCTGCGATTTGAGATCGACGACCGTGTCGTTTTGTTCGGGTTTTACATATCCGGCCCGCACTTCCCCGATCTTGCCCGATTCGATGACTAGGCTTACCTGTTGACGGGGTCCGCCTTCCGTGCCGTCGATCAACGTCCCGGCATGTATGATCGTCCGCTGCGCAAACCCCGTTTGCGGCGATGAAAACCACATCGCCATCCCTATGCAAACCATCATGGTCTTTCTCATTCGACCCCCTTGGATAAAGATGAATCTTATCACCCAATCCAAAATCAGTACACGTCCAAGTCTTTCGCCGACACCACGTTGCCGTCGTATCCCGCAGCCCGAATTTCCTTGACCAGTTCGTCGTCGGTCGTTCCCCAGAACAACTGGTGGTACATGACCAAAAGACCGGGCTGGGTCTGGCGGGCGATGTCGGCAAGCTGAGCGGTGGATGTGTGCGAACGCGCATGATACCGTTGCCATTCGGGGGGTCTGCGTTTGAACCCTTCGGTCGAAAACACCTCATGGATCAGCACGTCGCACCCTTTGGCAAAACGGATCAACTCCGGGCTGGGGATACAGTCGCCCGAAACTACCACCGAACGGTCCGGAGTGTCGAACCGATAGCCGAACGACTCTTTCCATGTGCCGTGATCGACGTAAAATGCGGTGACGCGGACCCGCTCGTCCTCGTAGACGACACCGGGGCGTATTTCGCGCGTCTCGACATGGTAGCCGTTTTTCGTAGCCGGTTGTAGCCCGTCGAGCCGGTTTTCGATGTCGGACGCATACGCTTTTAACAGGTGGTCCGTCATCTCCTTCAACCCTGCAGGGCCAAATGCCCGGAGCGGATTTTCGCGTTCCAGCACCCACGTGGTAAAGATAAGGTCCGGCAATCCGATCGTATGATCGGAATGCAGATGTGAGATAAATACATGTTCGAGGTTTTTGGCGTCGAGACCTTTGACACCCTTTCGCGCCGCCGCTGCCGCACGCCGCACGATACCGGGACCGCAATCGACCAGATACGCGGTGCTGTCTACCACGATCGCCACACCCGGTCCCGAACGTTCGGGGTCGGCGTTGGGCGTTCCGGTTCCGAGTATGACCACCCGCGTGCGTCCGGCGTTTTGGGCGAAAACGGTGGGATAGTCGAAAAACAGAAAAACGGTCAACACGATCGACACAACGATTTTTTTCATACGGACTCCGACAGTTGGCGAAGCGTGCGCGGCCAGTGATACCGTGAATCCCCCGTCAACAGGGTGCGGTGTTCTTCGGTCAGCGTGGCGAGAAAATCCGGGTCGGGATCGTAGCGGCTCCATGGTTGGAACATACACGGCGTATACCCGGCGATGATAAGCAGACGATCTTTGTTTGATCGGATGATACCGGAGGAATGAACCAGCGACTCAAAAAACAGCAGGGTCGATCCCGCCGGGGCGCTGACCTCGTGGATCAGACGCGGATCGCCAAGTGCCGCCTCGATCAGAGCGCAGTCGCCGATCTCGTCGGAAATCTTGTGCGATCCCGCGATGACGGTCGTTCCCCCATCGCCCGGTTCCCAGTCGGTCAGCATGGTGAGTGTTTTTACAAATGTAAAGTGGTACAAACTGTTTCGGATGTAACCGAAACCGGGGTTGACGCCCCGGTGAAAAGCGTATGTAGCAGGGCGCTCCGTCTCGGCAATCGGACGCCGGATATGCGCGTCGGACTGTTCGAGACGCACCCTTCCACCCGTAATCTCTTCGGCCATGGCGACAAGACGCGGATGCGTGACGTAGTCGAAAAAACAGGGCGCGATATGCGGGAGATTGTCGATCCGAAAACATTCGTGCGTGGTCGCCGAATAGTGCGACGACGGATACGGGCATTCGCCTGTTTCCCGGTAGCGTGTTTCGATGGCGTACATCGTATCCCGAAGCCCGGACACCTCTTCACGGCTCAGCACGTTTTCGATGACCACATAGCCGTACACGTCCAGATGCAGGCGTTGTGCAGACGTAAGTGCCGGTTGGGATGTCATGAACCCTCCTGTGTCGATACGGTTTCCGAAGACGAACGTCCGGTTCCGAAAAAACGCCGGAACAGATACGGCAAGACAAAAGTCAGCAAAATGACCAAGTCGAGAGCATGTTCGACGGAAGAAAAAATATCGCCGTAATGGTTGCGGTCCCAGTAGCTTATCGGGCTGTAAAACCGCGTGGTCCAGTCGAAGGGAAAAAATACGAGTGGTCCGTCGTTGTGATGGGTCAAAATGTCGAGGGTCGCATGGAACAGACAGGAAAGACAAAGGGCGAATCCGGCGCTGGCAACGACATGGCGTCCGTATCTACGCCAGAGAAACGCCAAGGCGCCGACCAACAAAATCGGAGCTTGAAGGGTATTTTGAAGCAATATCCAGTACGGATCGGTAAAAAAAAGCGTTCCGTAGATATGACGGAATATCTCACGTCCTTGCATTCCTTCGAACACACGAAAATAGACGAATGACCCGACGGACAGCGAAAGCAGTGCCAAGTCGGGGCCTATGGAACCCCAATAGACGGCTTTGCGAGAAAGCTGTCGTGCGGACGGAACGACCCTGTACAAAGCGGCGGTAACGAGAAAATGCGAATAGGTCTGCATACTTGTCAAAAGATAGAGCGTGTTTTGGCGCGTACGCAAACATATTATCGTGGAGCGGCAAACAAATTAACCGTAATCGGGTTGAACTTTTGTCGGCGCATGGCTATCTTGAGCGTTTTGTGAAGCGCCATTTGGGATGGGGTATTTTTCCCAGCTTCCGAAGTCCAAAAACAGGCCGCAAGAGATTACGCCCATAATCATTGACAATGGACAATGGGTATTATCCACAGGAGGAAACATGGGGGCGAACGGCAGGTTGCGTATCGGAATGATAGGCGTAAGCGGGCGGGGTGGATTGTGGCGACACTGGCATCAGCCGACAGGGCGTTCGGAAATCGTGGCCGGGGCGGACATAAACGCCGGTAAACTGGCGCGTTTTGCTTCCGACCACGGCGGAAACCCATTTGTCGCTGAAGATTATCGTGCTATGCTGGACCGCTCCGACATAGATGCGGTTGGGGTCGCCTCGCCCGATTTCTGTCACGAAGAACACGCCATAGCCGCCCTTCAGGCCGGAAAACACGTCTTCTGCGAAAAACCGCTTGCCGTCACCATAGAAGGCTGTGACCGGATACTGGAAGCATGGCGTGCCTCCGGAAAACGCCTCATGGTCGGATTCAACATGCGGTATATGAATATCTTTCGCGTGATGAAAGAGATCATAGACTCCGGCGCGATAGGAGAAATAAAAGCCGTTTGGGTACGTCATTTTGTCGGACATGGTAGCGATTTCTACTATCACGACTGGCACGCCACGCGCCGCAACGCCACCTCGCTCCTTTTACAAAAAGGTTCGCACGACATAGACATGATCCACTGGATTACTGGTCGCTATACCCGCCGCACCGCCGCTTTCGGCAGTCTCGACTTTTTCGGCGGCGATAAACCCAATACGCTTACCTGTCCCGAATGTCCCGAAAAAACAGTCTGTACCGAATATATGACCGGACCACGTATCCAATGCGCCTTTCGGGAAGAGGTGGATGTCGAGGACAATCAGGTAACCATCATGGAACTCGAAGGCGGGATCAAGGCATCATATCTTCAGTGCCATTTTACCCCCGACTATCACCGCAACTATACCTTTATCGGAACCGAAGGTCGTGTGGAAAACTCTGAGCCGGACATGAAGGTGTGGGTCAAGACGCGGCGTTCAAACACGTACCGCGATCTGGCGGACCGAACCTACGACATCAAACCGGCATCCGGCGGTCACGGCGGTGCGGATCCGGTAATCTGCGAAGATTTTCTCGACATGTGTATCGACGGTAAAATGCCGCTGGCGACCCCACTGGCCGGGCGTATGAGCGTGGCGACGGGCGTATGCGCCGCTCAGTCGATGCGGACGGGCGGTCTTCCGGTGGACGTGCCCCCACCCCCGTTATGGTCAACCCTGTGAAGAAGTGTAAGGTAAGATACGGTCTTTTTTCACCCACCACCCACCACCCATCACCCATCCTCCTTCCCCATGTCTCTTCCTGAAACCTTTCTCCAGTTTGGTAGCGGCAAGTTTCTCCGCGCCTTTACCTGCTTTTTCGTTCACGAAGCCAATAAGGCGCGACGAAAAGCCGGAAACATCGTAGTAGTCCAGTCCACGGCGCACCACCGCGCCGCCGCACTAAACGCACAACAAGGACGGTATCATCTGTGGGTTAGGGGACTGCAAGACGGCAAAACGATAGATGAAACACACGTCGTGGAAAGCGTTTCCCGCGCCCTCGAAGCGGACAGTCGGTGGGGAGACGTACTCGAAACCGGTGCATCACCCGATATCCGGTATATCGTGTCCAATACGTCGGAGCGGGGATACGAGCTTTTTTCGGAGGATAGGCTCCCGACCCACCGTCCCCGATCGTTTCCGGCACGGCTGACCCGGCTCCTTTATCACCGGTTTCAAAACGGCGCTGCGCCCGTGGCCGTCCTTCCACTCGAACTCATCGACGACAACGCCGCGACGCTCAAACGTCTCGTTATGCAGATCGCCGACGCATGGTATCCGGACCACGCTTTTTCAGCATGGCTTTCTACCGGCGTTGTATGGCTTCATACGCTTGTGGACCGTATCACCATAGACCCGCCGTCCGGTCATCCCCTGTTGGCACAAGATCCCCTGTTGACCGTCGCCGAACCCTTTGCCTTCTGGGCCGTAGAAGCGCATCCGGATGTGCCGCTGTTCGATCATCCGGCCATTTGCCGCACCGCCGACGTAATGCGATACGCCCTGCGCAAATTTCGGATTCTCAACGGCGCGCACACGGCGCTTGTCTGCAAGGCGCTTCCACTTGGTCTTTCCAATGTCCGGGAAGCAGTGGAGCACCCGGAGACCGGCGCATGGCTTCGCACGCTTGTGTACGAAGAAATCATCCCGGCTATCACAGGCGAGGTAGACGAACCCGAAGCTTTTGCCCAAGCGTGTCTGGAGCGATTTCGCAATCCCTTTCTCGACCATCGGTTGACCGCCATCGCCGTCGATCACGAAACCAAAGTGCGCATTCGGTTGATGCCTACCTACGAGGCGTTTCTGCACCGATTCGGACGGCGTCCTCCGCTGCTTTCCGAGGCTCTGGGGATTTTCTAAACCGGGGCAACCACAGGGGGTTGCCCCAACGCTCACGGGGGGTTGCCCCAACGCTCACCGGGCAACCACAGGGGGTTGCCCCAACTCTCATACCGAGGATATCTATCATGCAGACCGTCATTCTCGACCAACCGGGAAAATTTGTCGTACAGGACACGGCTCCTCCCGCCACTCCACTGCCCGGACAGGCGCGGGTACGGGTGCGTCGGATAGGCGTTTGTGGAACCGATTTACACGCCTATCAGGGAAAACAGCCGTTTTTTACGTATCCGAGGATATTAGGCCATGAACTGGGTGTAGAGGTGATCCAGACGGGCGATGG
This sequence comes from Candidatus Zixiibacteriota bacterium, assembly GCA_016867335.1. Taxonomy (GTDB): domain Bacteria; phylum JAAXHH01; class JAAXHH01; order JAAXHH01; family JAAXHH01; genus VGJU01. The sequence goes on along the minus strand of VGJU01000093.1, from coordinate 8,946 downwards.
GGTTTCCGGTGTGCAAAAGGGGGATACCTGTTGCGTAGTACCTTACCTGAACTGCGGGGCGTGTTTACCTTGCCGTATCGGAAAACCCAATTGTTGCACACGACTCGAAGTGCTGGGTGTGCATGTGGACGGCGGTATGAGAGAAGAAATCCTGATTCCTGCCGAAAAACTGATCGTATCGCGCCGGCTAAGTTTTGAGCAACTTGCCTTGGTGGAAACGCTCAGCATCGGGGCGCACGCAGTGGACCGGTCGGGGGTGCAAAGCGGAGAAACCGTGCTTGTCGTGGGAGCCGGTCCGATCGGACTGTCGGTAATCCAATTTGCCCATCTTGCAGGTGCGCGGATCGTCCTGATGGAAATAAGTCCCCGGCGAATCGACTTCTGTGCTGCGCGTTTTCCGCTTGAAGACGTGATCCGAGACCCTGAAAATGCCGTCAATCGTCTCCGGGGCTTGCTAAACGGCGATCTGCCCATGGTCGTCTTTGACGCTACCGGCAACGCGGCCTCCATGATCCGGGCGTTTCAACTTGTATCCAACGGCGGAAGGCTCATTTTTGTAGGCATTACGCAACAGGAGATTTCGTTTCAGGGGCCGGAGTTTCACCGAAAGGAACTTACCGTGCTGAGCAGTCGCAATGCGCGTCGGGAGGACCTGGAACGGGTAATGGGCGACATGGAGACGGGTGATATCGACTCGCGCCCATGGATTACCGACCTTGCCTATCCCAGCGAGATAGACGCGGTCTTTCCTTCATGGCTCGACCCGAATACCGGCGTGGTCAAGGCCATGGTCAGGATGGACTAAACCACCATGGAAAACCTGCCTGTAACCGATGAAGAACGCAAGGCGCGCGACCTCGCCCGCATGAAACGTGCGGCCACAGGTTTGCTGGTCGGGGTGACGCTTGTGTTTTCCGCCACGTTTTTCGTACCCACGCACGGTTTCTGGCTGGAACTGATCCGTGCGATGGCAGAAGCGGCCATGGTGGGCGCGCTGGCCGACTGGTTTGCCGTGACTGCCTTATTTCGCCATCCGCTTGGCATCCCGATCCCGCATACGGCCATCATCCCCCACCGCAAAGACCAGATCGGAGCTGGGCTGGGCAGGTTTATCCAACACAATTTTCTTACAGGGGAGATCATTGCCCGGCGGCTGCGCGTGTTGCAGTTGAGCCGAAAAATCGCCACATGGATCTCCACTCCCGAAAACGGCGCCCACGTCGCGCGTCTTGCGGCCGCCGGCGCGCCGGGCGTACTCAACGTGGTCAACGACCGCAGCGTTCAGCAATTTATCGCCCACTCGATACAGACCCATCTCAAACCCGTGACCGTCACCCCCATCGTCGGGCAGTTGCTCGACAGTTTTCTTACGCCCGACCGACAGCGTATCCTGCTCAGACAACTGGTAGATGCCATCCTTCAGTTTACACAAGACAATCAAGAAGCCATCCGCGAACGCATAAAAGCCGAAACCCCTTGGTGGATTCCCGTGGCGATAGACGACAAAATATATCAGCGTATCGTCCGCCATATCGAGCAGATCGACATCCAGATACACGAAGACGAAAATCACCCCCTCCATCTTCAGTTTTCGGAGACCCTACAAGGGGTTGTAGACGATCTCCAACACTCCGACGATCTCATCCGAAAAGGTGAGGCATGGAAGGACGACATACTCGGTTCGATCATCGTGCCGGAAACCTCCAAAGACCTTTGGGAAAGCATCAAGAGCGCGCTTTCCAGCGTGCGGAAAGATGACGAGAGTCCTTCCATCGAAACGACGCTTCAGGAGGGGATAACCCGTATCGGAACCGCGCTTTTAGCAAATCCGGACCTGTTACAAAAAGTGGACGATGCCATCGAAGACGTGGCGCGCCGAGTTATGGAAGCATACGGTGACGAGATCGGGCATCTTATCGCACATACCATACAACAGTGGGATCCGGATCGCACCTCACGCAAAATAGAGTTGCATGTAGGCCGGGATCTCCAGTATATACGGATCAATGGCACGGTAATCGGAGGGCTGGTGGGGTTGGCGCTGCATCTGCTGACGACGGTCACGCGATGATCCGTCAACGACTACGTGATGGTACATAACCCATCCATGACAAAGGGATTGCAGAGACTTGACCGATGCCGGAACCTCGATTACCCCATGACAGACGCTTGACCATGTCCGTCTTGATTCGGTGGGGCGTTAAGTCGGCGATCTTTGCCACGCTGGCATTGGCCGTTACGCTGACCGTCATGGCCATCCGGTCCGAACCGGCGCCACACCACCCCATTACCGACACACCGGGCGTTTTGGCGATAGCGCACCGAGGCGGGCGCGGTCTGTGGCCCGAAAATACCATGTACGCGTTTGAAAACGCCATCCGTATGGGCGTGGACGTGCTGGAATTCGACGTGCATCTTACAAAAGACGGAAAACTGGTGGTCATCCACGACGACCGCGTGGATCGAACCACGGAAGCTACGGGACGGGTGGAGGAGATGACGTTTGACACACTTTCCCGTCTCGATGCCGGATATCGATGGACTGCCGACAACGGAGGCACGTTTCCGTTTCGCGGCCAGAATATCCGCATCCCGGCTTTTGAAGAGGTGCTAGAAAGGTTTCCCGAAAAAAGGATAAACATCGAACTCAAAACGGAAGGGACGGCAGCGGCGGAGCAATTTACCCAAGTCCTGAAACGCTACACCCGCACCGATCGGACGCTGATCGCCTCATTCAATCAGTCATCTATCGACTATCTACAAAACACCCTTCCCGGTCCAGCTTATGCCGTCACCGGACGCAACGCTTTTTTCTTTTTGGTGTTGCACCTTTTTCGTGTGGATTTCGCCTTTTCCGCGACACAACACGCGTTTCAAGTTCCCGCACATTTAGCCGGGTTTACCGTCGTAACACCCCGTTTTGTCAAACGGGCGCATGCCCATAACATGGCGGTTCACGCATGGACCATCAACGACTCCGTCGAGATGAAGCGTCTTATCGACGCCGGAGTGGACGGCATTATGACCGATTATCCCGACCGTCTTCTTGATGTGCTTGGAAGACCGCTTCCGGAATGACCTCGTCTCCCGCTTTGGACATGCCGATCCTTCGAGTCGATCGGCTTACGCGTACCTACGTCAGCGGTGAACGCCGTCTTACCGTGCTCAACGAGGTTTCATTTTCCGTGCACGCCGGTGCCTCGTGCGCGATCATAGGTCCTTCCGGAAGCGGTAAGACCACCCTGCTGGGGCTTTGTGCCGGTCTCGACCACGCCACTTCTGGTTCGGTCGTGCTAAATGGCATCCCACTGGAAACGCTCGACGAGGACCGAAGGGCACGGGTGCGGAATCGTTTCGTAGGGTTTGTGTTTCAGAACTTCCAGTTGATTCCCACGCTGACGGCGTTGGAAAATGTGATGGTTCCGGCAGAACTCAGAGGCGAGAACCGTCCCGCCGACCGGGCACGAAATCTTTTAGAACGAGTGGGGCTTAAAGACCGCACAGACCATTATCCCCTCCAACTGTCGGGTGGAGAACAACAGCGAGTGGCGCTGGCACGGGCATTTATCAATAGCCCCCAACTGCTTTTTGTAGACGAACCTACCGGCAACCTGGATGCAGAGACCAGCGAACGGGTACAACAACTCTTGTTCGACCTCAACACCGAAGCGGGTACAACGCTGATCATGGTGACGCACGATTTGGACTTAGCCCGCAAAACCCGTCGCATCATACGACTTCGGGGTGGGGTGGTGGTAGAAGATTCAGGAGAGGATCGGGTATAGGTTCTACCGACACAAAGAACCCCGGGGTTGGAGGGTTATATGAAACGCTTCATATATCCGCTTTTCGCCATGCTCCTTGTCCTCGCCGCACGGATAGATGTTTTGCCTGCCCACGCACAGACGCCCGATCCGCAGGAGATCGTCGATGCCTGCCTACGTGCGCACGGTGGGGAACGGTTTACCACCTCAGTGGTGGATTTCGACTTCCGGGGGCGCCATTTTACGGTATCACATCGGGGTGGGCTATTTGCCTATACCCGCACATACACCGACAGCACGGGAATGGTAGCGGAAACGCTCCACAACGACGGGTGTTTCCGCGAGTTAAACGGCACGCGCATCGAACTCGCGGACAACACCCGGCGAGCCGTCGCCTCCGTGATCAACTCGGTCGTCTACTTTGCCCTGCTTCCCCACAAACTCAACGATCCGGCGGTACGAAAGCGATATCTCGGCGAGTCGATCATAGCCGTAGAACCTTATCGCAAAGTGGAAGTGACGTTTGTGGAAGAAGGCGGTGGCGAAGACCACCGCGACGTGTTTATCTACTGGATACATAAGCAGAGGAACACGATGGACTATCTGGCGTATACATACCATGTCAACGGTGGGGGAACAAGGTTTCGCGAGGCGTTTAACACCCGTGTCGTTGAGGGTATCCGGGTGGCGGACTACCACAACTATCGCGCGTCCTCCGAAGAGATTCCTCTGGAGGCGTACGAAGGGTTGTTTCAAAGCGGAAAGCTGATCAAAGTGTCGGACGTAAACATGGAAAATGTGCGTGTAAGACTTACGGAAATGCCACAACACGGTAAGGGCGAATAGAAAAGGAGTGATAAGGTGATGCGAAAATCGATAGGGGTGTTGATCGCCGTTTTTTTGGCGAGCTATGGACACTGAGAGGCACAGATGACAAATACCGGCGTTTTGAAGACGGTAAGACCGGTGGTGTCGCTGTCAGGCGCAACCCTGACGCCGCCGCCTATGAATCCGGCCACGCGCGAGCGACTCGAAGCCAATCTCGCGCAGGTAAAAACGGCGTACGAAGCAAACCCCGACGACCCGGAGAACATCATCTGGGTAGGTCGCCGTACCGCGTATCTGTCGGGATATCACGAGGCGATAGACATATATACCGAGGGGTTAAAAAAGTTTCCGGACCACTACAAACTGCTACGTCATCGCGGGCATCGCTATATTTCGGTGCGGCAATTCGACCGCGCCATCGCCGATCTCGAACGCGCCGCCCGGCTTATCGAAGGCGTTCAGGATCAGGTCGAACCCGACGGCGCGCCAAACCGCTATAACATTCCCACCAGCAGCAATCATTTCAACATCTGGTATCATCTTGGGCTCGCCTACTATCTCAAGGGCGATTTCGAAAACGCGCTACGCTGTTTTACGGAGAACAAAAAATTTGTCTACAACTTCGACGCACTGGTAGCCAACAGCGACTGGCTCTACATGATCTATCGCCGGTTGGGCCGCGAGCAGGAAGCCAAGACCTTGCTGGAGCCGATAAGAAACGATCTCAGCATCATCGAGAACGACGCCTATTTCAAACGACTCCGCATGTACAAGGGCGAAATCGCGCCCGCCGACCTTTTGGGGACGGGCGGTGGTGATCTGGACCGCGAACTGGCGCTCGCCACACAAGGCTACGGCGTCGCCAATTGGTATCTATACAACGGCCAGATCGAAAAGGCGAAAGAGATGTTTACGCAGATAATCAAAAGCCCCTCGTGGGCCGCATTTGGCTATATCGCGGCCGAAGCCGAACTCAACCGGACCGCAAAATAAGCGGTTTTCGACCTCACTCTCGACCGCCATGACGCTCAATACCGATCACCTCAATCGTTGCATCCGAACGTTGCAGTCTTCGGTGACGCTTTACGAAAGCGCTCAAGAAGGCAGCATCGATCAGGAGGTATTCCGCAGAAACGCTAGCGATCTTGCCCGGTTTCATCGCCGATGCAACCCGTCTCGAAAGCGTTCTACATAACCAGTTCGGGGAGGAAGAGCCCCATGCCCGCGCTTGAAGAAAAATATCTGCGTCTTACGCCTCGTTATCTCGACATGTTGATGCGTATGATTCATGAGTATCTTCCCTATGCCGAAGTATGGGCCTATGGAAGCCGCGTCAACGGAGACGGACACGAGGCCAGCGATCTGGATATTGTAGTTCGTAATCCCGAAGCATACGATCGGCCTGTTCCCGATTTTGCGCGCTTTATGGAAGGGCTAATGGAAAGCGACCTTCCCATTCGCGTAGATGTGCTGGACTGGGCCCGCATTCCGGAAACATTCCGCCGGGGGGAAATCGAGCAAAAATACGTACCGCTTACATGACCATGAATCCTTTTCGTCATATATCATACGCCTTCGTGCTTAGCGTTGCGCTCTTTTTCCCAGGCTGTTCCGCGGGCGTCCATGCCCAGGATGGCGACATTCGTTACGGCGTGGTGATTGCCGGTATCGGTGGAGAACCTGCCTATGTGGAAAAAAACGCCCGGTGGGCCACAGGGATATACCGGGCCTTGCGTGACGAGCAGGGGTTTGGGAAAGACCGCCTGTTCCTGTTTGTAGAGAATCCGGGAGGAGACGCCTCTCTTCCGGCGCGCAAATCGACTCTTGAAGAAATCGGGCGCGTATTTGACGATCTATCCCGGCGAGCAACACCCTCTGATGCGCTTTTTATCGTGTTTATCGGTCATGGAAGCAACAACGAGAACGATCCGAAACTCAGTCTGCCCGGTCCGGACCTCTCTCCTGCTGCTTTGCGTGGGTTTATAGCGACGGTTCAGGCCGGCCGGATCGTCATCGTGCATGGCGGTAGCGCCAGCGCTCCGTTTATCGAGCCACTAAGCGGTCCGGGTCGGGTGATCGTCACCGCTACCAAAAGCGGCCGCGAACGATTGGCAACGGTATTTCCGGAACATTTTCTGGCTGCGCTCTCTCCGGCAAACAGCGATCTCGATAAAGACGGGCGGGTGTCGGTACTGGAGGCGTTTACCAGTACAAGGCTCAGAACCGAGGCATGGTACGAAGGTGAAGGACGCCTATCCACCGAGCATCCACTCTTGGACGACAACGGTGACGGCGTAGGCAGTCGGGATCCTGGTGGCGCAGACCCCGACGGCACACTGGCCCGTTCCATACTGTTTGGCGGAAAAACGACTACGGCAAAAACCGGCCCGGTTTCTGCAGAGAAACAAAAACAACTGACTGCGCTCGAAATACAAGCACGGGATACTCAACGCCAGATCGACGCCCTCAAACGAGACAAAAACATCCTCGCGCCCGACGCCTACGCCTCCCAACTCCAAACGCTACTCGTAAAACTGGCGCGCATAAACCGCGATATCAAAGCGTTGCAGGAAAAATAGAGGACGAGGATTCCCGGGACATGCTCCGCAAGATTTCCTCTGCGGTCTCTTCCACGTCATACCGATCTATGCGAACCGGAAACCCGACGTCTCGGAGATGGATAAGCAGACGCGGAAAAAAGGGAAGTTCCAACCCCATCGCTGCCACTCGGCCTGCATCGGCAAAGACTTGTCCGGGTAGAGCGTCTACTGTCGGACGCCCGGCGTCCAGCACAATCACGCGCCGGACAAGACGCGCGACAAGGTCCATATCATGCGAAATAAGCAGGACTGTCCCGCCTTCGGTATTAAAGGTGCGAAGTATAGCTTCTACCGTCCGTGCTCCGGCGGCATCCAGTCCGGCGGTAGGCTCGTCGAGCGCCAGAAGTCGAGGGCGCATGGCCAGCACACCGGCAATTGCTACACGCCGCATCTCGCCGCCACTTAGCGCAAGCGGGTAACGCTCCCCATATCGCTGAAGATCGAGATGTACGCGCTCCAACGCCTCCGCCACCCGCCGCCGTACCTCTTCTTCGTCAAACCCCATATTGCGTGGGCCAAACGCTACATCGTCGTATACCGTTTCCTCAAAAAGCTGGGTTTCCGGAAACTGAAAAACAAGCCCTACTTGCCGGCGGATAAACGCCAAATCGGTTTTGTGATACGCAAGATCCTTGCCGTCGAACCGAACCGAGCCGGTGTCGGGAGTAAGCAGCCTATTTAGATGCTGGACCAAGGTAGACTTCCCCGAACCGTTTGGCCCGATCAACCCGATACATTCACCTGCTTGGATACGCAAATCGACGCCGTTTAGCGCCGGAACAGCGCCCAGCCCTTCCTGACGATAGATATGTGTTACGGCGGTGAACTCCACTATATGGGGCAAGACGGGTAGGGATAATGCGGCTTCCAGCTCCGGAGGGGCGACCCCACCCGGTTTCCATGCACCGATATGGAGGACGAGTTTCTCTGGGGCGAGGATATGATCGGGAACCGGAAGACCGCGTATACGCAATGCGTCAGCCAGTCGAACGGTCGGTGGAGGCTCGAGACCGGATTCGCGCAACAGCGCGGTTTGCGTCAACGTCTCCTCCGGTGTGCCTTCGAAAAATATCCGCCCCGATCTCATCACCGCGACCCGGTCCGCTTGAGTTGCCTCTTCGGGCGTCTGTGTGATATAAACTACGCCCATATTGTGTTCGCGGCACAGCGAATGCAACAACGTCAGCACCTCGCGGCGACCGGCCGGATCGAGTAGCGACGTGGGTTCGTCACATACCAGATACCGAGATTGCATCAACACGGCGCAGGCAATGGCGACACGCTGTTTCTGGCCACCCGAAAGCCGGTGCGGTGGATACAAACGCCAGTCGGTCAATCGGAAATACGTCAGCCCCCATTCTACACGATCTCGGATTGCCGCCGTTTCCAGCCCAAGATTCTCCAGCCCAAAGGCCAACTCACGCTCTACCGACGTGGAAACCAACTGATTGTCGGGCTGCTGAAAAACCATGCCGACACGCCGAAAGACCTCCCACGCTTGATCCGGAGCCGAAGGGGCCAGCCCATCGACGGTCATACGTCCGGCGGAGACTTGGAGCAGACCGTTTATAAGTCGACCGAGGGTGGACTTGCCCGACCCGTTGGGGCCGAGAAGCGCGACAAATTCGCCTTCCCGCACCGAAAGACTCACCCCGTCCACCGCTCCGGGTCGATCCGAAGCCGCCCGTTCGTACCGGTAAGACACGTTTTCAGCCAGAATCACGGGAGACGATCCAGATCGAGACTGCCGGCGG
>VGJU01000092.1 GCA_016867335.1 Candidatus Zixiibacteriota bacterium | reverse complement strand
GATCCAAATAGATCGCCATCTTGTAAAACCGGATCGGCTCCGGCCACGCTATGTCCGAATGCCAGGGCGTATCCCCTACATAGTAATTGCCGTCGCTATTCCAATACTGGAACTCCTCACCCAGTAAACTCTCCGCAATCCCGGCGACCCGCTCGTCATCGAGCAACGTACAAAGATACGGGTGATGATTGATAAACGGGGCAATGACAAATCGTTTATGGCCATCATGACTCCGTCCGCCCCGGCTGACCAGCAGTTCCTCAAACGCGGCGTCTATAGCGGCGATACGGTTCTTGAGCAGTCCCGGAAACGCCAGATATCCAAACGTATCCATAAAAGCAAGCTGAGCGGGAGTAAGACTAAACGACATCTAAACCTCCTGATCATAAACACGTCCATGGATTGCCGATCGCGTCGGCATGATGGTTCCGCCGAAACCCGTACCCTCTATCGCCTGATATTAAAGCCCCACCCCATACCTCCGACCCAAAATCCAAAACCGTATTACATATTCCACCACTCTACCGACCCCAAATCCGGATCTTGGCCTCTGTGATAATGTTTTCCCATGAGGTATTTGATTTCCAGTTCCACGTCGCGCAATACGAGTTCAGGCTTCAGACCGCCTACGCGATGGGTCAGCGTGACGCTCAGGTTGTTGGCGCCCTTTACGGGTCGCGTCCCCTCGTCGAGCCGAAAAACAAACCAACGACCCGACCCGGTCCGATAACGTGGTGCTTTCATTCGGTACATCTCGTTGATGATACGCAACTGTCGATCGGGCAGTGGCTGATTGTTTAAGGCGATACGAATCGTGTCCTCCTCGGTCATGTTGAGGATGCGCAGACGAAGGATGATCTCGTGGATACGTCCCACGGACGACCAGCGTGGCAGATCGTCCGTAATCGTAAACGGGATGTGGACTCTTTTGTCCTTTTCCAACTGGGCGGGAAGGTGCATCGACAGACCGGCTTCGATCTGAGGAACCCCGTATCTCCCGGTTTCCGTAGGGATATAGTAAAACTTATCTTTGACGGCCATAATGTCCGGATGCGGCAGTTCACGCAACTTTTCGTAAAAGGAGGCTTGGTACGGCCAGTTTCCGAACCAGTGGGCAAGATACAGCCCGTCGATACCCTGATCCCAGTAATTGCAGGCCGTCGCCCGCAGGATTTCGATGGGGGCCTCCTGTGTCCGATCGGAATCCACCAGACTTTGGATCGCCGCAAACACCCGACAGTTCGATCCGACGGCGGCCTGTACCAGCGGGCGAAAATTGAGCATCGGATGAACAATCTCCGGGCCGGAAAATGCCTGACCTACCAGTGTATCCACGATCCCTTCCTCGATCCATGCGCGTACGTCCATCCCCGCGTCATAGCAACCTTCGAGACTCGCAGGTATTCGGATGACCAGTTCCCGGTCCGTCCCACTGGTTTTGACCGTCTCGTACACCGCGCGTATCCAGCCGGTCATGATCTCGCGTCCTGCCTCCAGATGGTCGGGGTGAAAATAATGGGGTGTATAGTTCATTTGAAGTTCGAAACCGTCCACCGGGTATTGTGCTACGGTTTCAGCGATAAGCGCCAACCGTTCGGCACGCACTTCCTCGTGGATAAAATCCAGACACGTAAACGCCGGAGAAGCCGGATCCACACCGTCCCGCGCGCCAATCTCCAGATGCGTGTTTTCAAATCGGAAATCCGAACAGCGGACGTCCGTTTCGCGGTCGCCCCGCCCCTGCTGAACCAACAGCGTCGGATACAACAACAGTCCCTTTTTGTGTGCTCGGTCGCAAATGACGCGAAGCGGGTCGTGGCCTTCGTCGATCAGATGTTTGGCATTTTGCCATGCCCGGCGAAACACGGGGTGCGACCAGTTTTGGACATTGTGCCCCCACAACTCACCCGTTTGCGTATCGTGAAGCACGGTCCGCCCATCACCGAGACAAAACATAAGCGCTTCCACCGGAGTTCCCGCCAGTTCGTCCACTCCCGCTTCGAACTCCTCTTTGTGTATCGGTGGCTCGTACATATAGATCAGCGGGTGACGCCCGTCGTGATAAAACATGATCTTGGGTCTATGCATGACACGCTCCCAAAGTGAAAAGAGCTGAGAAACGATACGACAAAGGATCGGGATTGTAGGAGGATAAAACCGGGCACAGACGGTGTCAAGCGATCCGGAACGACGGCAAGCAAAAAGCCTTGCAAAAATAGCTTGCGCGTAGGATACGGATATTTTTTACTGCTGATGCAAACGAAAGCGCTTGAACGTTTAGACTGGCTTCGAACTTCCCATTTTGCACGCACGATATCGCCCGATAACACAGATATTTTATGCCTGCAATCCAAAATCCAAAATCACTTACAGGAGACCCGATATGTCGAACAAGCACGCGACGGTAGGGCTTGGCGTAGGGGCAAACCGCAGGGCCAACGTACGCGCGGCGCTGGAACATGTACGCGACGATCTGGTCGCCGCCGTGCGTGACGTGGTCATGCTCAAACCCAATTTTCTTTCCGCCTCGAACCCGCTTGTATGCACCCATGCCGACGCCATCCGGGGCGCGCTCGACGTGCTCTCGGAACTGCCTCACAGACCCAAGGAGATACTGATCGCCGAAGGCGGAAACGAAGCCTATTCCGGAGAAGCGTTCCGGTTTTTTGGCTATCTCGATCTGCCCGAAGAATACGACATCCCCATCCGGTTGGTGGACCTGAATACGGAAACCCGATGGCACGGCACACGTGTATATATGATCGACGGCTCACACCGCGTCGTAAAAATGCCCAAAACCGTGCTCGAATGTCCTTGCGTCATCTCGATGGCCGTCGCCAAAACGCATGATGGCGCGATGGTCACGCTGGCGCTCAAAAACCTGATCATGGGAACCCTGCGGAAAAAAGACCGTATAAAGATTCACGGTTTTCTGCATCACTCCGAACGGCGTCATCCTTCGGAGGCACGTGCTTTGAGCCGCAACCTGATCCGCGTCGCACGCCATCTGTATCCGCATTTCAGCGTGATCGACGGAACCGTCGGCATACAGGGCAACGGTCCCGGCGGAACCGATACGGTAGCCCTGAAACTCGCCGCCGCCAGCGCCGACACGGTGGCGGTCGATGCGGTGATCGCAAAACTCATGGGGTTCGAGCCGCTCGATGTGGGCACCATCTTCTATGGAGACGCGATAGGACTCGGGGTGGGCGACATTGAGCGCATCAATGTGTTGGGTGGCGATCTCGAAACGCTTGCTCTGCCCTTCAAACCGCACGATTCGATCGACCTGCAACGTCAGTGGCGTATCCCGGGCGTATGGGAAATGGCGGCGACGGAGTAATATGTCCCACCGATCGGAACGCTTTTCCGCTTTATACTCGTCCTGCGTTTTCATCTGGGTGTCCACGCGGTTGCCGGCGGTTCTGCTGATTCTTTGCTTTGGCGCAGACGTCGCGCTTGCCGCCATCGCCGGACCCGCCGATCACGCGACAGATCGCAGAACTCTGCATCTGCTTACCCTCGCGCGTGCCAAACCCCTTGCGCCCGGCGAGACGACGCCGATGGCGTTGCATCCTCCCCTGCGACGCAACGGACGTCCCCGCGCAACAACCCCCTTTGCGCCAAAACCCATGTTCAAACCCGCTCCGGCAACCCCGCTTGCCAGCGAACCGCCCACGCTAACCGCCGGATTTCCGGCGCTGGGAGACACCGGACAGTCCATCCCCCCGGATACACACGGCGCAGCAAGCCCCAACCACCTGATGACGGTACTCAACACGGAAGTGCGCATTCAGAACCGTAGTGGCGTCGCACTCTCCACAGTAACGATCAACGCCTTCTGGGCCGATTTTATCACGACGCAGGCATTCGACCCCAAAATCCTGTACGACACGGCAAGCGATAGATGGATTTTTACCGCGATGGGCGATGCGCGGTCCGCAAACTCCTCCGCACTGATCGGCGTCTCCGCCACCAAGGACCCCACGGGACTCTGGCATCAGTACCGGATAGACGCCGACGCCCAAAATATCGCTTGGGCCGATTATCCGAGTCTCGGATTCAACAAAGACTGGATCGCGGTACACGCCAATATGTTTACCGTCAGCGGCAACACGTTTCAAAAAGGAAAACTCTACGTTTTCGACAAAACCGATCTGTACGCCGGCGGACTCGGTCGGCATACCGTATTTTCGGATACCTACGCCTTTACGCAGACCCCTGCCATCACCTTCGACGACATGCTGTCTACCCTGTACCTCGTAGAGCAGTGGGTTCCGGACGACGACGCTGACAACGTCAACCGGTTCCGCATCAGCACGATTACAGGCCCCGTAGGGACCGAGACCTATACGCCCGGCGCGGCGTTCGTGACCTTGTCCGATTTTTGGGGCGACGAAGTGCGAAACAATTTTGCGCAGCAAAACGGAACCGGCACAGGTATCATGGTAAACGACGCGCGTATACAGAATACCGTCTACCGAAACGGCACGCTGTGGCTGACGCATACGATCTTTCTTCCTGCCGGTGGATCCAGTATCCAGTGGTGGGAACTAAAAACGGATGGGACCCTGCTCCAACGCGGTCAGATCGACGATCCCCCCGCTAAGCTATTCCGGGCGTTTCCCTCCATCGCCGTAAACCGCCACAATGCCGTGCTGATCGGATATTCCCGTTTTTCCGCCAACGCATTTGCCGCCGCCGTCTTTGTCTTTCGAAATGCCGACGACCCACTCGGAACTTTTCAAACCGAAACCGTGCTCAAAGCCGGAGAAGCCAAATACGTCAAGACGCTCGGCGGCACGCGCAACCGCTGGGGCGACTATAGCAACACAGTCGTAGACCCGGTAGACGATACCGCGTTCTGGACCATACAGGAATACACCGCGCTTCCTTCTTCAGGCTCGGATCGCTGGGGAACCTGGTGGGGGCGGATCGTTCCCGCGTCCGCCGAGGCGGAAATTTTGTTCGATATTACAAAGATCGACTTTGAGGGTGTGGAGATCGGGCAAAACGAAACCGTGTCGTTTGCCGTTCGCAATGGAGGCGGTAAAACGCTCGAAATAGACCATATCGCTACCGCTACCGACGCGTTCTCGACGAATGCAAACGGTGCTACGCTTGTACCCGGTGACAGCCTTATCCTCTCCGTATCTTTTGGCAGTCAAACACCGGGGGTTTATGCAGACACCCTGTTTATGACCACCAACACCCCCGCCGCGTCCGAAATCCGTATCCCTTTGCATGCGAAGGTGGTCCGGTACGGAGACTTCAACCTCGACGGCGATGTGTCGATACTCGACATTATTCCGTTGGTCCGAGCTTTGATCGGAAAAGACCTGGCGCCGGCGTCGCTGAGCGCCGTTTTTCTGTCGGCGGACATCAACAGGGATATGCTGCTCGACATAACCGACGTTGTCCATATGATCAACATCATCCTGCACATATCTGCAAAACCGGTCGGCGATCCCGTTTCGGGGCCGGTCGAAATCCGGACGCATACACACATGCTTTCCGGGGGGCGGGTAGCCGTAATCGCATCGCTCAAGACAACCGGCGCGGTGGCGGCCCTTTGGGCGGAAATCGCCCATTACGCCCGTGTCATGATCCCAGAGATCATAGAACCGATAGGCCCGACAAAAAACATGACGCTTGACGGACACGTCGATAAGGGCATTGCCCGGATCGCGCTGTACAGTATGGAGGGACAAGCGTTTTCGGCGGGCGAATATCCGGTGTTTCAAGCGGTTTTTAGCCTGATCGGAGAAGAAATCCCCATCTCCCCTTCTTTGCTCCGGGACGCCATGGCCTCCGATCCGACAGGTCGGCGCGTCTCCATCGCCATGTTTTCCGAGACCGTCCCCGTCCCCGTCCCGGTTGCCTTGAGGCTCTCCGACAACCGCCCGAACCCGTTCAATCCGTATAGGGTAATCGCCTACGAGACACCGAAACCCACGCATATCGCGATTACGGTATACAATCTGCTGGGACAAGAAATCGTCCGATTGGTGGATCGCCCGCACGCGGCAGGACGATATACTGTTGAGTGGCATGCTACCGATGATCGCGGAAACCCGGTTTCCAGTGGCGTATACATCTATCGGCTTTCTACGGGTGACGGTCGTGTGGAGAACCGTCGGATGACCCTGCTCCGGTAAAACCTCCGGATAGGTCGGAGTCGTTTATGCAGACACAAGAAAAAGTGACGCTTGACGATATTCGGAGCGCGGCGGAACAGATCCAGGGGGTGTTGGTTCGTACGCCCTTTACTCCCTCCCGTACCCTGTCTGCCATTACCGGAGCCGATATCGTACTCAAGTTTGAAAATCTCCAATTTACCGCTGCGTTCAAGGAGCGGGGCGCGCTGGTCGCCCTACTGGCCCTTACGTCTCACCAAAGACAAACCGGCGTAATCGCCATGTCCGCCGGAAACCACGCGCAGGCCGTGGCGCATTAGGCCCGTCGGCTTTCCGTTCCGGCTACGATCGTGATGCCGAAATACACACCGGCGGTCAAGGTGGCCCGGACACGCGAGACCGGGGCGACGGTCATACTACACGGCGAAGGCTTTGACGACACACGGACCTTTACCGAAGGGTATGCAGCAGAACACGGGCTTTATCTGATTCATCCGTATGACGACCTTGCCGTCATCGCCGGTCAGGGGATGGTGGCGCTTGAGATGCTGGAGGACGACCCGACCATCGACGCGTTGGTGATTCCGGTAGGCGGGGGCGGACTGATCGCCGGCTGCGCTATCACGGTGAGGGGGCTCAAACCGGATGTCGAGATCATAGGTGTGGAAACGACGGCGTTTCCTTCGATGTACCAGACGCTTCGAAACGAACCGGTGGTCTGCGGCGTTCGGACGATGGGCGAGGGCATCGCCGTAAAAACGCCGGGGCGATTGGCTGTCGATATCGTCCGACGGCATGTAGACGATATCGTGTTGGTCGAAGAGGAGGCTATCGAAGAGGCTGTCCTGCACTTGTTAGAGGTGGAAAAAACTGTAGTAGAAGGTGCAGGGGCCGTCGGTCTTGCGGCGGTCAACACGTTCCGAGACCGCTTTAGAGGTCGCCGTGTCGGCTTGGTGCTTTCCGGGGGCAACATCGACCTTATGGCGCTTTCCGCCATTATCCAGAGCGGGTTGGCCCGTTCCGGAAGACTGGTAAAACTGACCGTAGAGATGCGCGACGTGCCGGGCGGGCTAGCGGAAACCACAAAATGTCTGGCCGATGCCGGTGCCGACGTGGTGAGGTGTATCATCACCGGGTGCATACAGGTATTCCGCTTCAGGCCGTCCACGTCGCATTCGTGGTGCAGACCCGTGGACGAGACCATGTCGAAGAAATCGTTTCGGCGCTTGACGCCATAGGTTATACTTCCACCGTATCCATGACCGATGTGGAGTGATTGTTACAGGGGAAACGCCATGCCCGATACTACCGTCTATAATCCGCTTATCGATTGGACGGACATTCCGGTTTTTGATCGCATCGATGTTTCGCACATCGAGCCGGCGGTGCGAGCCGTTCTCGACCGTTCCGAACGACGTCTTGCGGCACTCGAAACCGATCGCCCTGATACGTGGGCCGGTCTTATGGACGAACTGGAACGCATCGACGACGAGGTAAGCCGGGTATGGGGTGTGGTCAGCCATCTGCATGGCGTAAAAAACAGTCCGCCTCTGCGTAACGCTTATCAAACCTTGTTGACCGACGTCGTCAAGTTTGGCAATCGTATGGGGCAAAGCCGCCCGCTGTACCAAGCGTATTGCGTACTGCGCGACAGCGCCGAAGCGATCGGGTTTGAGCCGGCACAGCACCGAATACTGGACTCGGCTATCCGAGACGCCGAGTTCAACGGTGTCGGACTGGACGAAGAAAAACGAAAACGATTTAACGAGATTTCCGAGCGACAGGCCGAGCTTTCGACCCGTATATCCAACAACGTCTTGGATGCCACCAAGACATTTCGGATGGTGCTCACGCTCCCTGAGGAAACACAGGGGTTGACGGATTCACTACGGGAGCTGGCGGCGGATTCGGCCAGAAAGGCCGGACATTCCGAGGCTACGGCGGAAGCGGGGCCTTGGAGTGTGAAGCTCGATATGCCCAGTTATCTGCCTTTTATGCAGTACAGCAAACGGCGAGATCTCCGTGAAAAGTTGTATCGGGCCTATGTCACCCGAGCTTCCGAAGGCGAGTGGGACAACTCCGCGCTTATCACGGAAATGCTTGCCTTGCGGCGCGAGAAAGCCGAACTGCTGGGTTTTCCCAGCTATGCGGCCATGAGTCTGAGCCGCAAGATGGCCGGAGAGGTCTCCCATGTGGAAAAGTTGCTGGACGAGTTGCATCGGGCGGCAAGACCCGGCGCCGAACGCGACATGGAAGATTTGCGTGTTCTTGCTCGTTTTTCCGGCGCGCCCGAAGCGGACGATTTTGAACATTGGGATACGCAGTTCTGGGCAGAACGGCTCCGAGAGTCCCGTTATAACATAAGCGATGAAGAACTTCGTCCGTACTTTCCGTTGCCGCAAGTGCTTCGTGGAATGTTCGACCTTGCGGAGCGTCTGTTTGGCGTGCAAGTGATCGAAACCGAGAAAGAAGTGCCTGTATGGCACGAGGATGTCCGGTATTTCCGCGTTGTGGGTCCGCAAGGCGAACTGGTGGCGGGCGTGTATCTGGATCCCTACAGCCGTCCGGAAGAAAAACGCGGTGGCGCGTGGATGAACGTGTTGGTGGGGCGCAGTCGGGTCATGGCTCCCCCTGACCATCCGGTGCGTTTGCCCATTGCCTACATGATGTGCAACCAGAGCCGTCCGGTGGGAAACAAACCTTCCCTTATGACGTTCCGCGAGGTGGAGACGTTGTTTCACGAATTTGGCCATGCGCTTCAGCACATACTTACGACGGTGGACTACGGGCCGGCGGCAGGCATATCCAATGTGGAGTGGGACGCCGTCGAAATTGCGAGTCATTTTATGGAAAACTGGTGTTACGACCCCGATACGCTCCGCAACCTCGCCCGGCATTACGAAACCGGAGAAACACTGCCCGATGGCACGATCGAGCGTATCCGCAACGCGCGCATTTTCCGGGAAGGCTCGCAGACCTTGAGGCAAGTCAATTTCGGTCTTTTCGATCTCGAACTGCACGATCGATTCAAGGAGGACGGCATGGAAACCGTGCTTGGCGTGCAACGCCGGATCGACCAGGAAACGTTGATCTTGCCGGCCCTCGAAGAAGACCGTTTCTATTGCGCCTTTACGCATATCTTTGCCGGCGGCTATGCCGCAGGGTACTATAGCTACAAATGGTCCGAGGTACTCAGTGCCGACGCCTTTTCGGCCTTTCTGGAAGCCGGGTTGGACAATGAACAGGAGATACGGCGTCTCGGCAGAAAATTCCGAGATACAATATTGGGGCTTGGCGGGAGCATCCATCCGATGGAGGTGTTCCGGATGTTTCGCGGCCGGATGCCCTCCACGGAGGCACTGCTACGCCAAAGCGGACTAGTTTCCTGACGGGAGAATTATGAACCGTTGCATATAAGCAAACGCTCGAGCGTTCGCATGGGGCTGATCGGGGCGGGTCACATCGCTCGAATGCACGCCGCCGTTTGGCAGCAGGAAGCGCAAGTGACGGCTGTATGCAGCCGTCAACGAGACAAAGCCGAACGTATCGCCGCCGAATTCGGCATCCCGCAGATATTCGATACCGCAGACGAGCTTATACACTCCTCCTCGATAGATGCGATATGCATCGCCACCCCGCACCACCTGCATCATCCACTCGCCATGTCGGCGCTAAACGCCGGAAAACATGTCTTCTGCGAAAAACCGCTGGCAATTGATCTTAGCCAAGCCCGTGAAATGTGTGACCTCGCCCGGCAGACCGGACTAAAGACAGGCATACAGACAGCCATAAGAACAGGGTTCCCCCCGCTTATCCATCTCAAAAACCTGTTGCAAGACGACGCGCTCGGCCCGGTCCGGTATTTCGAAGGGGTATGGGGGTTCGACTGGGCACGCCGTGCAGACTATCCTATGGGATGGCGGTTTCGGACGGCGGAAGGGGGAACCGGAGCGCTTGGCGATCTTGGCGTGTATATGATCGACGCCGCCCTGTGGCTTGCCGGAAAGATAGACCGCGTCTGTGCCGACCTCACGACACACATCGCCCGACGCCCGCAACTGAGTGAACGCTACGACTTTTCCGAATCCCGTAGACTTCACCGCCAAGGAATGCTTCCCCCACCTGTGGGATGGGCGGATGTGGAAAACGACGACGCCTGCACCCTGCTGCTGCATTTTCGCGGCGGAGGCCAAGGCATGATCCGCGCCACCCGTCTTTCCCAGCGCAACACCATCTGCATCGAAACCGCCGACGCGGATTTCGCATGGGATCGCCAGGACGAAACGCTCCAACGCCGCAATGCCGGAGAAGATTGCTACATCCCGGAACCTGTGCCAGATTTTCCCAAAACCTCCATCGCCACGTCGTTTCTCCGCAATATCGAAACCGACGAAAACGCTCCGCCCACCTTTTTTGACGGGCTTCGCATACAGGAGGTCATGGAGGCGGCGGTTGTGTCGGCAAAAGAGCGACGATGGGTGGAGATACAAGAGGTTACGGCGTAGACACTGGGACGGTGTCTTTTTGCATGAGACGTAAAAGCGCCCGTCTGGAAAACAACATCGCCCCGACAAGCAAAAAACAGAGCGCCGCCGTCATCCACCACGGCACACGCACAAAATACAAATAGCAAAACCAGAAGTCGAAGGTGTGAAACCGGATTACGTTGCGGTACGACTTGCTTGCCGATGCGTCCGCCGCACCGTCTCCTGTTTCCATTCGTTTTCGAACAAACGCTTCGGGGCCGTCGCGCAACGCCTCCCATGTGTCGGGAATCCGTTTCAGCACCGCTTTGAAGTGGAGCAACACCGGTGAATACTCCGGGTCGTAACTGCGAAGTTGAAGATCGGGGCGCTCACCACGCGAAAGCTGTTCGTCCAATACCGCCTGAAAACTGATGGAAATGCCGAGCACCTGTACCGCCAGTCCGGCGGCACACAGCCCGATGGTGGATCGCCGCATGTAATGACTACCCCGGTCGGTAAAACCGGCCACCAGCCCGGCAAGCGGCAGAACCAAAAAGGGTGTCAAGGGCACTAAATAACGCTCCCCCCATGCCACGTTCGACATCCCCCACATCGCACCCATGACGACGAGCAACAAGACCGGAACGCCCGCACAGAGCAACGCCAGTGGTTTGTGTTCCCGGTAGAACGTCTTAACGGCCCAGTAAAACATGAGCACGGGCGGCGAAAATAGGAGCACACCTTTTCCCGTGCTGAAAAGATGCTGATACACTCCTGCGAAAATCCCTTCGAGCGAATCGAGCAGAGGAGCGGACTGGCCGACCTGTTCGGCTACCCGGTCGGCCACATGACCAAAGGCCGTCCAGCTTTCGTACCGGATATAGTTGTACCCCAGCACGAGAAAAGCAAAAACACCAAGCGGAACTCCGTATGCCAGACCGGCGCGAACGACTGCCGATGTAGACAACCCGTTCGGGTGCTTTGCCACACGGTAACACGCCAACAGAGAGATCCCCAACACGTAGAACGCGGCGTCATAGCGGGTCAGCACCGCATATCCGCCGACCGTGCCGGCTGCGGCCAGCCACCGCAAACGCCCACCTGCATCGAACTTCTCGACTCCATATACGGCAACGAGCAGCCACGAGGCTACCTGTGGCTCGCTCCATGCGGTCTTTGCATAGGGCCAGACGATGGTACAGGTTCCGTATACAAACGTCGTAACCAACGCAGTTCGAACCGAATACCCTAATTGACGGCACAAAAGAAAAAACATGGCGCAACCCAACGCCGTAACCAGTGGGTTCATGAGACCATAGCAAAATTCGACGACAAAAGGGCGTGGAAAAGAGGGAAACACATCCGCCACAAACCGCCCGGCTATATAGAACGGTATCATGGTGATCGAAGCGCCTACGGGAAACGGAGAATAGCTCTGTCCGTCGCGTCCTACCGTCATGTAGGCCATGTCGAATGCGGGCAATGTCACCGACTGTCGCTCGACGAGGGCTTCGGCGATAAGCGCCTTTACCTCGTCGTCGGAGGAGTACAGATGGCCTCCCATGGTAAGCAGATACAGAGCGGAAAAACAGGTAAAGACGTACAGGGCAGGTGCGTCGGTGACTTTTGCGCGCAAGAGGCGAAAAAAACGAAGCATCATGGATCAGGGCGGGTAGAGGAGCCGTCCATCTCCTGTTTGCGGAGACGGTAGAGTACTTCGTCCATCAGACGTCGATTGTCGCTGATCCGGTCGGCCAGCAGACCAAACATCAACACGAGAAAACCGGCAATCAGGGTGACGCCGGCCACCACCAGCGATTGCACATTGCCCGGAAGACTGAAATCCTGCAGAATGAACCGAATAAACAGACGAATCGAAAGCGCAAGAGAAACAAGAAAAAAGGGCAGGGAAAGCCAGAAAAATGTTTTGAGCGGCTCATAGGTCGCATAGGTGCGCAGGATGATAGCCGCCTGACGCTTTACAAAGTTCCAGTTGCCCCGGTGCAGACGGGACGGGCGTGTCGAGTTGGTTCGGATCGGCACGTGCGCAACGGCCATACGCCGTTTTCCGGCCTGAATCAGATGGTCGATGGTATAGGAAAAATCGCTGATGACAAACAACCGGAGCGCGGTCTCGCGGGTATAGGCGCGGAATCCGCTGGGAGCGTCCGGTACGCTGGTTCCGGAGGCACAGCGTACCACCCAGCTTCCAAATATTTGAAGCCATTTTTTGCGAAGACTGAAATGCGCCACGGTTACGGTCTGGCGGTCACCGATGACCAGGTCCGCCCTGTCCTGCAGGATACGTTCGACCAGTTGGGGAATCTGATCGCCGGGGTACTGGTTGTCAGCATCCGTATTGACGATGATATCGGCACCGTGCCGCAAACAAGCGTCCAAGCCAAGCTGAAACGCCGAAGCCAACCCTCGGTTTCGGTGAAGCGAAAGCACATGGTCCGCGCCGGCCGTCTTGGCCATCTCCACCGTTCCGTCGGTCGAACCGTCGTCTATTACCAGCACCTCGACCCGGTCTACACCGGCGATGTTTCTCGGCACGGCCCGGATAACGCTTGCGATGGTTTGTTCTTCGTTGAGCGCGGGAATCTGGACGATGACTTTCACAGCATATCCTTACCAAGACCGGGTGTGTGTGGCACAAAACGGCTCAACGCGACCCCCTGTGTATGCGGGCAGCCCTGTCACGCATCTGCTCCTCGAGCAGATGCGTGGTCGTTTCGATACCCTGGCGTCTAAACTCCGGAAGAAACCGAAGCAACAGCGTCGCCGCAGCCTCCGCGTCCCCCATGGCGCGGTGGGCACGTCGATGGAGAATGCCGAGCCGCGCGGTCACATTCGGCAGGCTATAACGATCCAGCCCCGGTGACAAACGCCGTGTCATCCACAACACGTCAAATACCGGCACGGAAACGGGGGGAACTCCGGCCCGAAGGAGTTCCATGTTGAGAAATCCCATGTCGAACGGAGCGTTGTAGGCGGCCAACGCAGCGTCTTTCATAAAATCGAGTAGGGATGGGAGAATCTGTCCAAATGCCGGCGCAGATGCCGTCATGTCGGTCGTAATACCGTTGATCGCCGAGGCTTCGACGGGGATAAACCGCTCCGGGTTGACCAGCGAATGCAACCGTCCGGTTTCTACGCCTTTCCCATATCGGATCGCGCCGATTTCGCAGACCCGGTGACCGCGTTCCGGCTCCAAGCCGGTCGTTTCCACATCGAAAACCACGATGTCGAGCGCATCGATCAAGCTATCGAGCACAGGAGATCCTGTAGTGGGGATGGGGTGCCGGGAACGGGTTACCGATGTGAAAAGGTCCGAGGGTGTGTACGGCTCGCTCGCCGTACACACCCGGAGGCAAAAAACCGAATGTTGCGTAAAACGTCCCACCGATGGAAAGAAGACGCGTGCTTCCCTACAACCCGATAGACCGAAGATACTGTCGGCTTTCGGTGATGGACGAAAGCACAGGGTTGTCCGTCCGATCCTGCTCGTATACGATCCAGTCGGCCCCCACCTCGCTCGCTGCGGCAAGCGAGGCCCGAAGATCGACCGTACCGCGTCCCAATTCCGTAAACGAGCCGGGCGCGCCGTCCTTGAAATGATAATACCCGGCGCGGTTGGCATATGTGCGGATAAAATCCGCCGGATTTTCGCCTCCGACCGTCACCCAGTATACATCGATGTTAAAGCGGACAAGCGCGGGGTCGGTATGTTCGGCGAGTCGATGTATGCCTTTGACCCCCCCTTCGAGCGGATTGAACTCAAAGGCATGGTTGTGATAACAAAAAGTAATGCCTTCGTCGAGACACTGCGCGCCGGCACGGTTAAACGTTTCGCCGGACTGGTCGTAGCCGGTGAGGGAGTGGGTATCCGCGACACCGGAGCAGATGAGATAGCGTCCGCCGAGGGCTTTGACAAAGGCGATGTGGGTCCGTAGCTTGGCTTCGTCGGCAAAATCTCCGTACCCCGTGTGAATACCGGTAAAAATCAAGCCGTGCCGCGCAAACATTTC
>VGJU01000091.1 GCA_016867335.1 Candidatus Zixiibacteriota bacterium | reverse complement strand
AAACGGATTTTCGAACAGACCGACCGGTATCTGAATGTCGACACCGAGTACGGTCTTTCGCTGGCTTGGGTGCTTCAGATATTTGATACACCGTCCGATCTTCACGCCCGGGTGGTGCGACGTCAGGCCGAACTGATCACCCGTCGGATGGCCCCTGTCAAAACCGCCTGCCGTTTCCGGCACAGCAAGACGACACCCGAAAAACTCCGCATCGGTTATGTTTCTCCCGACTTCCGGGCACATGCCGTAGGGACGCTGATCTACGACCTGTTCCGACATCACGACCGCAGTCGGGTAGAGGTATACGGATACGGGCTGGTCATCGTGGAAGATCAATTTTTGTCGGGCGTCCGCAAAGGGTGCGACGTGTTTGTAGACCTCTCGAATATGTCCCCGGAACAGATGGCGCGCCGGATTCATCAGGACGGCATCCATGTTCTGATCGACATGGCCGGACACACGGCGCACAGACGTCCCGAAGTCTTCGCGCTCGAACCCGCCCCGGTGCAGGCCCACTATCTCGGCTATCTCGACATCATGGGGGCGGACTTTCTTCCGTATATCCTCGCCGATCCGATCGTGATCCCACCGGAGGCACGACCGTACTACAACGAAAATATCGTCTATCTTCCCGACAGTTTTGCTGTCGCCTCTCCGCTCGATATTGCGGAAACACCGGTCTCCCGGAAAGACATAGGGCTTCCGGAGGATGCACCGGTGTTCTGTTGTTTTAACAATACCTACAAAATTGAACCTCGTGTGTTCGACGTATGGATGCGAATTCTGCGCCGCACCCCCGGCTCGGTGTTGTGGTTGGCGCGGTCCAACGAATTGAACTTGGAGTATTTAAGACGCGAAGCAGAGCGCCGAGACATCGCCGGAGATCGAATTGTGGAATCGCCCCGGCTGGACCTGCCCAACCATATAGCACGCGCGCGGCTCACCGATCTATTTCTCGACACGTTTATCTATAACGCGGGATCGACGGCGTTCAATATCCTATGGGCAGGGGTGCCGATTCTGACCAAACCGGAAAACCGGTATCTGGCGCGGATGGGGGCCAGCCTGATGCGCTCCGCCGGTCTGCCCGAACTCGTTTGCGAAACGGTGGAGGAATACGAGGAAAAGGCGGTGCGACTGGTCTCCCACCCGGAGGAACTCAGGACGCTGCGCGAACGGCTAACCACCCAGCGCGACCGGCTTCCGCTGTTCGATCTGCCCTGCTTTGCCCGTCATCTGGAAGACGCCTACACCCGTATGTGGGAACAGCATGTGACCGGCGTGCGGGAAGACGTGTGGGTGGGGAAGAACGATGAGTAAAACGGGGTGAGATATTTCTTCCGGATTCTAAAAATCGATCTCTCACGTAGTTGAATCGGAGCGATGTTTATGCCTTCTCCATTACCGTTTGTCGCTCCCGACCCCGACGCGCCGCTTAACCTACAAGCCGTGCTCGACAGCGTCTATGACAAAGCCGGATACGATCTTCCCAGCGACTACTCGAGGACGCCGCCCCCACCGCCTTTTACCAAAGCAGAACGGGCATGGGCAAAAACACGAACGAAACAGGGGAGACGAGGGCGATGATTCGCGCGACGATAAGGCCATCTTCTTGGAGTTGGACGATGTGGGCTACGTGATCGGTCCTTCATGGACCGGCGCTTTTCACAATCCGCTCGATCAGTTGCGTCGTGGAGACCCCTTCCCGTATCGTCACCCGCTCGATTCTGCCGCCATATCCTTCCACCACCTCCCGTCCCACCACCTGATCGGGGGTATAAGACATACCCTTGACCAGCACGTCCGGACGCAGAAATTCCAGCAGGCGTATCGGGGTGTCGTCGTCGAACACCGCTATATAATCGACGCACGCGAGCGCGGACAGCATGACGATACGCTCGGTCTCGTCGAGAATGGGGCGACTTGCCCCTTTGAGCGTCTTGACCGAACGATCCGAATTGATCGCTACGACCAGCAGATCGCCCAACCGTTTTGCCCCTTCCAGCAACTGAACGTGCCCCGGATGCAATAGATCGAAACACCCGTTGGTAAAGACAACGGTCATTCCGTGTTTCTGCGCCGTCTGTATCGCTGTTTTCAACGCGTCATCCGAAAGATGTTTGGGACAGGACATGCGTCGATCTCCTTCCGATCGTCAACTCCTTTTATGTTGCGCCTTCCGTATCCGCTGTGCGCTGTCTTTTAAAAAAGCATCCCTTGAAACCGTTCCCGATCCGGTCTGGCCGGAACAGGATATTGACGTGCTTGGCGAACCGGTGTATCGTAAAAAAAGAAAAACGCGCCGGACCCGGAATCTTTTTCTAAATTCCAGCATAAGATGCGGCCCTGCAATCGGCTGTAAAATCGGTGCGTACCGTTTCGTTTCTTTAATGGTCGCCGTTTTGGGGCGGCCTTTTACCCTTTTGGTCGAAATATCCCTGTTTCGGGAGGATGGAATGACAAGCGACGGACGGCTCAAGGTGCTTATTACCGGTGTATACGGTCTTATCGGCAATCTAGCCTATAGACACCTGAGCGGACAGAAAGATCAGTACGACGTATACGGCAGCGGCAGACGCGCGGTACATTCAAATCGAATCGACGACACTTCTATCCTGCCGGTCCCGGTGGACCATTTTACCAAGGCCGACCTTGCCGACGCGGATGCGGTAAAATCCGCTATCCAAGGGATGGACGCGGTGATTCATCTCGGCGCCGTGCCGGATCCGGGCGCCTCGTTTACCGATGTGCTCAACAGCAACATCATTGGCACGTACAACACACTGGAAGCCTGCCGGGAGTTGGGTATCAAACGTCTGATCTACGCCAGTTCGGTCATGGTCAACTGGGGTTATTTTATGTATGAGGAGCCGTATAAGGCCATCCGGGAAGGGCGCGCCGCCGACATTCCAGCCTCCATCCCCAAACTTACCATCAAACACCCGGTGCGTCCGACCGAGCCGTATTCGGCCAGCAAGGTGTGGGGCGAAGGCATGTGTCGTACGTATGCCGACGCGCATGGCATATCGACGGTATGTCTGCGGATCGGATGGGTCAACAAACAAAACGCGGCCAACGGCGTATACGAACAGGCGATCTGGTTTAGCCACCGCGATGCGGTAAACGTGATTGAATTGGCCCTCAAGGCTACGGAAAAACCGGGGTTCGAGATATGCTACGGAATGACGGAAAGCCCGTACCGATGGGTCGATATCGAACATACGCACGACCGGTTGGGGTATGTGTCACAGGGCCGATAGGGGCGATAGGGGATAGGGGCGAAGCATTCGGAGAATGCTTCGCCCTGACTTCACGTGGGTCATGATCGCGTGGGGCGATAGATCCGACATACATTATCCACCCAAATGGATCACCGCCATTTTGAGTTCGGTCATTTCCTCCACCGCATATTTCGGTCCCTCCTTGCCCATCCCGCTATCCTTGAGACCTCCGTACGGCATCAGGTCCGCACGCCACTGCGTGCCCCAGTTGACATGCAGGTTGCCGGATTCCACCTCGCGGATAAAACGCATCGCCCAGTCGATGTTTTGTGTAAAAATCGCCGCGCTGAGTCCGTAGTGCGTCCGGTTGGCGATGGCGATGGCCTCGTCGATATCGGCGGCGCGCGTTACCCCTACCACCGGCCCAAAGACCTCGTCGCACGAAATCTTCATCTCCGGTTTTACATTGGCTACGATGGTCGGCGCAAACAGCGCGCCGCTGCGATGACCGCCGGCAACCAGTTCGGCCCCGTCGCGCACCGCCTCCGTAACCCAATTGCCCACGCGCTCGCTGTCCTTCTCCCGGATCATCGGCCCCATACGCACCGACTCGTCCATCGGGTTGCCGGTCGTAAGCCGCTCCACCTGCTGTTTGAAAGCGTCGAGAAAATCCCCATAGATGCCGCCATGCGCGATGACGCGCTGTGTCGAGATACATACCTGCCCAGCGTTGGCATAGCCGGTGGCTGCGGCGGCGGCCGCCGCCTTTTCCGGATCGGCGTCGGGCATGACGATAAACGGTGCGTTGGACCCCAACTCCATCGTAACCCGCTTGATCCCCGCCATGTGACTGATATGGTCGCCGATGTCGCGGCTGCCGGTAAACGTAATCTTGCGCACCCTCGGATCGCTGCACAACCGATCACCGACAACGCATCCGGGGCCGGTGAGACACTGAAGCGCCTCTGGCGGAACCCCCGCATCCAGCATGATTTCCACAAGTTTGAGCGCCGATAGCGGGGTATCGGTCGCGGGTTTGACGATGATCGCATTTCCTGCGGCCAGCGCAGGGCCGACCTTGTGACACACCAAATGCAGCGGAAAGTTGAACGGGCTGATCCCTACCACGACCCCGCACGGAACACGCAAGGTAAACCCCAACTTGTTTTGCACACCGGGCGCGCCTTCCAGTGGAATGACCTCGCCGTAAAGCCGTTTAGCTTCCTCTGCCGAAAGCGCGATAATCTCCGCCGCGCGCCGCGCCTCGATACGACCCTCAGCGATGATCTTGCCTTCCTCGAGCGTGATGGTTCGCGCCAAATCCTCTGTGCGCTGTAGCATGATCTCGTACGCCCGATGCAGGATTTCATATCGCTGATAACCCGTCAGGGCCGCCATGACCCGCGCACCGCGTACCGCCGTCTCCAACGCCTTCTCCACATCGCCCGCATCCCCGGTCGGTACGGTATCCACCACCGAACCGTCAAACGGATTGCGAACCTCGATCTTTTCGGATTTGTCCACCCACGCTCCGCCGATGTGCATCTTCATGACCGTCATCTCCTACAGATAAAGGTTAAAAACCCCTTGCGCCACTTCTTTACTCTACGGTACTCATTACCGTTCGGACCGTCGATGACGGCTAATATATGCAGTGCCGTCAAGCGGGTGCTATCCTTTTTCGAGTGCCATATTTCTAATCCGAACACCCTGACCAACGTTTGAAGCGATATTTTCTTTTATCTTTCCACATCCACTAAAGAAAGGAAGGCCCATGCTGATCGACAATCTGCGCGGCAACTACCGTTTTCTTTCCGGTATCGCGCCCTATTCGTGCGGAGTGACGGCCATGCCCGGCCATGAAATCGTGCGTGTGGCTTTTCGTCGCCCGGAGCCGTACCGAGCCGGTTTTGAGCGGATCGCACGGTATCTCGAAGCGACGGGAAGACCGTGGCAAGCGTTGTGTGGTATCGAACTGCGTCTACCCGCACCGCTTTCCTTTGAAGGATTTATCGTCTTTAACGCCGAATACCGAAAACTGCTCGCCGCATGGGATTTGCTGATCGGCGACGCCAATCCCGTAGCACGGACCAACATCGCCCCGGCGGTCGCCCCCCCTGCGGAACCCGCGCTCTACGCCTTCTCCTGCACCGTTCCGGCAAACGATGCGCCACCGTCGTTTGTCGTTGCGGGCGCGGGCGATCTGTACGATCAGGCGGACCTCACCGGTCGCGCGGTGGTGCGTCCCGGCAAAACTTCCGCCCACGCACTTAGGGAAAAGGCCGGCGTGGTAATCGATACCATGCACGAGCGGCTTACCGGGCTGGAAATGGACTGGCCCGCCGTCACCGCCATCGACGTATATACGATATATCCCGTCCACCCCGTGCTGTTCGACACCCTATTCGCCCGAATCGGAGACACGGCCATGCACGGAATTCATTGGCATTTCGGCCACCCTCCCATCGACGCCCTGATTTTCGAGATGGACGTGCGCGGTGTTCGCCGGGAGGAGTGGATATGAGCCTTACACCCGCCCAGCGGTATTTTTACGATGTAAACGGCTATGTGCTGCTAAAAAATTTGTTTACCCGCGACCAGTGCCGCCGGTTTGTCGAAATCGCGGATCGGATGGATGCGGAAGATACCTGCGCCTACAAACACGACGGCTATCCCAAACGCCCGACGCTGACGGTGTTGTCGCGGTGCGCGTGGTACGATCCGCATCTGTTGGACACCGCCCGCCACCCCGCCGTCCTGCCCGTCATCGAAGAGGTGACCGGCGGCGAGGAGCGGCTGGAGGAACACCAGTATCTGATCAACTACCCCGACCCGGCGGGCTACGATCCCGATCTGCCCATCGGCAACCTTGCATGGCATCGCGCGCTCGGCGCGGCATGGGGTGGGTTTCGGGTGGACGGTCGTTATCACTGTTTTGTCAACAAGGCGCTGATCTATCTGACTGACAACAGCCCGAACGACGGATCGGGCACATGGGTCGTGCCGGGCAGTCACCGCATGGACACGCCTACACCAGCGCTGTGCGCGTTTCTCGACGCTTCACTATGCCGCCAGATCGAAGCCGACACCGGTGACGTGCTGATCCTGAGCGAGACGCTCGTTCACTCCGTGCCACGTCTCAAACCCGGCGCATCGCCTCGCTATTCGCTTGTCTATGGCTATTCGGTTCCGTTTATGCAGACATGGAACCGCTACGACCCGCCGACGGAAC
Source organism: Candidatus Zixiibacteriota bacterium (assembly GCA_016867335.1). Taxonomy (GTDB): domain Bacteria; phylum JAAXHH01; class JAAXHH01; order JAAXHH01; family JAAXHH01; genus VGJU01. The sequence continues at coordinate 8,323 of VGJU01000091.1, read as the reverse complement.
TACTCGACTGCGTAACCCCCGAACAGCGACGTTTTCTTACCGGAGAGGTGCGTTACGCCTACAGGACAAACGATAAGTAATACCCATCGCCTCTTTGTATCTCATACGTAACCCATCTCGAAACAAGAGATTACGCCCATAATCATTGCCAACTGTCCATTGTCAATTGACATATTGCAGGAACCATTTGCGCGAAAAATCGTTTTACGGGATGTTCGTCGCTGTCCTGTTCCACATCGTTTTCAAGGAGTGTAGATGTCTCTTGTTCCCCTTTTGCTTTTTCTTATTCTCGCCCCCCTGAACACCCATGCCGCTACGCTAAGCGGGTTTGTCACGGACGCCTCCAACGGCGAGACACTGCCCTATGCCAGCGTCCGCATCGAAGGAACCGCGCTCGGTGTGTTTAGCAACAACAACGGCTATTATGCCTTTAAGTACATCCCCGCCGGAACCGTTACTATCGTCGTTACCTATATCGGTTACGAGTCCCGCCGCGAAACCGTCGTCCTTGTCGGTGACGAAGCCCGCCGCCTCGACATCGCGCTCCGTTCCAGAGTCATCGACATCGAAGAAACCGTGGTGGAGGCCGATCGCTACAAGGAAGAAAAACTCGTCCAGCCCGGTTTTCTCAACCTACAGGCGGCCACCCTGCGCGATCTTCCTTCGCTTGGCGAATCCGACCTGCTCCGGGGGCTTCAGCTTCTTCCGGGGATAAAAGCGTCATCCGACATCAGCAGCGGGCTGTATATCCGGGGAGGCGGTCCGGACCAGACACAAATTCTGCTCGACCAGATCCCGCTATACAACCCGTCGCACGCCTTTGGATTTTTTTCGACGTTCAACCCCGACGCCATCAAAGACCTGAGTCTGCACAAGGGGGCCTATCCCGCGCAGTATGGCGGCAACCTCGGCGCCGTGCTCGACGTGACCAACCGTGACGGCAACCGCAACCGGATACAGGGAACCGGCGGCATCAGTGTCATCGTGGGGCGCATGACACTCGAAGGACCGGTGTACAAAGGTTCGTGGATGGTCTCCGGCAGACGAACGTATTTAGAACCGATTTTAAATGCCATACGGTCCAAATCCACCGAAATCCCCAACTACTACTTCTACGACCTCAACACCAAGATCAGTCAGGAGTTGAGCCGATCGGACAAGTTGGTGATCAGCGGGTATTTCGGACGCGACGACCTCGACTTCGATCTCGACACGGGCAGTTTTGTCCGTGTCCGGTGGGGCAACGCCGCTGTAACCGGCAAATGGACCCACGTCTTTTCTCCCACACTGTTTGGCAACTTTCTTGTGGCCAGCAGTTCGTATGTCAGCCGCACATCGCTCAGCTTTTTCGAAACCCCGTTTCTGTTTCGCAACTCCATCCGTGATATTTCGGTCAAGGGAGATCTTGACTATTTCGCCGGGGCGAAACACACCCTTAACGCAGGGTTTCGAGCAACACGGTATGACTTTTCCTTCCAGCAAGCGTTTAACCAACAGGAACAACTCGATCTCACGCGCCAACCGTATCTGTTCTCGCTCTACGCGCAAGACCTGTGGCAGGCACTTCCGGTGACAACGGTCCGCATGGGACTGCGCGTCACGCATTTTACCGAACGCAAAACCGTCGATATCGAACCGCGTTTGTCGGTCAGCCACTATCTGACCGAAAATCTGCGTGTCAAGACGGCGGCGGGGGTGTACCACCAGTATCTTCAGCTTATCACGACCGAAGGGTTTAGCGGCGGCGACTTCTGGGTTCCACTCGACAGCACGGTCACACCCGGCAGGTCGTGGCAGACCGTGACGGGGCTGGAATGGGAACCCTCGGAGCGATATTCGGCGTCAATAGAGGGCTATTATACGGGATTAAGCCATCTTGTGATGCTTGATAACACCACGACGGTGGATGGTGCTTCCACTCGGTCGAAAGACATATTCAAAACCGATGGCAAAGGGTATGCGTCGGGTGTGGAACTGTTTCTCCAGCGCCGCACCGGCGCCGTCACCGGATGGATCGGCTATACGCTCGGATTGACCCGACGGAAATTTGCCGGTCTCAACGGGGGGAAGGCATTTCCGCCCAAATACGATCGTCGCCATGATGTGACCTTTGTCGCCAAATACCGACGGGGGAAATGGACGTTTGGCACGGATTTTATATATGGAACGGGACAGGCGTTTACCCCTGCCGCGGCCCGCTATACCCTGCGGTCTCCTGCTACCGGGGTCGAGGAGGATTATATACTACCTGCCGAACGCAACAGCGCACGACTTCTGCCCTATCACCGGCTTGATCTCAACATCACGAGAGATTTCAAGTTATTTGGACACAACGCGCAGTGGTTTGTCCAAGTGTTCAACGTGTACAGTCGGCGCAACGAATGGTTTGTCCAGTACAACACCGACGATCCGGCAACCGCGCCCGAAGTGGTCAAAATGCTGCCCGTCATTCCCACGTTGGGAGTCAATTATTCATTTTAGATTTTGGGTTAGGCTATCAGAGGAGTGTCCCTTTATGCGTCTTTTCGTCCTGTGGTCGTTCGGTCTCATGTTTCTCTCCTGTTCCGTCACCCGAGAACCCGGATCGCTGTTTGGCCCCGCCGATCAGCACACCCCTGTCATTGACGCGCTTCTGATCGTGGACCGCCCGATGCCGGACATTTTTGTGCGCCAGACCCTGTCACCGGCCGTAACCTACACTCGAGAGGCGGCTGCCGTACATGGGGCGGAAGTCACACTCTACCAAGACGCCGCCGAATATCGGTTTGTCGATGCCGGCGACACGCTGGGGCGCTATACACCGCCATCCGGCGCTCCGCCGATCCGACCCGAAACCGAGTACCGACTCCGGGTACGGATCGGCACAAAGGAGGTAAACGCCCGCACCCTGACTCCGTCTCGTTTCGAACTCGAAGAAAATGTGTTGATCGACAAAAAAACGCTCCAACCGATCCGACAACTCAAATCGTTCCGGGATACGCCTTCGGAAGTATTTACCGCCCCCGAAAATCAGGTGCGCTATCAGGAGCATCTGCTCGAAACCCACTTCCAGCCCGTTGGGGTAAAAGGTTATCAGGTGGGCGTGCTCAGCCTCGATATCGGAAGCGAATACGTCATCGAGGGCGACTTTTTAGATGAAGAGGATTTCGAAGATTTCGAACGATACGGGAGTTCTCCGGCGTTCGAGGCGGCCGATGGAAAACTCCGTCTGCCTTGGTTTGCCATCTACTACGCAGGTCGCCATATCCTGCGGATTTATGCGGTAGACGACAATTGGTTTGACTTTATTCGGACCGGTCCCGAACAACCCGAAGGACTGGGCAACCTTGCGGGTGACAATTTAGAACGCCCTATTTTTCACGTAGATGGGGGTATTGGGCTATTTGGTTCGGCGTCGGTGGATTCGCTGGGGTTTGTCGTGCTACCGAAGGCGGGAAACTAACGGGGAGCGGCGAGAATCTGCTTCCGCAGGCCACCACAACCCCAACGGTCGGCGTGAAACTTCCCGCAGCCATTGCGCAGCAATCGAAGCCTCTTCACGCTTCTACCTGAGGGGTAAACGAGCTGTTCTGGTCATGACCGTGTTAATCCCCGAATTTCCACAACCGCAACGCTGTTTTACCAAGCACCCATTCTAAGTCGTCTTTTGAAAAAAACGTCATTTCGTCACGTACGACGGCCAACGTCTGTCCGTATACCGCACGTCCGAGACACACGGGCCAGTCAGTGCCCCACATGATCCGGTCTGCGCCAAACGTATCGTATACGCGGTGGACCATGTCGTGTGTATCACGCCATGGATATTCCTGTTTCGAGATGGACCATGTATGGCTGATTTTTACAAATACGCGCGGGTAGCGGGCAAGATCGAGCAGTTTCTGCACACCTTCGGCATCGTCAGGATGCGCATCGGCCATGTGATCCACACATACGTCGAGGTCCGGAAAACGGTCCAATAGCCGAGAAAGATCGGGTAGACGCCCGGGTTGCGTGAGCAAGAGCAGAGGTATTTTAAGGTCGGTCGCGCGCTGAAAAACAAACGGCATCAGCGGTCCCTTGAACCAGTCGCCGGACGGATCGGCTCCCGGAGACAATCGCACCCCTTGAAACCCATGTTCCTCAACCCATTGGCTCAGATGATCCGGAGCCGCCGGATCGTGTGGATTGATACGGCACACGCCCGTAAATCGGTCCGGGTACGTCTTCATGGCGTGCGCCGTATACGAGTTGTCCCACCGGTAATGGATCACCTGTACCAGCACAGTTTTTTCGACACCGTACCGGTTCATGTGGTCCAGCAGCATTTCGGCGGTGCGGTTGTCCGTCGGGGGACTCGTATTCTCCGCAGGCCAAGGAAATTTCGGATCGTTGATCCAGATATGTACGTGCGGATCGATGATACGCATGGTGGATATCCTTTATGGAGTGGTTGCGCTAAACCAAGCCGAGTCTAATGCGCTTTGCGTGTTGCAAGGAAAATATACTGAACACAGTCACTATTGGGGATGCTCTGACGATCTTATCCGTTTGTCAGGCTCATGGCTCAGCAGGCTCACCGCGGACGGCCTCACCTAATCATCTTTTCTATCCGTGCTCAGTATAATGCCATGCACAACTTAACTCAACGGCTTCTTAGCAACACTTGCAAGGGAGATGATCTACCTCTGCCACCGGAAGGAACAAGCCCCGCACCGGACAGATTTTCCACCGAAAGAACCATAATTTCCTTTGCTTTCGAAAAAAAATCCACATCTTACCGTCTACTACGAACGACCTCCTTCCGGAGATATTCCTATGCGCTCATATTCCAGTCTGCCAAGCGACGCGGTGTGAGCCGGATCCTGCTCATAGACGCCGTATTGCGCGCGGGATTGTGCGAGGATCGGGAAAGTGCCAGAAATCTTATCCTCTCGGGTGGTATTTTAGTCAACGGTCACCCCGCGACACGCCCTGCTGCACCCATCGGAAAAGACGTACGGATCGTGCGGATCAAGACCGAAAAACCGGTAAGCCGAGCCGGACGGAAACTGGAGCATGCGCTGGACTTGTGGGCCATTTCGGTTGTCGGTCGTGTGGTTGTAGATGTAGGGTCCGCCTCCGGCGGGTTTACCGAATGTCTACTCCAGCGTGGTGCAACACGTGTGTACGCCATGGAAAGCGGTGTGGGACAACTGGCATGGAAACTGCGCCAAAACTCTCGCGTGGTTGTCATGGAAAATACCAATGTCCTGTACACGGCCTCGCTTCCCGAACCCGTGTCGCTCGCCGTCATTGACATCTCGTGGACGCCGATGCGACAGGCACTTCCGGTGGTCGGCGACTGGATGCCCGAAAAAGGCGAGGCAATCGTCCTGCTCAAACCCAACTATGAATTGCAAGACCCCGGAAAACTGACGGACGGCGTGCTTTTGGAGGAAAATATCCGCCAGCGGGTGGTAGACGATTTTATCGCATTTGCCAACCGGACCGGTTGGGACGTAACCGGCGCTGCCCCGTCACCTATTACCGGGGACGGGGGCAATGTGGAATGGCTGATCCGGTTGTTGCGCTGTCCTCTTTTTGATGGCACGGCGTTTGCTACAAAAAACGACAACCACGTCTCCTGATTTCAACCACATCTGGTCAGATATCTTTTTTATTCTTCTATAAAACCCATCGGAGTATATCGTGCGCGAAGCGCTGTTTCAACCGACGACGTTTTCCGATTCTTCCGTTTCGGAAAAGGATACGGACAAACGGCAAAAAATGCCCAGAATCCTCAAAGGGGGCGGGCACGTTTTGCCGTCGGCTCGTTTTTCCCCCGAACCTATCGCCGCTTCCGTCGCCGGCCACGAGATCGCCGCACCGCGCGTCCGACTTCTCAAAAAGGGCGATATCGTGGAAGGGGTGGAAGTGACCTGTGTCTGCGGACAGGCGCATACCCTTGCCTTTGACTATTACCGTGTCATGGAATGACTTGTTTTGATCGATAAGGAAAGGGATGGTTATGTCTTCCAATATACTGATCGTCGACGACGAACCCTCGATGCGCAGTTTTCTGTGCGAATCGCTCCACCAGATGGAGCGCGGGTTTAGCGTAGACACGGCTTGCGACGGTCGAGAAGCACTGAACAAACTGGCAGACACGCCCTACGATCTTGTTTTTTCCGATTATATGATGCCGGATGTAAACGGTATCGAACTGCTCCGCCAGGTGGGTTCGCGCAAACTGGAGTGCGGGGTGATCATGATGACGGCTTACCGTTCCATCGACAATGCCGTTGAGGCGATGAGGCTGGGGGCCGTCGACTATATCATGAAACCCTTTACCATAGGCTACATCGAGGACGGATCGAGCGAGCACTAGACCGGCACACTGACGATTCAGCGGTGCCGACAGGCGCTGAGGCTTCTGTAGCAGGGCTTCACGATATGATCGGCTCCAGCGAGGCGATGCCGCGGATTTTCGACCTGATCCGGATGGTTGCCCCCAGCCGAGCAACGATACTGGTCTCCGGCGAAAATGGAACCGGCAAGGAACTTGTCGCCCGCGCCGCCCATTTTCTCAGCGAACGGCGCAACGTTCCGTTTATCAAAATCAACTGTGCGGCCACGCCCGAACACCTTGTCGAGAGCGAACTTTTTGGTTATGAAAAAGGGGCGTTTACCGGCGCGATCCGTCAACACCGCGGTAAGTTCGAACTGGCCCATGGCGGCACCCTATTGCTCGACGAGATCAGTGAGATGGCACTGCTGCTTCAGGCCAAACTCCTGCGGGTGCTTCAAGAACGCGAAATAGAACGATTGGGCGGACGCTCGCCTATCCCGGTAGATGCGCGTATCGTTGCCACCACCAACCGACGTCTCCAGAACGAGGTAAAAGAAGGGCGTTTCCGAGAAGACCTTTACTACCGCCTCAAGGTCGTTCCGGTCCATCTGCCGCCGTTGCGTGACCGACGGTCCGATCGCGCCCTTCGTACAACAGGATGCGCTCAGCGAAATTGGCAACGTAATATGCGGCAACGTGCTGCCCATCCTTGCCGGGACCAAAGCCGTTTTCGACATAGACGGTCCGGTCCCGATACACGATCCGATTTCCGGAGCGCCTCCGTTTCCGCCCGTGGTATCCTTTACCGTGGGTCTTGAAAACGGTTATGCGGAAGTGACCGTCTACATAGCGCCCACCTGATCCGGCGTACCCCCCAACTTCTTTCTTGTCTTTGCCCCATCCCCGTTTTACCTTTGCCACGTATACCCCGTCCGGCCTTTGGTCGTGCGCGGTCTGTCTATAGCCGTCGATCACTTCTGAAAAGGGAGATGCATGCAATACGGTCGTATTCAAGGTCTGGACAAACCCGTGTCGCGTCTCGTGCAAGGTACGATCATGCTGACCGCACGGGATATGGACTACAGTTTCGATCTGCTGGACCGCGTGTTCGAAGCCGGGATCAACACATTCGATACAGGGCACATTTACGGCAACGGCGATGGCGAGCGCGTGCTGGGGCGATGGATACGCGAACGCGGCGTGCGAGACCGGGTCGTCATCCTTTCCAAAGGGTGTCATCACAATCAGGATCGCGAGCGGGTCACACCGTACGACATCGGCGCGGATCTGCACGACTCGCTGGCACGTTTTCAGGTGGACTCGGTCGATTTGTATGTGTTACATCGAGACGATCCGTCCAAACCTGTCGGACCGATCATGGAGACGCTCAACGGCTATATAATAGAGGGCAAGATCGGGGTGATCGGTGGGTCGAACTGGTCGCATCTTCGCATCGAAGAGGCCAACCAGTATGCGGCGCAACAAGGGTTGAGTCCTTTTACGGTAAGCAGTCCGAACTTCAGCCTTGCCGATCAGGCCGAACCGCCATGGGCCAACTGTATCAGCGTCAGTGGGCCGGCCGGCGCCGAGGCGCGGGCGTGGTATCTGCGCAACCGGATGCCGCTTTTTACGTGGTCCAGTCTGGCCAATGGGTTCTTCTCCGGGAGGCTCACCCGCGGGAATTTCGAGTCGGTCAAAGACCAACTGGATGCCAGCACGATCCGTTCGTACTGTACCGAAGACAATTTCCGGCGGTTAGACCGGGTGGAACAGCTTGCTTTGGAAAAGGGGTTGGCGGTTCCGCAGGTAGCGTTGGCCTACGTGCTGTGCCAGTCGGTGGAGATTTTTGCGCTGGTGGGCGCGCACAGCGGCGAGGAGGTAGCGGCTAACGCGCAGGCGCTCGATCTTCTTTTGACATCGACCGAACAGGAGTGGCTCGACCTGAAACGCGAGAACCGATAGGCAATTTTTCTCTTGCGCCGAAAGAGGGGTCTCCGTACATTAGGAGACCGTATT
>VGJU01000090.1 GCA_016867335.1 Candidatus Zixiibacteriota bacterium | reverse complement strand
ACGGTGATAAAGATGGCGGTTCCGGGCACGATGACGAGCCACCATGCGGCGATGTTGCTTCTTGCCCCGGCCAGGAGCGATCCCCATGTGATGGCTTCCGCTGGAACGCCGATACCGAGAAAACTGAGTCCCGATTCGGCCAGTATCGCGCCGGAGACGCCAAAGGCGGCCGGTATGAGCACGGGAGCGATGGCGTTGGGCAGGATGTGTATTCCCATGATACGCAGGTTGGAGCATCCGATCGCCTGAGCCGCCGCCACATAGTCGTAACTTCGTACCTGAAGAAACTGTGAGCGGGTCAGACGGGCGATGCCTTCCCACCCTGTAAGACCGATGATGACCATGATCCAGAAGATACTGGGAGGGAAAAAAGCGGCGGCGGTGATGATGAGAAAAAAGGTCGGAATCGCGGCCCACAACTCGAAAAAACGTGACAAGGCCAGATCGACCCAGCCGCCGAGAAAACCGGCCAGCGCGCCAAGGCTAAGACCGATCGCCATCGAAATGCCGACCGATACAAGTCCTATGGTCAACGAATACCGTGTGCCATGGATCAGACCGGAGAGCACGTCGCGTCCCAGACGGTCGGTGCCGAGTGGATGCGTGCCGCCGGGACGTTCATATTTGCGGTTGAGTTCGATCTCGTCCGGGGCAAAGGGAATCGGAGGAAAAATAGCGGTCTCCGCGTCGTAGTTCTTGAAATTTTTTCTGGCGCGCAACTCTGGAGGCCAGTCGGCCAGACCGAGATAAACCAGATACTGGCGAAAAACCGGTAGATACGTCTGTCCGTTGTAGGTCATGTAATACGGTTTGTTGCCGGCGATCAGGTCCGCCCCCACTGCAATGACTGCCAGCAGCCCGATGCCGTAAAGGCTAAACAAGGCCGGGCGGTTTTTGCGAAACTCTTTCCATGCCAGCCGCAGAAACGATTCGCCATATAGCGGTGTCTCCGGTGTTTCTTCGATTTTCGGTAGGCGAAGCGAGTTCGCCGGCTTGGTGCGTACGGATTCCATGAAATGGCACTCGATGGACAAAGACCGGACACGGAGACAGGCTACGACAGACTGTGGCGTAAGGCGTTTTTCACTTCGACATCCCAGTCGATCTTCTCGCCGTACTCGGCCATGCCCCCGGTGGCCTGCGGGCCGGTGATATAGGGACGGTAGTCGCGTCCTTCCTCAATCAAATTTTTCTGCGCATAATCGGCGTGAAGAAAGTGAAAAGCCACACCAGCACGTCCCCGGTCGGTGCGGTTTGGCCCCGTACAGTGCGCGGTTCCGTAGCAGAAAAACAACACCCCTCCTGCCGGAAGTTCGACGGTCACCGCTTTTTCTTCGGGGGGATAACATCGGATATGATGGTCGCTGTATGGATCGCGGTTGTGTTCGTAAAGCCCGCGATAGCTTTCCGGGATCACTTGCATCGTTCCGTTTTCTATCGTCGCGTCGTGAACGGCAATCCACATGGCCGTTCCCTTCATCGGGTCGGCAATCTTGAAATAGGCGTTGTCCTGATGCCAGTTAGTACCCATGCCATCACCGCCCGGCTTGAAAAACACCTGATCCAAATGCAGGATATACGGGTCGCCGATAAGCTCGGAGATGGCGGTGACTACTTTGGGGTCAAACGGCAACGCCCGAAACAAGGGAGAGTCTCGGTACATGGGGCATAATTGCAGATTGCGCATCCCGGCGGAAGGCGTCTTGCCATCCCCGTCGGTCGCCACGTTGCGCAGCGCTCCGATATGGAGCAACCTGTCGATCTCCGACTGAATCGCCGCCGTCTCTTCGGCAGAAAAAAACGAGTGACGTACGACATATCCAAAAGTTTGAAAATGTTGTCGGTCTTCAGCGCTAAAAATCATAATTCACTCACACTTCCTTATCCGGTTTCAGGATTTCGCGCAACGCCTTGATAAACGCTTCCGACTCTTCCTGTGTTCCCACCGATAGGCGAATCCAGTTTTTCATCCCCCAGCGGCGGTCGGCGTCGGCGGTAAACACTTTGCGTTTGGCAAGCTCTTGGCCTATGGGGCGGGCTTCCTGCTTCAGATTAACCATCATAAAGTTGCTTTCGCTCGGAATGTATTCCAAACCCATCTTTTTGAACTCCGCTGCAAAATACATTTTCATGGCGATCGCCAGTTCCCTCGACCGGTTTTGATGGTCGTAGTCTTCCAGCGCGGCTTCGGCGGCCACCATGCCGTAGACGCCTATCCCGTTGGTATAGTGGTATTTCAACATACGTTGATGGAGCGAGGGATGCGCGACCGAATAGCCCACGCGGACGCCGGCCAAACCGAATATCTTGGAAAACGTCCGCACCGCGATGACGTTTTCCCTCGAAACTGCCAACGGGATGGACGTCTTATACCCCGGATCGCGTACAAACTCGATATAGGCTTCGTCGACCACGACGATCGTCTGTTTGGGAACGCTGTTGACGACGTGTTCGATTTCCGTGTACGGAACGATGGTGCCAGTGGGGTTGTTGGGGTTGCAGATCGACACAATTTTGGTTTTTGTGTTGACCTTGGCGAGCATAGCGTTGAGATCGTGTTTGTAATCGGCGGTAAGCGGTACGCGGTGTACCACGCCGCCGTCGGCCTCCCATCGGCGTTCGATGGACCCGTAAGAGGGATGCGCGGCGACCATCTCGTCACCGGGGGCGGAAAGAAAGGTGAGCGCGATAGTCTGTAACGTCTGACCGGAACCGGCGGCCAACAGGATCGGATCCGCCTGACGCGGCTGATTGCCGTCGCGTTGCTGTGGCGTGTAGGGAATACTGTGGACGCGAGCCAGCGATTCCACCAGTGCGTTTGACCGATAGTACCGGTTGCTCGATCCCATGTGTTTGAGAACGGCTTCGAGTGCGCGTGGCGAAGCGCCGATCGGGTTTTCGTTCGAGCCGATCTGTACGACACCCGGCTCGACGCCTACCCCGCGAATCGGACGGCTTTCCGCTTCACCTGCCAGCATTGCTTCGGCGATGCGATAAGGTGAGAGCGCCCATACCCCTACCCCGCCGGCGACAGCACCTTTGAGAAAATTGCGACGCGATACGTTACCGGTTTGCCGGGGTTCTTGCTCTTCCGTTTTGTTGGAAAAGTCTCCCATGACACGCTCCTTATGATGTGTCTACTTTGCCGGATCGTCAAAACCGTAATTCGTTTCCCATATCCGCATGGGTTTCCAGCGGGTTTTCCCATGCCGGGCGCGTGACGAAAGACGTCCACCAACCCGCCATGTCGATCTCTTCGGGACCGCCGTCGTGTAGCAGAAACCGAGCGCAACGACAAGGGCAAGCAGGGCGGCGATAATTTCGAGCGCGATGTGGAGCGACTTGGGACCTTGCCAAAGCCACGGCCGCGAAGCCCACAGACCGGCCAACAACACGAGACCTAGCGCCATGGCCTGAACCGTCATGGTCTGGTGCATACGGACGGGCGTGTCCTGCGGCGGTGCGGCGGTGCTCATGATCGATGCACTCCATGAAACAAGGCGTAGGTTGTTGCTCAACACTAGAGGACGATGCGATCTACGGGAATAGATTCAAGTAAAAACACTTAGCATCATAATATATGCCGAATACCCAGTGTCAAGACCCTTGTGTCGTCGGAAAGAACCACTCGCCAAAAGGAGTAAGGGTGCGAAAGCCATCGCTTTTCAAAAACGGATTGACATTTTTCTAAAATTTTTCTTGCCATGCGCTCGTCGGTCCTTCATCATACTACCATTCCATTTTATCGTAACCGACGACCCCTATTCGTCCCGTAAGGCGTTGCGGTACAGGGTCTTTCGGTTGTTGGTGTTCTGAGATGCCTCTGCCGGAAGACAACCCCGACCGAGGATTCCGTGCTGACGTTTAGCCCTTTTCTTTGTGACTGACACGCTTTTTCGGGGATTCCGACATGATGACGGTCAACAGCTTCAGAGCAGCGGTCAACTTAGAGGACTGCACCTACGACCATTTTGTAGAAGTGCGACAAGGACAGGCGCGTCTCAAAAATCGCCTCCTTGTTTCGGACGATATCGGAGCGATAACCAGCCGAACTTTTGAAATCGTACGCGACAATACTTGTGCAAAAAAAACCTTTTTGCTCGGTTTTGCGGATGCTCGGCAGGTGGAATTGGTACTCCGCATCGAACCGTTGGTTTCCGGAGAAACGGTTTCCGAAACGGATCGAACGCTTATTTTCGAAATCAACGGCCAGCGCGTCGTTCATATCTATAAACCCGAAAACAAGTCGTTCCAGCATACCATAGATACCTATTGGTCATCGGGGTGGGAAGTGATAACCCTTCCACCCAAAGCGCTCAAAGCCGGACTCAACGACGTTATCATCCGCGACGGCGGGGGATGCGGGTGGAAGTTGTTTATCGACACCATGCGTCACCACAAGCGAAGCGCCAAGTCGGTGGACGGCGGCAGGACGTGGACGACCGAGCGTCTCGGTTTGAACGACTTCTGCATCGGAGAATACGTCGTCCGGCTTAACCTGCATCGTCACCCGCCCGAAGGCGTTATCGTTTCTCCGTCCATTGACCTAGCGATGGCAGCGGACGGCGGACATATCGCGCCGCGACTCAATGTAAAGAGCGTCTGTTTCGAACAAGAGGTTACCCGCCCCGCCGGCGCGGGTGTCATGCTCGAATGGCGCAGCGGCAGCACGCCCTCCTATCGCCCTGAAACATGGGGATACTGGCAGTACACCGACGGGCCGGCCTGTATACCCAAAAGCCACCGCTTTATTCAGTGGAAGGCAACCCTGACCACGGCGCATGGGCGAGTGACCCCCGTTCTTAGAGGCATAACCGTGGACATAAGCGCGCAAGTCACCCGTAAAGTCAATACCGATCTTCATCTTTCCGAAACCCGCAACCCGCCGATTGTGCGCAGCAGTTTTCCCTTTGCCCACCAACTTGCCGACGAACCCCGGCTCGCCATGCTCCGGGAACGATGGCGGCTCGACCATGTGATAAAAGACGCAGACCGCGAGTTCGACAAATTTCTCCGACTAAAACGATGGACACGCCAGCAATGGGAGGACGGCTGGACACGCGGCGATCTGGAGTGGGTTCCACCGTGGGATGCCGGCGTGGTCCTCGAACTGGCCGGACGCAAACTCTCTCTCGGTATGTGTACCCACTACGCCAGCACTTTTGTACAGTGCTGTCTGTCGCTGGGTCTTCAAGCCCGCGTGTGCATCACCACAGCGCACTGCGTCGCGGAGATATGGTCGAACGAATACGAAAAATGGGTCATGATGGATCCGGGATGTGACGCCGACGACGGACGCAAAGCCACCCGCCATTTTGAACGCAACGGCATCCCCTTGAGCGCGCATGAACTCCATTTGGCCGGCGTCGCCGACAATTTCGAAGATATAAAAGCCGTCTGGGATCCGGAGCCCATAACCGGCATGGGGCTTGATGCGGACCGCTACTACCAGTTTTGCACCACGTTTCGCAACAACTTTCTTACCTCGCTGTACCCCGAAGAACCGGAGCACGGGGCGGTCTCCTATACCTACGACGGTCATTTGTGGTGCGAGTCGGCTACCATGCCGCTGCCCCAGTTCTCCATGACCTCCTCGCGGCCCGCCGATTTCGATTGGTCCGTCAACCGGACACACATATCTCTCCAGCAAGGCTCGGAACCCCATTCCGTCGCTGTGCTGCTTGATACGGAAACCCCTAACTTCGAAACCTACTTGGTGCAAATAGACAACAGAGAGTGGAAACTTGCCGAGGAACGTTTTGTCTGGAAACTTTCCAAAGGAGAAAATTCGTTACGGGTCAAATCCAGAAACCGTTTTGGTGTGGAAGGGATCGAAAGCCGCGTCGTCATCGAACTCGCGTAGGCCCCCTGCGGCTATCCTCTTGCGCGGTCGGGCGCTGGCGCGGCTCCATAAGCCATCGGCCCGCTCGATAGACCGATCCGCTTAGAGATCTACCGACGCAATCTGAAGTTGTCGGGCCGGAAACAGCACGTGGAGGAGTGCGAGCGCGTCTCCTGAAGTTTTTATCTCCGCTGTCTCTACGAGGTCCTCTGGAGAGTCGGCTCCCATGATAAGCCGAGCCATCGCGGTATCGCCTCGCGCCTCGTGCGGTGTGACACAGGATGGTCTCACGGATACCCTCGAAGCCCCAATCGACAACACGCTGGTCTGGTTGGCAAGCGACAACTTTAGTTCTCCCGACCAACCAGCAAGCGGTGACGCCGCCAGCCGGCGTGACAGTTCGGGGGCAAGCTGTGTCAAAAGTGCCGAAAGATCGACGACCGCAGCCATGAAATCTCCCGACGCCGCATACCGGGTTTCGACTAGACACGTCCGCCGCCGCAGATGCCTCGCCAATCGACTGTTGGGATGAAGACGCTCGAAACACACCCGTTCATAGTTTTTTTGCCGGGCCAAAAGTCCGGTCAAACGCAGTATCTGTTCCGGCTCACCCGCCATATCCACACAGGTAAATACCGTGCGTTTTTCATTGGCAGGCTCATGATCGGCCACGACGTACCCCAGCGGTTTTCCATCGCCATCCTGCCACAGATAACCACTGTACAGTCCTGGATACTTGAACGTCCGGTACGTGGGCCGCACCGCTGTTCCTGCGTTGTCTTCGTTTTCGGCGTTGTACAACGCGGCCAGTTCATCCCGGTGCGCCGGGGCAAACTCGTCGAGCGCATACGGAGGCCGCTCCGCAGGCAGATGAACGGTCTCGACGACATAGTGCCGTTGCGGCCATACGTTGACATAGCCAAACCGCTCGTAAAATCCGGGGATTCCGTTTAGAAGAGACAACGCATACCCGTTTGAAGGCATCGCCGTCATCGCCGCCTGCGCCGTCATCGTCATATACCCGCGACGCCGATACGCCGGATCGGTCACTACACAGTCCACACCGGCGGACCGCACGCGCGCCACCCCGATACGGATCGTCAGATCGAAAACCGCCCACAGCGTGACGATGCGATCTTCGATTACACCGATACGCGAGGCGGGCCAGTCATGGTGCGGATCGCGCAGACGCGCCGCCAGTCGCTCCCACTGCATGTTTACGAGTTGGGCGACCGAGAGTCGATGGATCGCGGGATCGGGAGAAAGAATTTGTAGGGGCATGGGAAATATTCCGGCAACTTTCAGACACGTAGTGGTTTGTTTTGCGGCAGATTAAGATGTCGTGTTCATTGTACACCCCACCGGTCCAGCATAAAAGCGTAGTCGAGCGCGATTTCGCGGAGCCGGTCGTAGCGACCCGATGCGCCGCTGTGTCCCGCGCCCATGTTGGTGACGAGCAAAAGCGGGTTGCGATCGGTTTTGAGCGTCCGTAGTCGAGCGACATATTTGGCAGGTTCCCAGTACATAACCTGGCTGTCGTTGAGCGAGGTTTTGACAAGCAGGGCCGGGTAGTCCACCGGTCGAAGATTGCTGTAGGGGCAGTACCGACGGATATACGCATAGTCTTCAGGATTCTGCGGGTTGCCCCATTCTTCATATTCCCCGACGGTCAGCGGAAGCGAATCGTCGAGCATCGTGTTGATCACGTCGACAAAGGGGACGTGCACGACCGCCGCGCAAAACAGATCGGGCCGCATATTGACCACCGTGCCCATGAGCAACCCCCCCGCGCTTCCCCCCTCTATGATAAGCCGGTCCGGCGTGGTACACCCTTTTCGGGTCAAAAATTCCGCGCAGGCGATAAAATCGGTAAACGTGTTTATCTTGTGTCTCATCCGGCCCTGATCGTGCCAGGTCTTACCCAGCTCGCCTCCGCCGCGCACATGCGCAATACAAATCGCCACACCCCGGTCCAGCAGAGAAAGCCTGAGCGAGGAAAAAATCACCGGACTCGGCCATCCGTACGCCCCGTATCCCGTAAGCAGGAGGGGGCCGGGCCCGTTTTTTCCAAATCCTTTCCGGTATACCATGGAAATGGGGATGGCCGTTCCGTCCTCCGCAGCCGCGTACAGACGCTCCGAAGCGTACCCCGAAGCGTTGTACCCGCCCAACACTTCGGTCTGTTTGAGCAAGGTGGACGTTCCGGTGTCCATGTCGTATTCAAAGATGGACCGAGGCGTGATCAGGGATTCGTAACCGTACCGTAGCGTGCGGGTTTTCCACTCGCGATTGGTCGAGACAAAAGCCTCGTACACGGGTTCGGAAAAAGAAAGATCGTGCGTTTTGCCCGTATCGAACTCGATCAGCCGGATTTTGGGAAGACCGTTGTGTCGCTCGGATACGACCCAGTGATTTTCAAACAGATCGACATCTTCGAACATCACATCTGCCCGGTGCGGCAGGATTTCCACACAGGCTTCCCGTCGAGGATCGGCGACCGGCACGGAAATCAGTCGGAAGTTGCGTCCCGTGTCGTTGATCCGCAGATAGAACAGGTCGCCCCGGTGATCCGCGTCGTATTCGACGTCCTGCATGCGCGGCGCAAGCACTTTCCACGTTCCCTGTGGGGCGTCGGCTCGCAGATAGCGTACCTCGGTGGTGGTGTGGCTTCCAGAGGCAAGCAGGATATAGACGCCGCTCCGGGTCCGACGGGCAAACAAGTTGAACAGTTCGTCCGTCTCCTCGTAAACGAGCGTATCTTCGGACTGACCGAGGATATGACGGTATAGACGGTACTGCCGTTTGGCGTCGTCTTCGGTGGTATAAAACAGCGTATGATTGTCCGCCGCCCATACCACCGCGCCTACCTTCGGGATCACGTCGGCCAGCAGTTCACCGGTGCGCAGGTCTTTGACATAAAGCGTGTATTCTCGGAATCCGGTCTCGTCCGTCGCATAAGCCAGAAGACGGCCATCGTCGCTTATATGATACGGTCCGAGCGATAAAAAGGGTTTGCCTGCGGCCAGCGCGTTGAGATCGAGCGTAACTTCTTCGGGCGCGTCGAGCGTGCCCCGTTTCCGACAGTGAATCTCGTACTGTTTGTCTTCTTCGGTTCGGTAATAGTAATAATAGCCGCGATCCGGATAAGGTACGGACAGGTCGGTCTCGCGGATGCGGGAGAGCATTTCCCGATACAGCGTTTCCTGCATGGGGCGGGTGTGGCGTAACAGAGCGTCCGCATAGTCGTTTTCGGCTTTTAGATAGGCCGTTACTGCCGGGCGCTCTTTTTCACGCAACCAGTAGTAGTCGTCGTGGCGAGTTTCGCCATGCACGATGTCCGTTTTCGGGATGCGTTGTGCAACAGGGGGTTTGAGACGTCTTGCGATCATGTAAAACTCCAAGAGTTACTACATCATGTCGTAGAAAATGGCAAAGACATCAAACAGGTTAGCCTTTCCAAGAGTTCAGATAGGCGGTCTGGTCGTCGGTAAGCCGGTCGTAGCCGATCCCCATGCTGTGGAGTTTGAGGTGGGCGATGTGTTCGTCGATTTCGCGGGGCAGGCGGTGTACACCCGGTCCAAGACGATTGTGGTGTACGGTCAGGTATTCGGCGGCAAGCGCCTGATTGGCAAAAGAAAGGTCCATGACGCCAGCAGGATGGCCTTCGCCGGCGACCAGATTGACCAGCCGGCCTTGTCCGAGCACGTACAACCGACGTCCATCCGGGAGTGGATACTCTTCGACCGACGGGCGCATGGGACGGACACCGGTGGCAAGCGCTCGGAGCGCCACGAGGTCGATTTCGACGTCGAAATGCCCGGCATTGGCCAAGATGACGCCGTCTTTCATCACCGACAAGTGTTCACCTCGGATAACGCCTCGGTTGCCGGTGACGGTAACAAACAGGTCACCGATACGCACGGCGTCTGCCATCGGCATGACGCGGTATCCTTCCATGACCGCTTCGAGCGCCTGAATCGGATTTACCTCGGTCACAACGACATCGGCTCCCAGCCCCCGCGCCCGTGAGGCAACGCCGCGTCCGCACCAGCCATAGCCGCAAACGACCACGGTCCGGCCCGCGATCAACACGTTGGTTGCCCGGATGATGCCGTCCAGTGCGCTCTGTCCCGTGCCGTATCGGTTGTCGAACAGATGCTTGGTATCCGACTCGTTGACGGCCACGACGGGAAAGGTAAGCTCGCCCTGCCGCGCCATGCTGTTTAGCCGAATCACACCGGTAGTCGTCTCTTCGGTAGCGCCGATGATGTCGCCAAGCTGGGCGCGGAAATCGGTATGCGCCGTAGTCACAAGATCCGCCCCGTCGTCCATCAGAAGCATCGGGCGTTCGCTCAACACACGATGCAGATGCCAACCAAAGGTCTCCATGTCTTCCCCTCGGATCGCAAACATGGGGATATCATGGTGTTTTACCAGACTCGCGGCGACGTCATCCTGTGTACTCAACGGGTTGGATGCGCATACGGTAAGGTCCGCTCCCCCCGCTTTGACGGTCAACAGCAAATTGGCGGTCTTGGTCGAGATATGCAGACAGACACCGATCCGCATCCCCCGGAAAGGTTGTTCTTGCTCGAAACGCGCCCGGATGGATTGTAGCACGGGCATCTGGCGGGCATCCCATTCGATGCGTACCGCCCCTGCATCCGCCAACGCGATGTTTTTGATTTCGTATTCCACGTTTATCTCCCTATCTATTCCGGTTTTTCAAAAGGGGCAGCCACGGGGGGCTGCCCCTACGGCAACCCGTTTTCCACGGGGCGTACCGGGACGTACCGGGGGGATGCCCCACGTCATCATCCATCCTTTCCCTCTCATCTTATTTCCGTCGTGCCGACAGGTCAAGCCTCGAATGACCCGCCAGGTAAATCTTGACAGCGGACGCCGCGCCGTCTACCATACTTGGATGACCCACCTGCCCGCCCGTTCCACGCTCCTGTGGCCTGCTTCTGTGCTATTTGTTTTTGGTTGGCTGACGTTTTCCTCCGATTGTCGTTTTCGCCGTCTCTTATGGTCCTGGAATACGGTCTATTTTGGCTTGTTTTTTGGCCAGCGACTTATTTGACGTACACGCCCTTAGGAACGCTATGCTTGATTTATCCGAACGTAACCTCAACCGCACGATCATCGCACTGGCATGGCCCGCTATTCTGGAAAATCTGCTACGCACGTCGGTGTACATCGTAGACAGCATCTTTGTGGGCCAGTTGGGTACGCTGGCATTTGCCGCAGTCGGCCAGAGTTCAATGGTGCTGTTTACCGTCGTGTTTACCTTTTTTGGCGTAGGGGTAGCGACGGGTGCTATCGTGGCACGCAACCTCGGTCGCGGAGACCGGGGCGCGGCCGGCAAGGCCGCAGGGCAGGGCATACTGCTCGGAACGGGTGTCGGCGCCCTGTTGGCGGTAGCGGGCATTTTGTGGGGCGAATGGCTGTTGGCCGGTCTCGGAACCGACCTGGAAGTGATCGACGCGGCGTCGGGCTATATGTACCTCGTATTTCTGTTTAGCCCCGTCCAGATGTACATGTACATCGCCAGCGGCATCCTGCGTTCCGCAGGAGATACCAAAACTCCGATGTGGTCCACGGGTATCATGAACGTGTTCAATATCGTAGGGGATTGGGTGCTTATTTTTGGCATCGGCCCGTTTCCGGAGATGGGCATAGAAGGCGCGGCGCTGGCGACCGGTCTTTCCTATCTGGTCGGAGCGGCTGTGCTGTCTGCCAAACTTTTCGCCCCGCTCCCGATCCATGTTCCCCTGTTCAGCATGTTCCGTATCGACTTGGATATCCTTCGGACTCTATTCCGTATATCGTTGCCCAACATCGGCGAGCAAGTGGTGCTACAAGGCGCGTATTTTATGTTTATGTGGATGGTGACTGGGCTGGGAACGACCGCACTGGCGGCGCATTTTATGGCGATCCGTGTCGAGATGATTTCGTTTATGCCGGTGTTCGGGCTTTCGATGGCGGTATCTACCGTCGTGGGGCAGAGTCTCGGCGCGGGACGACCGGAGATAGCCGAATTGGCCGTCCGGCGCTCCGCCCGTATCGGTCTGTTTTCCATGGGCGCGTTGTGTCTCGTCTTTATCGGCGTCCCCGGACTCTTTGTTTCTATGTTCAGCCCCACACCCGATGTGTACGCCCTGTCCGTTTTGTGTGTGCGGCTGGCCGCGCTCGAATTGCCTACCTCAGCCCTGCTGATGATCTACGGCGGCGCAATGCGCGGCGCGGGCGACACGCTGAGCCCGATGCTGATCAGTCTGTTTGGCGCGATTTTTCTGCGTATAGGCGTGATCTATCTGCTCGTCGTACTGTGGGGCGGCGGTCTGCCCGGTGTGTGGCTCGGAACGGCCATCGACTGGGGCATCCGTACGATCATCGGTTATGTGCTGTTTCGTCGTGGACGATGGAAAAAGGTAAATCTGTAGCCGGATGCGCACATGCTGTTGCTGGCCGCCCTGCTTCTGTTGCCGGTCTTTGCGCCGGTCGATTCCGCCACGCCGGTCGTCGATCGGATCGTCGTGGAAGGAAACCAATATCTTTCCTCGCGCGAAATCCGGGATTTGTTGGGTATTGCCATAGGCCGCAGATACGACTCCGATGCGTTGGAACACGGCATCCGGAAGCTCTTGGAGACCTATCTCGCCGCAGGCCGCATGGAAACCGAAGTACTCCCA
Organism: Candidatus Zixiibacteriota bacterium; assembly: GCA_016867335.1. Lineage (GTDB taxonomy): Bacteria > JAAXHH01 > JAAXHH01 > JAAXHH01 > JAAXHH01 > VGJU01. The sequence goes on along the minus strand of VGJU01000090.1, from coordinate 2,243 downwards.
CCGCGTCTTCTCCTTTCTCCCGATTCAAGCAAAGTGCAAGTCGTCCTGACCATCCGCGAAGGACCGGTGGTCGTGGTGGATCGCATCGAACTGACCGGCGCTTTGGCGTGGCCTGCCGACCTGCAACCGTTGTTCGACACCCGTCCGGGTCGGCCTTTCGATCCTACGCGGCTTGACCGCGACATTGACCGGGTGCTGACGTTTTGCGAGCGCAACGGCTACCCGTACTGTCGTATCGAAATAAGCCGTCTGCAAATCCAAGAAGGCAAGGCCGACATCGGGCTGACCGTATATGAAGGGCCGATGGTGCGTATTCGCGGGTTTCAAGTAGAGGGCGTCGTACAGACCCGTCAGGAGACGGCAATCCGCGAAATTCGTCTGTTGCCGGGTGCGCCATACGACCAGCAACGGATCGACCGGGGACGTGAGCGTCTGTTGCGGCTCGGTCTTTTCCGGCGTGTAGAGCCGGCTGTGCTCCGTCTAAACCCGACGGGCGACAGCGTGACCGTGACGATAAAGGTGGAAGAAGCGCAAACCGGCGTTTTCGAGGCCGTGCTGGGGTATGTACCGGGGATCGGAGGGCGCGACGGGGCCGTCACGGGTATTTTTGCGCTTTCGTCACAAAATATCGCCGGGACAGGCCGAAAGGCGCACGCCGCATGGACCCGCCGCGATTCCTATTCTTCCGATCTTAGACTTGGGTACGAAGAACCTTATGTGCTGGGGTTTCCAGTTTCCGTTGCCGGCGATTTCGGTCAAACGACACAGGATTCGACCTATACGACCACCCGGATCGGGTTGTCGTGTATCGCACCGCTGACCGCGGCGGTAGATGCGCATGTCCGACTCGGGTGGACGCGAACGCTTCCCGATTCCACCGGTGGGGCCGGACTGGCCGTCACCCGTGAGTTTTCCGCTCGTGCGGGTCTGACCGTCGATACGCGCGACGCCTCGCTCAACCCACGCCGGGGTGTCCGTTTCGCATTTTTCGCGGAGTTCGGCATCCGGCAAGACGGCGACATCACGCCGACGCGCGTTCGGACCCGCGCGGTGTATGCGGACATGGAAACGCATATTCCCCTGTTTCGACGACACGCCGTCGCTGCTGCGCTACACGGCGTCGATCTGCACGACGGAAGCCGAGCACTACCGGTATCCCATCAGTTTTTTTTCGGTGGCACACGAACCCTGCGCGGCTACCGGGAAAATGAGTTTCGCGGTAACCGCGTGGTCTGGTCCAATCTCGAATACCGTATCCTGCTCTCGGTAGAGTCGCGTTTTTTTCTTTTTTTCGATACGGGATATTTCGAGTTTCCCCGCAACCGGTCTACCCGTGTCGAAACCGTCCGCAACGTTCGAATGGGCTATGGGTTCGGACTCCGGTTGGAGTCGTCGCTTGGTCTGCTCGGCCTCGACTACGGTGTCGGCAAGGGCGACCGTCCGTATAACGGCAAGGTACATATCGGGGTACAGAATAGGTTTTGAGGGAGTGTAGAGCGATGGGGAGCGCATGGCCAGCATTCCGAACGCTCGTCACCTTGTTCCCATCTTAAAAACACGTTTTACTGGTTCGACTATAAGAAACCAGGTGTCTTAGACAAAACACATCTTCGATTGGCGTAGCCCCTCTTCGCTTTGCTTTACCAAGAATTGCCTCAAGATTCGCTTCCCGCAGGTCGATACTGTTTATGGAATCCGGCCGGACATTCCGCTCGAACCATAACGCCGCACAAGAGAGCCGTGCAACGCAGCACAGGGAGGTGAGGCCATGGATGCGCTTTTGTCTCTGGACCGTCATGAAACATCGGATGTTTCGCTCACGGAAGTCGCTCGTCTGCATGAACGGGTCATACAGGGGTGTAGCGAAGAAAACAAATCGCGTATTTACCAGACGTTGATGGACCTTATGGAAACGCTCGATTTCAATCGTCGCCCGGTCGCGGTTGCAAGGTTTCGGGTGTACGAACGCTGTATCCGTCTGGCCAGGGCGAACCGCTACGGAGATGTGGCGGACATCGTGGAGCGCATAGGCCGTACATGGCCCGATATGTGGGGCACGGCGCAGCACAACTGACCGCAACGCCCTTGTGAGACGGGTAAACGCGCTGTTTTGCCAAAGACGGCAGACAGCCCGCAACACCCGGAAATTGGGGGAGGCGACTCTTATGGAGATTCGTCGGACCGCGACGTATCCGGTCGAGCCGAATACGGTGCAGCACACCCCGAACCCCGCATCGCCCGGA
>VGJU01000089.1 GCA_016867335.1 Candidatus Zixiibacteriota bacterium | reverse complement strand
GGAACCTCGTCCGCCTACCACCCCGACGACATGCCGTCGGACTTCGGGATAAACGATTTTGTGAAGGGCTGGAACTGAAACATGACCGACGTTGTCCTCCAACCCACTCCGGTTTCTGTGCCGGATGCCCCCGTTTCGAGAGGAGACCGTCCCGCGTTCACCTACATCTTTACCGGAGGTGGAACCGGTGGACACGTCTATCCCGGGCTTTCCATCGCCGACGAGATTCGCGCCGGAAACCCAAATGCGCAGATCGTATACATCGGCGCGCGCGGACGGATCGAGGCGACGCTTGTACCTCGCCGGGGCTACCCTATCCATCTGATTTCCGCCCAAAGCATGCCTTGGCACTTCAGTCTCCTCCCTATGCTCCAATTTATGCTCCGTACCGGTATAGGTGTTCTGGAAAGCCTGTTGCTCCTGTTGCGCATACGCCCGGATATGGTTGTGGCAACAGGGGGATATGCGAGCAGTCCGGTGTTGCTAGCGCTTTGGCTGCTTAGACGGCTACGGCTTTCTTCAGCGCGGTGTTTTGTCCATGAACAAAATGTGGTACCCGGAAAAGCCAACCGGCTGGCCGGTTATATCGCAGACCGAGTCGGTGTATCTTTTGCGGAAAGTCTTACCTTTTTCCCATCTGGCAAAGCCGTCCGCGTAGGGTATCCAGTAAGACGCGAGATCGGGGCCGTGGCCCGTGCGGTGGCAAGGGCGGAGCTGGGCATTCCGGACACGGACCGTGTGGTGTTCGTCTTTGGCGGATCGCAAGGCGCACGATCGATCAACCGAGCCGTAGTGGATGCCCTTCCCACGCTATTGGCATCCCCGAACGTACGGGTCATCCATGTGACGGGTCAGACAAAAAATGCCGAATACGACGCAGAGATGGATACGCGCACTCGAATGGAACCGCTTTCGTTGTCGCAGGAGTGTCTGTCTCGATACCATCTGTATGGTTATGCGCATGAGATTGAGCGTTTCTACGCCGCAAGCGACATCGTGATCGGACGTGCGGGGGCGGCTACCGTCACCGAGATTTGCGCCTGCGGACTTCCCTCGATACTGATCCCGCTCCCTTACGCACCGGGCGACCATCAAGCCCTCAACGCCCGCACCCTCGAAAACGGTGGGGCGGGTTTGGTCGTCTACGAAGAAACGGCCATCATCGATGATCGGATCGTAAGCACCGTCGATGGCATCCGACTGGCAGCGCGCATCTTCGATATTCTGGATCATCCGGACCGCAGGGCATCGATGTCCACCCGTGCAACGGCGCTTTTCGACCGAAACGGAGCGACCCGGATCGCTGAGGAGATCGACCGTCTGCAACAGGACCTACCCCCCGATGTATCAGATTCCGGTCCTCTCGCCGACGCCCCGGAAGGACGCCATGCGACTATCGCACAACTATCCCCCTTTCGCCTTGTTCAGCGGTTTAGCAAGAAAAAAGACGAAGCGTTTATACGGCTTGTCGGCGAAGATTATCTCAAATATCGGGTAGACGGCTATCTTAAAAACGAAACATGGACTATCCGTAACGAGGGGGTCAAATTGGCCGGGTTGCTCGGCTATACCGACCGTCTGGCTTTTATACTCGGATTGCTACGCGACAAAACCCCGACGTCTCGGCTTCAACGACTGTTTGGCGGCGACTATCGCCAAGTGGGGTTTATCCGCCGCAACGCGGTCCATACCCTGCGACAGCTCGATCAATACAGTCCGGAAGTGCGACAGGTTTTGTTGGAGACCCTCAAGGATCCATACTTCGAAGTCCGTACCGCATCGGCCCGTACGATAGCCGCATTTGCAGACCGTATCGGGCAGGATGAAGAAATGGTGAAAAATATCCGCGTCTTGATCGCCGATCCGGCGCTCGAAGTATCCGTAGAGGCCATCAAGACTTCCGGAAAAATCGGCGACATTTCGTATATGGACGATCTCAGAAAATTCTATCTTCATCCCAACTGGCTCTTGCGTGACGCCGTGATTCAGGCGCTGACCGACCTTGTCCGCCGAAACCGGATACCCGATCTCGTATCGCTTCGTGAAGACATCCACCGGATGATGATCACCTGCAACCATTTCGAACCGTTTTTTCCGATCAAGCGGACCCTGAGCGATCTGGAAACACTGATCCGCCAAAAAGGCTCGGCCTCTCCGGTCTCGTAGGATAGACGCGCCCTTTGTGGTTTTCAAACTTCACCTTTCTCACTTCTTTATCCTATGCTCTACCATCTCACCTCCTATCTGTACGACACCGTAGACACGCTTTCGTTTCTGAGGCTGTTTCAGTACCTGAGCTTTCGCGCCATCTGTGCGGCGCTTACAGGCTTTGGCATATCCCTGTTTCTCGGCGAGCGCTTTATCCGGACGCTCTATCTAAAAGGCATACGAGACAACCCGAGAACCTATGAAGGCATGTCGTCAGCCTCCAAAGCCGGCACACCGGTCATGGGTGGGCTTATGATCATCATGGCTGTCTTCGCCAGCGCTTTTCTCTGGTGCGATCTTGCCAACCGTTTTACCGCGATATTTTTTTTCGCCCTTGTCCTATTTGCCGTAGTGGGAACCGTAGACGACTGGCGCAAGGTCAAATACGGAGGAAGCGATCATGGGCTTTCACAACCGGTAAAACTGTTTTTCCAGATGCTTTTCGGCGCAACGCTGGGTGTCGTCTTCTTATTGCCGGACCTTTCACCCGTCCCAGCTTCGGTCGCTTCTCAGCTTTATCTTCCGTTTTTCAAAACCCCCGTGCTCGATCTCGGGTGGTGGTATGTTCCCTTTATCATGTTTGTCGTGGTAGCCATTACCAATGCCGTCAATTTCGCCGACGGACTGGACGGGTTGTGTATCGTCCCCGTGGCCTTTTCCATCGCCGTATACGGCGTATTTGCCTATGTGATCGGCAATGCGATCTACTCGAACTATCTTCAGTTCTTCTTTCTCCCCGATAGCGGTGAACTGGCTGTAGTCTGCGCAGGCATATTCGGTGCGTGTCTGGGGTTTCTCTGGTACAACGCCTATCCGGCACAGGTGTTTATGGGCGACGTAGGCTCGATGACGCTGGGGGGAGTGGTGGGTACATTGGCCGTATTGCTCAAACAAGAGTTTCTTTTTCTTATCGTAGGCGGTATTTTCGTAGTCGAGGCTTTTTCCGTGCTGATTCAGGAAAAAATTGGTATCAATTGGCTCGGACGCCGTATCTTCTATAAGGCTCCCATACACCACACCTTTATATACAGTGGTCTGGCTGAGACCAAAGTGGTCATCCGGTTTTGGATCATTGCCGGTATTCTGGCACTCATCGGGCTTTCCACGCTCAAAATACGGTAAAGGTTTTCCGCCTTGTCAAGGAAACGGCCATGTTCGAATTTCAGTATACCCGATACCTTCCGGAAGAAAAAACGCTTCAGGAAAGACTCGAAGAACTGTTCCGGCTATTGAGTCAACTGCTTATCTACACCAACGGCGACGTGGATGAGGCGCTCAAGTGGATGCAGTACATCGACCGGAGAAACGGGCTGTTTGACGAAGAACTGGGCTATGAGGAGTTTGTAAAGGAACTCGAAAAACAGGGCTATATAAAACGTGAAGAAACGGCCTTTAAGCTAACGGAAAAGGGCGGACGCCGGATTCGGGAAGACTCGCTCAAACAGATCTTTACCTCGCTCAAGAAAGGACTGGGCGGAAGTCATGAAACCCCTTTCCACGGCGAAGGCGTGGAAAGGCTCAGCGAAACCCGCCCTTATCGTTTTGGCGATCAGGCTGCCAATATCGACTTTACACTGACCATAGGAAATGCCATCCGCCGGGACGGTTTCGATATGCATCTCAAGGAAGAGGACTTCGAAGTTTACGAAGTCGAGCACAACACGTCCTGTGCAACCGTCATGCTGTTGGATATCAGCCACAGTATGATCCTCTACGGCGAAGATCGGATTTCGCCGGCCAAACGAGTGGCGCTGGCCCTGTCCGAGTTGATTATACGGAAATATCCCAAAGACGAACTCCATCTCGTCTTATTTGGCGACGATGCGCAACGGGTGGCGATAGAAGCATTGCCTTTCGTATCGGTAGGACCGTACCACACCAATACAAAAGCCGGTCTATCCATGGCGCGGACCATTCTGAAAAAATCCCGCAACGTCAACAAACAAGCGTTTATGATTACGGATGGAAAACCGTCTGCCATTTACGACCGCAACGGACGACTCTATCTAAACTCGTTCGGTCTCGATCCTAAAATCGTCAATCGAACGCTGGACGAGGCTATCGCCTGCCGACGCGAGAAAATCACCATCAGCACGTTTATGGTGACGCAGGATCCGTATCTGGTAAGGTTTGTGGAAACTCTGACGGAAATGAATCGTGGACGCGCGTATTATTCGTCGCTGGACAATCTGGGGGAGTACATTTTCGTGGATTATGTACGAAATCGAAGACGAAGGGTCAATTGACGCTCGTAAGGCTTTAAAACACAAAGGGGATGGTATTGCCTGCCACCCCCTTTGGTCACATCCATCGCTTAGGCTGGTTTACAGCCGTCCCTCCGTCCTGCATCTACGTATTCTGTCTGATACTGCTCCGCTACACTCCTGCTTTTCCCAGTACCTCTTTAAATGTCTCGATAAATACTTCATTTTCTATGCGCGTGCCGACGGAAATACGAAGATAATTGGGCATGCCGCTTGCCCGCCGGATAAGCACCTTTTTTGCTTTGAGCGCGTCTACGAGCGGCTGAGCGTCTTTGCCCATATCCACCAGCACAAAGATAGTCTGGGTTTTGACGGGTTTGAGTCCCATGCTGGTAAGCGTATCGTACAGATAGGCTTTTTCCTTGAGCACATGGGCATGGACCTTGCGGATATGCTCCTGATCTTCGAGCGCGGCGATGGCGGCTACATCGCTCAGAATGTTCCGGCCCAGCCAACCGAGCAAGTGGGGTTTCATCCGTTCGATCAGTTTAGGGTCAGCGATCCCATAGCCGACCCGTATACCGCCCAACCCGAAGGCTTTGGACATCGTGCGCGAGACGAGCAGGTTAGGATGGTTTTTGGTCAGAGGAACCATGCTGGCGTAATGCTCGTCGTCCGAAAAATGGATATAGGCTTCGTCCATGCATACGATGATGTTTTCGGGTACGGCTTTGAGAAAACGGGCAAGATCCTCATGCGGAAGCAACTGGCCGGTCGGATTGTTAGGATTGGTCAGACAAACGATACCGGTGTCCTTGGTAATCGCCTTGCGTACCGCTTCCAGATCGGTTTGCAAGTTCATCGTCACCGGAACGCGCACCGCCGGTCGTTTGAGATCGCTGGCCACGCCGGAGATCGCTCCGTAGCCGGGTTCCGGTTCAACCGAGCCTTTGCCGTCGAGCATGGCGACCAACCCGATGGTCTTGAGAATTTCCGTCGAACCTACTCCGTTGGCTACCATCTCCCAGGTAATACCGTTTCCGTGATAGCGGGCGATGGCTTCGTGAAGCACCGGTTCGCGGGGCGGATAACGGTTCAAGGCAAACAGTTTGTGCGCCACGGCTTCGATGGCGCGCTGCGAAGCCCCCAGCGGATTCTCGTTGATAGAAAGCTGTACCAGTTCCGGGTCTTCGATACCGACCCCATGCACCGCACGTTGCCCCGTTACTAGGGCAGCCGCGTTTTTCCACAACAACCCCGCGGCTACGGTGGACAGCCCCCCGGCAATCGCCGTTTTCAGAAAACGTCGCCGCGCGGGATACGCCTCCTCTTCACGGATCATTTGAGACCCCTTCGTGTGGAAAATACATGGAAGATACAGAAACACATGACCGAAATGTGGCGAGGCGCTATGAACCTGCCTACCTCGTGTGGAACATACGCGGCTTTCTCGCTCGTTCTTTAGCCGACAAACCACTTTCGGACAGCCTCTAACCCCTAGGTCGGTGGGCTTTGGAGAAATTTCTTGACAGTGACGAGTTTTGTCTCATAATATAGTGCCTAAGCCATTTGTTTTTTCGACTTTTTTTCATACAAGGGTGATCCGAATGCAAAAGCTGCAGCGGTTTCTGGGATTCGGCGTTTTCGTGGCTCTTTTTCTGTGGGCTGCCGGATGCGGAGGCGGAGGCGCCGAATCGGCGCGCAAAGCGCAGACCGATCTGCTAAAACTTGAGGTGGAAGAACAGGAAAAAGTCATAAAACAGCTCCAAGCCATGTCGGATTCCTTGCTCAAAACCCGGATTCTGGCTGTCGAGGAGTTTGGGTACATCCGTTCCCTCTCTACAAAAACGGACGAAGAGCTTACAAAAATCGCAATCGAAGGCAGCCCCAAAAAGAGCGCTATTTTTACAAAAATTGAGAATTTTGTAAAGGGGCTGTGGCCTTTCTGATCTCTTTTGGCTCTGCCGGTTTAAAGGGACTTCCCAACACAAAAGCCATGACGACATCGTCATGGCTTTTGTGTTGGATACATTCGATTTTTTGCCAACAACCCTATCAAATCGCGTCTGCCGCTGCTCCCTCGGCCGGTGTGGTCTCCGCTTTCTTGCCCGTCTTGCCTCCGTCGTCGGTAGTTGGAGCCGTTACCACGCGGTCTACCAGTTCGAGGATGGCCATTTCCGCCGCATCGCCTCGCCGCTGTCCGATATGTATAATGCGCGTGTATCCACCTTGACGAGTTGCAAAACGAGGTCCTATGGAGCTGAAGAGTTTGGACACCACTGAGGTCTTACGTACGACCCGCAACACCTGTCGGCGTGCATGAAGCGTATCTTGCTTGGCAAAGCTGATCAATCGTTCTACAAGACTTCGTACTTCCTTTGCCTTGACGGTCGTCGTCTGAATCCGCTCGCTTTCCAGCACCGAAGTGGCGAGATTAGCCAGCGTTGCCTGCCGGTGGCTGGCAGACCGGCTCAGACCGTGCCCTTGTTTTCCGTGTCGCATGAGTAACTCCTGTCCTTGCTGAAAATTATACCGCAGACGCTCGCTATTCCGATCCGAGATAGGACGCCACGTCCATCCCGAACTCCAAACCAAGCCCTTCGAGGATTTCGTTCAATTCGGTGAGCGATTTGCGACCAAAATTTCTGTATTTGAGCATCTCGCCTTCGGTTTTCTGTACAAGATCCGCCAGTATTTTAATTTCGGCAGCACGCAGACAGTTGCTGGAACGCACCGAAAGCTCCAGTTCCTCTACGTTGGTTCTGAGAAGATGCCGAATCCTCTCGAACTCCTGATCGACTTCTTTTTCTTGGTCCGGAACAAGGTCTTCGTCGAATGCGATAAAGAGTTGCAGGTGGTTTTTCAGAATCTGAGCAGCGGAAGACAGCGCATCGCGCGGGACAAGACTACCATCCGTCCAGATTTCGAGTACCAGCCGATCATAGTCGGTTCGTTGACCGACCCGGGTGTTCTCAACGCGAAAATTGACACGCGTCACCGGTGAAAAAATCGAATCCATGGAAATCACGCCGATAGGCTGGTTAGAGTCTTTATTCTGCTCGGCGGGCACGTATCCTCGTCCTACGCCCACATATATTTCCATGCGCAACCTTCCGCCTTCGTCCAGCGTGGCGATGTGAAGGTCCGGATTTAGGATTTTGACTCCCACCTCCGTCTGGATATCCAGCGCGGTAACGTCGCCTTTTCCTTCGGCTTCAAGCAACAAGGTTCTGGGTTCGTCGCTGTTGACCACCAAGCGAAGTTCTTTAAGATTCAACACAATTTCGGTTACGTCTTCGACGACATGCTCAATCGTGGAAAATTCGTGGGCTACGCCGTCTATTTTGACCGAAGTAACCGCTGCTCCGGGCAAAGTAGACAGCAGTACGCGACGCAACGAATTACCGATCGTGGTTCCGAAGCCTCTTTCGAGGGGTTCCAGAACAAACGCGCCATAGACTTCGGTTAACGTCTCATCGTCTACCGTAACGGTTTTAGGCATCTGGAAATTTTTTAATTTCATCACGTACCGCCTCTGATAGCTCGCTGCAAACGGATACACGGGAGGTATCCAACCACAGTATTATTTCGAGTACAACTCGATAATGAGTTGTTCCTGAACAGGGGTTGGGATGTGTTCACGTACCGGCATTTCGAGTAGCCGGCCGGAGAGCGTGGTTTTGTCTACATCCAGCCAATTGACCGAGGGACGCTGCCCCGCAGCCCGCAACGACGTATGAATGGCATCGAGTTGGCGGCTTTGCTCCTTGACCTGAACTACATCGCCGACCTTGAGAATATAGGAGGGGATGTCCACCAGATGGCCGTTGACCGTTATATGTCGGTGAAGAACAAGCTGGCGAGCCGCTTTACGTGACGCGGCGAAACCCAATCGGAAAATGATATTGTCCAACCGAGTTTCAAGCAGTTGAAGCAGTTTTTCTCCGGTATTTCCTTTGGTGTGCGCCGCTCTGTCGAAATAGAGCCGGAACTGCTTTTCGTTGATTCCGTAGGTCTTGCGCGTTTTCTGTTTTTCCCGGAGACGAATTCCGTATTCGGTCGGTTTCTTACGTCCTACGGAACCGTGTTGTCCGGGGGGAAATCCCCGTCGGTCGAGGGCGCACTTATCCGAAAAACACCGATCCCCCTTCAGAAACAATTTCACGCCTTCCCGCCGGCATATTCGGCAGTTGGCGTCGGTATAACGAGACATATCCACTCCTTGACGGTAACGTCGATTTCTCCGAAACAGCAACCAGCCAAAGCTGATTGCGTCTATACCCGACGCCTTTTGGGCGGACGGCATCCATTATGCGGGATCGGGGTCACATCCTTGATCGCAGAAATCTCAAGCCCCGCAGCCTGCAAAGCACGAATCGCCGACTCGCGTCCCGCTCCTGGCCCCTTGACCCAGACTTCTACCCGTCTCAACCCCAACTCCATGGCCTCTTTGGCAGCCGCATCCGCTGCGATCTGTGCGGCAAACGGGGTACTTTTACGGGAATTCTTAAACGCGCCGCCCTTTCCCCCACTCGACCAAGAAATCGTATTCCCTTGCACATCGGCAAGGGTTATGATGGTATTGTTAAACGTTGCCAGCACATGTGCCACGCCGTTGGCGTCTACCCGGCGTTCGCGTTTCCGTGTCTTGCTGCGCCTTCCTGTTGCCACCCTCGTACCCCCTTATGCGACGGGATTATTTTTTCCGTTTGGCTCCGATAGTCCGCCGCGGGCCTTTACGTACCCGCGCGTTGGTCCGACTCCGCTGGCCGCGAACGGGTAGCCCCCGTCGATGACGCAAACCGCGATAACACCCGATATCCATCAGACGACGGATATTGAACGATATCTCGCCACGCAGATTGCCTTCCACACGATAATCGTTTTCTATCGTCTGGCGAAGTTTGGCAACCTCCGTGTCCGTCAAATCCTTGACCCGCTTGTCCGGGTTGACACCCGTTTGTGCAAGAATCTTTTGTGCGGTAGCCAATCCGATACCGAAAATATACGTGATGCCGATCTCTACGCGTTTTTCCCGGGGAAGATCGACGCCGGCGATTCGTGCCACAACTTTCCTCCTTCGTGACTGCCTAACAGGACACTACAGACGTCTGTCTATCCTTGCCGCTGTTTGTGACGCGGATTGGTACAAATAACCCGCACGACACCCTTACGGCGGATGACCTTGCACTGATCGCATATTTCTTTTACCGATGCGCGTACTTTCATCGATACCCACCTCTTATTTATAACGGTAGATAATACGCCCCCGGGTCAGATCGTAGGGGGACAACTCCACCATCACCTTATCACCCGGTAAAATACGAATAAAATTTACCCGCACCTTTCCCGATATGTGCGCCAAAATTTGATGCCCGTTCTCCAACTCGACCCGAAAGGAAGCATTGGGTAACGGCTCTACTACAGTGCCTTCCACCTGAACAGGAGGATCTTTAGGCATTAAACTTACCTCTCGGAAACCAAAACGATATTAACGATGTCAAAAGTCAATGGCCGCTATACACCGAAGAATGCGCCCGGTAACTTCCTCTTGGTCTGCATCTCCGTCTACCCCTCTTAACATCCCGATCTGACGATAAAACTCCTTCAAAGGCTCGGTTTCTCGATGATAAATATCCAAGCGGTGTTTGATGGTCGTCGGGGTATCGTCGTATCGACCGCGCCGCGTCAACCGGTCTACGATCACCTCGCTTGCGACCTCAATGCTGATCACCGCATCGAGCGGCGTTTTGAGACACTCCACAAGCGTTTTCAGATAATTGGCCTGGCTCAGCGTACGTGGAAAGCCGTCTAAAATAAACCCGTTGAGACAGTCCGGTTCCCGTAGACGCTTTTCAAGCAACTCGATCATGATCGAATCGGGCGCGAGTTCTCCCGCATTCATGTATTCGGTCACTTGAAGCCCTATCGGAGTAGAATTCTGAATCTCCTCTCTTAACAACTCACCTGTAGAAATATGCGGAACCTGTAGTCGTCGAGCGAGTTTTGCCGCCTGTGTTCCCTTTCCTACCCCTGGGGCCCCCAGCAGAATCAGTCGCATAGCGTTTTAACGTGGTTAGGTGCGACCGCGAATCCGTCCCCGCCGCATAAAACCTTCATAATGCCGCGTGACCAAATGCGATTCGATCTGCTGAAGCGTATCGAGACCGACGCCGACCACGATCATAATCCCGGTTCCGCCAAACAGCGAAGAAGCACTCAAAGACACATTCATGCTGGTTATGATCAGAAACGGAACAATGGCGATAAACGCAAGAAATATAGCCCCCGGAAGCGTAATCCGCGTCAGGATGCGATCCAGAAAATCCGCCGTCCGCTTGCCCGGCCGAATCCCCGGTATAAACCCCCCCACTCGTTTCATATTTTCAGCCACATCCACAGGATTGAAAATGATAGCCGTATAGAAATACGCAAAAAAGACGATCAGAAAACCGTAAAGCACATTGTATACCAACGCTCCGGGAAGAAACCACTCAGCAACCGACTGTATGGCGGCGCTTTCCGGAAAAAAGCTGGAAAACGTGCCCGGTACGAACATGATGGACTGAGCGAAAATAATCGGCATCACACCAGCCGCATTGATACGCAACGGCAGATGCGTACTCTGTCCCCCGTATACCTTTCGCCCCACCACCCGTTGCGGATACTGCACCACGATACGCCGTTGCCCTTGCGTGATCAGCACGACGGAGGCAACGATGGCTACCCACAGCACCAGAATAAAAATCTCGACAAGCCCGCTACGCAACCCGTTGATAACCGCTTCCGTCTCGTCTTTTACGGCAATGGGTAACTGTGCGATGATACCAACAAAGATAATCAGCGAAATTCCGTTTCCGATACCGTGTTCCTGTATCTGTTCACCCAGCCACATCAAAAAGATCGTACCTGTAGTCATCGTAATCATGGTCATCAGCGTAAATCCGATTCCCGGTTCGATAACCGCCGACCGCCCGAAATCGTCCCGGACTCCGGCCAGCCACACGCTGATCCCCAGCGCCTGAATCAACGCCAAAACGACCGTACCGTAGCGCGTGTACTGCGTGATCTTTTTCTGACCTTCCGGGCCTTCTTTTTGTAGACGCTGTATATAAGGCCACATCGACCCCAGCAACTGAAAGACGATAGAGGCACTGATATAGGGCATGACACCCAATGCAAAAATCGTCGCGCGTTCGAATGCCCCGCCGACAAACATGTTGTACAGCCCGAAAATCGTGCCGCCCATCCGGTCGAAAAATGCGCCCAGCACCTGATGATCGATACCGGGGGTAGGTATTTGGCCCCCCACTCGATAAACCGCCAACAACCCCAAAGTAATCAATACGCGGTTTCTGAGTTCCGGAATACGAAAAACATTCTTGAAACTTTCAAACATCAGCCGATCACCTCGACGGTTCCCCCGGCAGCTTCTATTTTTTCGCGGGCAGCCTTGCTTATCGCATGTACCTTAACGGTCAGGGGGTGTTCTATGACTCCATCGCCCAGAATCTTTACAGGATCAGCGACACTGCGGACCATGTTTTTCGCTTTGAGCGTATCGACGTCCACCACGACAGCCTTGTCCCAATTCTTTAGATCGCCTACATTTACAATCTGATAGGTTGATCTAAACGGGTTAGTAAATCCTCTCTTAGGCAATCGGCGAATAAGACGCATCTGCCCACCCTCAAACGAAGGATGGATTTTCTTGCCCGCTCTTGCCAACTGGCCTTTGTGACCCCGTCCGGCGGTCTTTCCCTGACCGGAACCAACCCCCCGGCCAAGCCGTCTGTTTTTCCGGATCGATCCGGGCGCGTATCTCAATTCCATGACGGTTCTCTTTCCTGTAAACGAGTTATTCGCTGTCCGCGTCGAGCCGTTCCACTTGTATAAGGTGACTTACCCGATTGATCATCCCACGGATCTGGGGCGTGTCTTTGTGGATCACACTATGGTGTAGACGACGGATTCCGAGAGCTTCGAGCGTTTTTTTCTGCGATGCATGACGCCCGATCGCGCTTCGGCGTTGGGTCAGCCGTAAACGTATTTCCATGTCAACCCCTTGCATCTTCGCCGCCACGGGTTTTTGCCGTTTCCGCTTCCAGCTTGAGTTTGATAAGCCCCTCCAGCGTGGCTTTGGCAACATTGTACGGGTTGGAGGAACCAACCGACTTAGTCAGAATGTTATGGACGCCAGCCATTTCCAGCACAGCACGGGCGGCGTCACCCGCAATTACTCCAGTCCCCGGTGCTGCCGGTTTGAGCAAAACCTCCGACGCGCTAAACCGTCCCACTACGGTGTGGGGGATAGTGCCATTGGCGACGGGAACCCGCTGTAGTTGCTTTTTGGCCTTCTCCGTAGCTTTCCGAATGGCCTCGGAAAGTTCGAGCGCCTTTCCCATTCCAAGACCCACATGACCTTTTCCGTCCCCTACCGCAATCAGTGCGTTAAAACTGAACGTGCGTCCGCCCTGAACCACTTTGGCTACCCGGTTGATATCGACCAGACGTTCCGAAAGTTCCATCTCGTCGGACATGATTCTTGCCAATGTTGCTTACCTCCGTATGCTGAAAACAGATTCATCCGGGTACGACGGCGGCTCAGAACTCCAAACCTTTTTCTCGGGCGCCGTCTGCCAGGGCTTTGATGCGACCGTGATACCTGTAGCCGCCACGGTCGAACGTTACCT
This sequence comes from Candidatus Zixiibacteriota bacterium, assembly GCA_016867335.1. GTDB lineage: Bacteria > JAAXHH01 > JAAXHH01 > JAAXHH01 > JAAXHH01 > VGJU01. The sequence goes on along the minus strand of VGJU01000089.1, from coordinate 2,442 downwards.
TCGAGATACCCGAAGCGAGGGCTTTTTCAGCCAGCGCCTGACCCACTATCTTGCTTTCGTCCAGCTTGCTCAGGTCGGTTGCCAGTTTTTCCCGCACCTCTGGGGCTACGGTGGAAGAGGCTGCCAGCGTAGCTCCCGTGGTATCGTCCACCACTTGTGCATAGATATGCTTCAAACTGCGAAATACGCAAAGCCGGGGACGGTCGGACGTACCCTCAACCGTTTTTCGTACCCGGGTATGCCGTCTTACCCGCATTACTGTCTGTGAATTCGTATGCTTATGCAATCTCATGAATGTCGCTCCGCGTCCTTACTTCTTCGCTCCGCTCTTGCCGGCTTTCCGGCGGACCTGCTCGCCCTCGTACCGAATCCCCTTACCCTTGTAAGGCTCAGGTTTTTTAAGAGAACGTATAAAAGCCGCTACGTGACCTACCAACTCTTTATTGATCCCGGAAACGACAATTCGCGTTCCGCCGGCTACTTCGAGTTTTATCTCCGGTGGCGCCTGAAAAACAACAGGATGCGAAAACCCAAGCGCCAACGAAAGATTGTTACCCTGTACCTCCGCACGATACCCGACCCCGCTAATCTCAAGTGTCTTGCTAAAACCTGCCGTCACCCCTTGTACCATATTGGCGATCAGAGACCGTGTCAGGCCGTGCAACGATCGCCCCTGCTTGGTATCCTCGATCCGTTTTACCAAAATGTTCCCGTCGGCTACCTCGGCGCTAATAAGAGTCGGTGTCTGATGCGACAGACTCCCTTTCGGGCCTTTCACCGTGACCAGACGGTCGCTGATCTTAACGTCTACGCCGCCGGGGATAGGAATCGGCTGCTTGCCTATGCGTGACACGGTATACTCCTCCTGAACGCTCGTCCTACCAGATATAACAAAGCACTTCGCCACCGGTATGCAACTGACGCGCTTCCCGATCCGTGACAATCCCCTTGGGGGTGGTCAGTATGGCAAGCCCCAGACCGTTCAGCACGCGCGGCACGGCATCCGTCCCCACGTACACCCGACGCCCCGGCGTGCTGATCCGCTTGATCGTCGAAATAACGGATTTACCTGAAGTGCCGTATTTGAGATATATCTTGATGACACCTTGCTTGCCATCCTCGACACACACGTAATTGCTGATGAACTTGTGATCCAGCAAAATACGGGCAATCTCTTTCTTTATTTTAGAGCCGGGAATCTCGACTTTCGTATGTCGCGCCTGGCAAGCATTCCGTATGCGAGTCAACATGTCCGCAATCGGATCGGTCATCTATCCTCCCCTGACGATATCTTCGATCGTCTACCAACTAGATTTCGTAACTCCTGGAATTTCGCCCTGCAAGGCTAGTTCCCGGAAACAGATACGGCAAATTCCAAACCGCCGCAGATACCCGCGCGGTCGTCCGCAACGCCCACAGCGATGATAGGCGCGCACCTTGAATTTCGGTGGACGCTTTGCCTTCGCGATCAATGACTTTTTTGCCACACGTCCCCCTCTCGGTAATTGCTCTACCGACGAAACGGCATTCCAAGCTGTTTCAACAGCTCCGCGCTCTCTTCGTCCGTCTTGGCCGTGGTTACAATCGTGATATCCATTCCACGAAGACTGTCTACCCGGTCGTATTCGATTTCGGGAAAAATGGTCTGCTCTGCAAGCCCTAACGTATAGTTACCACGACCGTCAAACGACCGATTGGAGACACCCCGGAAATCACGGATTCGGGGGATCGCCAAGTTGATCAGACGATCAAGAAACTCGTACATCCGATCTCCCCGCAACGTCACCCGGCAACCCAACGGCATGCCCGCCCGTATCTTGAAGTTCGATATGGACTTCTTTGCGCGCGTCACCACCGCTTTTTGTCCCGTGATGGCACTCAGCTCCGCAATCGCGCCGTCTATGATGGCTGCATTTTGTACAGCCTCCCCCACCCCCATATTGACTACGACTTTCTGAACCTTCGGTACTTCCATGATGTTGTCGTAGCCAAAGGTTTTGACCAAACTGGGAACTACTTCTTCCCGGTATTTGCTTTTGAGTCTTGCCATGCCCTGTTCCTCGTTATCCCTCGGAAACTACCTTGACGTTGGAAGCATGAATCGGGGCTTCACGCTGCATCCGCCCGCCCTGCGTATTGCGCGGAGAGGGCCGCGTGTGGCGGATAATGAAATTGACACCTTCAACCAGTACCCGGTTTTTTTCGGGAATCGTGCGCAACACCCTGCCACGCCGTCCACGATTATCACCGGAAATTACCTCTACCGTATCGCCTTTCTTGACATGCATAATTCCGACCCTTTACGCTTAAACCATACCATGGTTATAAAACTTCCGGCGCAAGAGAAACGATGCGCATAAACTCTTTTTCACGCAACTCACGTGCTACCGGACCGAAAATGCGTGTGCCGCGCGGCTCTCCCTGGCGGTCGATCAAGACTAC
>VGJU01000088.1 GCA_016867335.1 Candidatus Zixiibacteriota bacterium | reverse complement strand
AAGGTATGGCCAAAGGTGTGTTCGGGGTCAAAATGAGGCATGGTGGAATCACCCTTCCCATCTTCCTGCGGGTATTTCACCCGACTTGCCGCGCGGGGCGGTTCCGAGACGTACGGCATCCAAAAAGACGGACAGTTCTTCGTCAAAACGTTTTGGCTGCTCGATCATAACATAGTGTCCGCAACACGGGATGCCTGTCACACGGGCGTGGGGGATATAGTCGGAAAAAGATTGCACTAAGGGCCAATAGTCCATGTCGCAAGCGCCGACGATCAGCGTGGGACAAGAGACAAACGAGGCGGCGGCGGCGTTGTTGTGGGTGAGGAGACCGTAGTGAGTGGCATGTATGACGCCGGGGGGCGGTGGAGGCGTGGCAGCGAGCATCGCGTCTACCGTGTCGGCATGACCGCTTTCGGGCGAATGGGTATATCGTGCGGCTTGGGCTTTTGCCGTTTCGGGATCGTTTATGCGCGCAACGACCGTGCGTCGCCAGTCGTCTCGCGCCAGATCGGCGGTCCGGCAAGTGGAATCCACGACCACGATACCCGATACCCGGTCGGGATAATCGAAGGCAAAACGAACCGCGATCGTGCCGCCGAGGCTGTGTCCTACGAGTACGGGGCGTTCGATGCCAAGGGTTTCGAGCCATGCGGCGACGTCATCGGCAAAGACCGAGATGTCGTACCGCCCCAAAGGTGTTTCGGTTCGTCCGTGTCCGCGCAGATCGCACGCGGCGACGGTCATGGTCTTGGAAAAACGGTCGATCTGGCTTCGCCAGTGTTCCAGCCATCCGCCCCCTCCATGCAGAAAGACCAGCACCGGCGCGCCGGTGCCCGTTTGTTCGCCATACATCCGGATACCGGTGGAAAGACGAACCATACGGGCGGCGGTCATCGAAACATCCTGTCTTTACTTGCTTTCCACGATACGGGTCAGCCGGTTGATCGGTACGGAAACCGTCTGTATTTTTCCGCTTGGCCAACGGATTTCGACAGCATCGACTTGGGTGGCCGTGCCGATACCGAAGTGAAGCATGAGCGTGCTTTGCCCGGCATAGCCGTTGCCGCCGTTGACTTCACGTACCATCGTTTTACCGTCGGCCTTGAGCTTTACCCGCGCGCCTATGGCGTCCCGGTTGGATCGGGTTCCCACCAGTTTCAATTCCACATAGTTCCCCGGATTTTGGGTAACGCTGCGATACAGCAGACTCGGCTGATCGGCGTTGGTCTGGCACATATCGAGAAGACCGTCGCGGTCGAAATCCGCCAGCGCCAGTCCTCGCCCGTCCAGCACATTGTCGACACCCGCCGGGCCGGAGATTTCTTTAAAGTTCTGGTTACCGAGATTGCGGAACATTTTTTTCTTCTGATACCCGCTCCACGTCATGTCCTTGATGTCCGGCCAGTTGTTGACATCCGTAAAGTCGATACCGGGGGTAGTGATCATATTGACGACGACCGGGATGTAATTGTCTTTGCCCGCAGAGCGAAGTCCGTTGACGGCAAAGATGTCCTGCCACCCGTCGTTGTCGAAATCCCCGAATTTGGCCGCCCATCCCCACAGCGTGCCGCAGGTTCCCGTTTCTTTGGAAACGTCGGTGAACGTGCCGTCTCCGTTGTTGTGCCACAACATGTTACATTCTTTCATATACTCGTCGGTGATGTTGGTGACGTACACGTCCATCCACCCGTCGTTGTTGTAGTCACCTACTTCCGCGTTCATGCCTTTTTTGGTATCGAAACCGAGCGAGGTTTCGGTCGTCTCGCGGAACACGCCTTTGCCCTCGTTAAAGAAAATCCGGTCGGTTCCGTAGTCACAGGCGACGTATACATCCTGAAGCCCGTCGTTGTTGAAATCACCGTGCCCCAGGTCGAGCGTCCATCCGGTTTGCCTGCCCAGCCCGGATTTGTCCGTCACGTCGATAAAGCGGCCCTTGCCGACATTTTCGTAAAACGTCACACCGCCACCGTTTATGGCGTTGTCGAGATCGTTGGGCAAGACGTGGGGGGTTTTGAGTTCGATCAAATTGACGGGTTTGAAATAGTTGCCGATCATCACGTCGAGATCCCCGTCGTTGTCGTAATCAAAGGCGATGGCGGCGATGGCGTTGGTAAATAGGGTCATGCCCGTTCCGGCAGAGACGTCCTTGAATTTGCCGTTGCGTTCGTTATGGTAAAGCAGGGGCGTGCCAAAACGGACGATCATGAGGTCTTGCCAGCCGTCGTTGTCGTAATCGAACCAGAGCGCGTCGGCGCAGATGGAAAGCGGGTCGTTTCCGCCGCCTACGCCAGCGGTTTTCGTCACCTCGGTAAACGTCATGTTGCCATTGTTGCGGAGCAGGTGATGCGACGCACCTTCGTCGGAATCGACGAGAAAGATATCGTCGAACCCGTCGTTGTCATAGTCGGCGACGGCGACGGCGGAGCCGCCGGAAGTAAACATTTCGAGTACGTCCGACTTGGCCCCTTTAAATTTTCGGGTTTGGTGAACAAACCGTGCGCCTGCTTTTTCGCCGATTTCTTCAAAACGGATGACCGTTTCGCCGGGACCGGCGGCATGGGAAGAAAGCGGAAGGCCAGCGGCAAAAAGCGTCAGAAGGATCAATCTTTTCATAGGTTTGTCCAGATCTCCTGCAAATTGGTATCTACTCTTTTGTTGGGGTCGAGGACGGAATCGATGTATTCGGCCAGTGCGTCGCCTTCGCGGGCCAGACGGGCCTTGAGTTGTTCGTTGTCCGGGAATTGGGCAAGCCCTTCCTGCCAGATCGCGCGTGCCTTGTCGATGTCGTCGGTCTTCCAGTATCCGTCACCAAGCGAGATATACACACGGACATGATAGCTGCGTTTTACCCGGTCCATCTTTTGCATCTGATATGCTTTTTCCAGATCGGAAACGCCGAGCGAGGCGCGTCCGAAGATTTTAGGCCAGTAAAGATAGCTGTTACCCCTCGTATACAGGGCGATCCACGAAGGTTTGATTTCTATCGACTTGCTAAAATACGTAAGGGCGGTGTTGGCGAGAATCACCTGTGTGATCGATCCGGCCGCCGGTATTTTGTCCACATAGGCAAATCCGAAATTGAGAAACGCGCTCGACGCCATCGGATGCACGGCGACCAGTTTTTCGAAAAAGGCGATACACCGGTCGTACTGCGCCGCGCCGATGACGGCCTGTCGGTATTCACTGGCATAGCGGATATTGTCGGGCTCCATGTTGAGCGCGGCTTCGAAGGCGTCGAGCGCCACCGGGTAGTTGCGTGCGGTCAGCGCTTTGCGCGCGCTCTGATAATGGTCTTCGGCGGTGGCGGCAAATGCCGCCGGAGCGACAACGAGAAGGAGCAGAGAGAGAAGTCGGATCATTTTTTTTCTTCCTTGACGACAAAGGGTACGGGATGGGCACTGCCTTCGACAAGACGATATATCCGGTCTGCAGTCAGATTTTCGAACGTCTGCCGGGTGCCGGTGGGCCAGATCACTTCAAGACGGTCGATGGTCGGGTGGGTGGCAAGCCCTATGTGGACACGGTACGAACTTTGGGAGGCAAATCCGTTGCCGCCGTTCACATAGCGATGGTAGGTCCTGTCACCGGCGGTAATCAAGAGCCGGGTTCCGACGGCAAGCCGGTTGGAGATTTTGCCTTCCAGTATAAAAGAAGCCCAATGGTGGTCGAGTGGCAAGAGGTTGCGATAAAAAAACGGCGCCGCGTTGGCGTTGGTGACAAACAGGTCGAGCCGTCCGTCGTGGTCGAAATCCGCCACGCCGATGCCGCGTCCGTCGCGCATGGAATCCAGCCCGTGACGAGCCGCCTCGTCTTTAAACATCTGCCCACGCTCGTTGTGAAACAGTCTTTTTTTCTGATATCCGCTTAGCGATTTGGCCCCCATAGGCGGCCAGTTGCGTGCATCGGCAAAGTCGATGCCGGGTCGCACGATCATCTCGAAGATATCCGGCACGTAGCTCTGCTCGTTGCCCGACACCCACCCGTTCATGACGTAGAGATCGAGCCAGCCGTCGTTGTCATAGTCGAAAAACTTGCCACACCAGCCCCATCCGGTGTTGTGCGTGCCGGTTTCGCGCGAAATGTCGGTAAAGGTGAGATCGCCGTTGTTGTGCCACAGGAAGTTGCCTTCCCGCATATAGTCGTCCGTAATGTTGGTGACGTAGATGTCGAACAGCCCATCGTTGTCGTAGTCCTGCCACTCTACATTCATCCCCTTTTTGGTGTCGATACCGATGGCGGTTTCGGTATGGTCGGTAAACACGCCTTTTCCGTCGTTGACAAAAAACCGATCGGTCCCAAAGTCGGCGGCGACGTATAAATCCTCATCCCCGTCGTTATCCGCGTCCGCATGACCCAGATCGAGCGTCCAGCCTTTGAGGTCGATACCCGTCTGCTGGGTGATGTCGGTAAATTTGAAGTTGCCGTCGTTGCGAAACACGGTAACACCACCGCCGTTGTTGGCCGTTTCGAAACTTTCGGGGAAAAACCGAGGTGTCTCCGGTTGAAAGATGTTGACCGGTTGGAAATAACTACCGATAAACAGGTCCGTATCCCCGTCTTTGTCGTGGTCAAACGCCACGGCCGCGATGGCGTTGGCATATCGGGTGAGACCGGAGGAGGCCGTTACGTTTTTGAACCGGCCTTTGCCTATGTTCCGGAACAGTTGATTATGTCCAAAGCGGACCACCAGCAGGTCGAGCATACCGTCGTTGTCGGCATCGAACCAGAGCGCGTCCGCAGAGGCGTTTTGGGCGTCGTTGCCGTCGGCCACGCCCGCCTGAGCGGCGACATCGGTAAACGTGAGGTTGCCGTTGTTGCGATACAGACGGTTTTTGCCGTCTTCTTTGGAGTCGGTTACAAACAGGTCTTCGTAACCGTCGCCATCATAGTCGCCCACGGCTACGGAAGCGCCGAGCGCGGTGTATCCGGCCATGATGTGGGCATAGGGGTTTTTGAACGACCGGTTGGTGTGCGGGGCCGAAAGGTCGGCCTTTTGCGTTATATCTTCAAACCAGCGTTCTCCGTTGGGAGCGGCCAGTGTGGCAAGCCCTACGCCCGCCAGACCGATGCCCACGGCCATAAGCGAAAAGGTCTTCATGGCGCGGTCTCCCCGTAATTTTTCTCAATGAGCATATCCTTGCCTTCGGTAATCTCGACGATCCGGTTGCCCGTTACGCCCGTAAACTTTTGCACGATGCCCGACTTGGGCCATTTGACGGTTAGTTCGTCCACCGTATCGGCGTCGCTCAGACCAAAATACTGACGTAGCGAATTTTGCGACCCGTATCCGTCTCCGAGCGTGATTTCGCGGGTTTGCCGTTTGACGCCTACCACGGCGGTGATTCTAGCGCCTACGGCATCCCGGTTCGACTGTGTGCCTACGAGTTCGACACCCAGCCAGTTGCGTTTTGCGCCGATGTCGTTGCGGAACAGCGCGTGTTTTCCGGTGGAGGCGGCCACCGCGATGTCCAGCACACCGCGATTCCAAAAGTCGGCGGCGGCCACGCCCCGGCTGTTGGTTATCAGATCGGTCCCGGCAGGGGTTCCGATCTCCGAAAACGTGCCGTCTCCGTTGCTGCGCAGATGCCGGTTGCGTTCCCACCCGTGCCACGAGGTGCGTCCGAAATACGCGGGGTCGAACAACGTGCCCTGTTTGTACATATCCTGACGGCTTACCACGTTGTTGAGAAAGTCGAGTTCTATTTCGGTACCCCGATCGTTGTACACCCATCCGTTGGCCATGTAGATGTCTTGCCAGCCGTCGTTGTCGAAATCGGCAAAACTGGCGCCCCAGAACCATCCATACGGGCTTGCGCCGACTTTGATCGTCACGTCCTCGAACGTGCCGTCGCCCCGGTTGCGTAGCAGGTTGTTGCCTGATGCCATCTGCTGAAACACGGTGACAAAGTCAAAACCCGACTGTTTGAAGATCTCCCAGTACAGCGGCATATCGGTCTGCCATACATCCTGTTTCCATGTGTTGACCATGTATTTGGCGACCGTAGGCCATTCGGCGTACCAAGCGTGTTCGGAACGGATATTGGTGACATAGATGTCGATTTTGCCGTCGTTGTCGTAGTCGGCCATCGAGGCGTTCATGCCCGCGCCGTAGGCCAGCGTCCCGGAAGTGACGGTGACGTCGGAAAACGTGCCGTCGCCGTTGTTGTGGTAGAGCGTGTTGCGCCCGAAGTCGTTGACGACATACAGATCGGAATACCCGTCGTCGTCGTAGTCGCCCCAGACATTGCCAAGACATAGCCCTACTTCGCCTACGCCCGCCTGCTCGGTGACGTTGGTAAACGTGCCGTCGCCATTGTTTTTATACAACTGATTGGGCAGACCGTTGCGGGCATAGAACGTCGTGGGGATGTCGGTGCGAGGATCCAGATACCGTCCTACGTACAGATCGAGATACCCGTCGTTGTTGTAGTCGGCAAACGAGGCGACTGTGGTGCACCCGTCGGGGCCGATGCCGGATTTTGCCGTTGCATCGGAAAACGTGCCGTCGCCGTTGTTGCGAAACAGCCGGTTGGGTTCGAAGGTACGGCTGACAAACAAGTCCTTGTATCCGTCGTTGTCGTAGTCCGCAAATACAGCCACGCTGACGCCGTCCTGCCCGCTCAGTCCGGCCGAGTCGGTTACGTCGGCGAAGGAGCCGTTTTTGAGATTGCGAAACAGACGTGATTTTTCACCGTCGGGAACATACAGGTCGTAGTATCCGTCGTTGTCGTAGTCCACCGCCGTGATACCGCCGGGACCGTAGCGGATCATTTTGAATTTGAGCGGATCGGAAAGAAAACGCGGGTAATAGGTGTTGGTAAACGCGACGCCGGCGGATTCGGCCACGTCGGTAAAGTGCGGGGTGTCGGCGATGACGCGCTCGCTTTCGAGCAATGACGCCTCGCGGATTTTGAGACCACCGGAGGTGGAGACGAATTTCATGCGGAACAGGGCACGGTCGATACCGGGACGGAGCGATCCTTTCGGGGTTCCGATGGTTTCGAAACGCACGGTGGCGATGCGTTCTTCTTTGCTTGCGTTTTCCAGATGGTGGATATGCAGTCCGGCTTCTTCGATGGCGTCGAAAGATTCTACGTACGCTTTCCATGCCGCGCGCGCGCCGTCGGCGTTGAGCGCGGCTTCTCCCTTGCCGAAACGGTATGTCAGAATGCCGTCCTTTTCCCCTGTCGGCTCCATGCGGTCTGTGTCGAGACCGAAACCGGAAAAAGCCGGATCGTAGTACGCGCCAATGGCGGCGGCATCCCGCGATTTTACGGCGGCGGCAAAACCTCTAAGCGTTTCCACCACTTCTTTGCCTTGCAGAAAAAATGTTTCTCCCTGCCGGAGAAACATCTGCATGATCAATTCGGACGTCGCCGCGACCGCGACGATGGCAATACCTGCGATGATGAGTTTTTTCTTCAGTTTCGACATAGCCTCCTCAAAGGATAAAATCGCATATCAGACGGACACCGGGGGTTTGCGTGTCCGCCAGGGCCGAGCCTGCTCAAGCTGTGCTGCGAGACGAAACAGCGTCGCTTCATCGCCGTAGCGGCCCGTGAAATGAACGCCGACCGGTAGTTGCTCCCGGTTCCAGTATAGCGGAACCGACATGGCAGGCTGTCCGGTTGCATTGGCGATCGGGGTAAAGGGAATAAACGCGAAAATCCGCTCGTATACTGTTTGGGCGGGCTGTTGCTCCGTCACCTTGAACGAGCCCATCGGCATCGGAGGTTCGGTCACCGCCGGTGTCAGCCAAAGCGTGTAGGTGGCAAAAAACCGGGCGATGTCGCGTGTCATCTTTTGCATCAAGGCAATGTCGGCCATGTATTCCGGGATGCTGTGCGCGTTTCCCACCTCGTACATATACCGATTGAGCGGTTCCAGATCCCCGACGGTGTGCGGCGGTCCCACTGCCTTGAGAATGGCTTCGATGTTCGAGGCCACGCCGCAGGCAAATACGCGGGCAAAGGCTTCGATAAAAGCTGTTCCTTCGATGGGCAGATCGGCCTCCTCCACCTCGTGGCCGAGCGACGCGCACAGCGCCGCCGCGTCCTGCACCGCTGCTACACAGTCCGGGTGTACGGGAACACCGTTGGGTGCGCGTGTCGTAAAAGCGATGCGCAGACACCCCGTATCGGCGTCTATCTCGCTCAGAAACGGACGTGCCGGTGGTGCGGGCCAGTACGGATCGCCGGGAAAGGGACCGGCGGTGGCATCCAAAATAGCGGCGCTGTCACGTACCGACCGGGATACGACATGTTCCTCGGCCAGACCGTTGCACCAGTCGCCAAAATCGGGTCCGAGCGAGTTGCGTGCCCGTGTGGGTTTCAGCCCGAACACGCCGCAACAGGAAGCCGGGATACGGATGGAACCGGCCGCATCGTTGGCGTGCGCCGCCGGAACCATACCGGAAGCGACCGCCGCCACGGCCCCGCCGCTCGACCCACCCGTCGTTCGCTCCACGTTCCATGGGTTACGGGTGGGGCCGAACAGTTCCGGCTCGGTCGTGATATGACCGCCGAGTTCGGGTGTGTTGGTCTTGCCTACCGTAATCAACCCTGCTTTTTTAAACCCTTGCACCAAATGGCTGTCGTAATCCGGCACATGGTCTTTAAGCAAAGCAGACCCCGCTGCAAGACGTACACCCCGAAACGCCGCCACGAGGTCTTTGAGTAGAAACGGTGCGCCGGCAAAAGGCCCCGTCGCCGTTCCTGCTCGGGCCGTTCTATACGCCTCGTCGTACATGGGGGTCACAACGGCGTTGAGCACGGGATTCAGTCTCTCGATACGCCCAATCGCCGCTTCGACCAACTCGACGGACGTCACCTCGCCCCGTCGCACGCGCTCGGCCTGCGCCAGTCCGTCCATCTCCGCCAATTCGTTCCATCCGTCCATGCGCTGTCTTCTCATAGCCATGATGAGCGCGAGTTTGTAAAACCCGCCCCTTCGAACTTTTGTAATATACACTCAAAAATCGTTTCCGATGTGACCACGAACACATCGCACCCAAGATTTTCATTTTATCTTCCCCGCCAGCATACCGTTTGTGCCGGGATAATGCTTGACAGGGTCAATATACAGCTCATATCTTGACACTGTTAGAAATTTTAACATCGTTACCTCTTGTTTGGTTCCATATTGGAAGCAAAGGTTAAAAGGAGAAGTTCAAGACGTGAAGACGATATATGACGATTCGGTCCTGTCGGGCAAGGCGTTTCGAAGAAAAAAGGTCCGGTTTTCCGCTATCTTTCGAGGGTTGCCCTGTGCTCTTGTGTTGCTGTTTCTCATCGACGGGGCCGGAGCCGACGACACACAACTCTGGCATCACCGGAATCTTGGCAAAGCGTTCTATGAAAATCCTACGACGCACCAGCAAGCCGTGGAAGAATTCAAAAAGGCACTCGATCTTGCGCCCGATTCGCCGCGCGAGGTGGTAAACTACGGGTTGTCGCTCTTGCGCGCCGGCAGGACCGCCGAAGGCATCGCGGAATTGGAACGAGCGCAACGCATAGATCCTTCCATCCCGCATACGTGGTTCAACCTTGGCATCGAGTACAAACGCCAGTCGGAATACGATCGGGCCATCGTCCAATTTGAGAAAATGGCATCGCTCGTTCCCGACGAATCGATCACCCGGTACAATCTTGGCGTGCTCTACAAAATCGGTGGACGGGCGGAAGAGGCGCTTCGTGAATTTGAGACCGCCGCGCTTTTGGACCCCAATCTTTCCGGCCCTCATTTTCAGTTGTACAACGCCTACCGTGAGGCCAACCGCGCCGAAGACACCGCCCGCGAGTTAGAGCGTTTTCAGGAGATAAAAAAACGCCAGGCGGGCGCGGTCATCCCCGAAGATCTCGAATGGAGCTATTACTCCGAAATATATGAGACCCTCGCCCCTCCCGACGACCGGATCGCAGGAATGCTCCGGTTTGAAGAAACCCGTCTTCCCGGTGTGATCGACCCTGGATCCGTCGGTCTTTCGACAATCGACTTTGACGGAGACGGAAAATCCGATCTGCTGGTGTGGTCGCAGGCCGGCGTCCGTGTCTTCAGAAATGGCGTCCAGCCGGTCGAAACGTCCGGATTGGAAGACATCCGGGGTGCACACGCCATCACGCCCGGCGACTACGACAACGACGGGCTGGCAGACTTGTGCGTGCTGACCGAATCCGGCGCGGCACTTTACAGAAATGAGCAAGGGAAGGCAAGAAAAACGGACATCGCGCTCCCTGCCGGACGGTTTTCACAGGCGTTGTGGGTGGATTTCGATCACGACTACGACATCGACCTTTTTCTGTTTGGCATGCATTCGAAGCTGATGCGCAACAACGGCACTGCCGGGTTTAGCGACGAATCCGCCCGTTTTCCTTTTATTCCCGGTGAGGCAGTCGATGCGGTGGACTTCGAACTGATTTCCGATACCAACGGGTTTGACCTTGCCGTTCTGTACCGTGACCGGGGCGCGGTGATCTACCGCGACCGACTAGCAGGCGTATACGAAGTCATGCCGTTGGTAGGCATCCCACCGGACAGCCGCCGGGTCGTTGCGCACGACTATACGCACGACAGTTGGATCGACCTCGCCGTTTCCGGTCCGTCTGGGGTTACGTCGATTGTAAACCGAGAGGGCGTGCTGGAAAAAGGGGAGGTCATCGTTGCTACGGAAGGTACGGTAGTGTTTGCGGACCTTGAAAACCGGTTGGTCGCAGACCTGATCGCAGGAGGGGCAATTTCTCGGAATCAGGGGACCGGGCGTTTTGCCGTCGGAAACCCCACCGGCGTTGGACGAGCGGTAGAGGTGGCCCCGGCGGATTTCGACGAAGACGGCAAGATCGATCTGGCATACGCAGCGAACGACGGTAGTCTTCACATCGCCTACAACCGCACCCCGACGCAAAATCGCTATCTGCGGATCGGGCTGACCGGTATTCGCAATCTCAAGCTGGCGCCGGGCGCGGAGGTGGAAGTAAAAGCCGGTCCGGGCTATCACAAGACCATATACCGCGGTGTCCCTCTACATTTCGGTGTGGGCGGATCCTCCGTCATAGACGCCGTCCGCATCACCTGGCCCAACGGGCTGATTCAGAACCAGCCCAATCAGACGGCGGACCGTAGCGAGGTATATAAGGAAGCACAGCGACTTTCCGGCTCCTGTCCTATGATCTTTACGTGGAACGGTAAAGAATTCGAGTTTATCACCGACGCGCTTGGCGTCGCCCCGTTGGGGGCCTCGGCCGGTGACGGGCAGTATTTTCCGGTGGATCACGACGAATATATCTATATCCCCGGGTCGGCGCTTTCTCCCCGCGGCGGACAGTACGAAATCCGTATCACCGAAGAACTCCGTGAAGTGACGTATTTAGACAGACTTCAGTTGATCGCGGTGGACCATCCGGCGAGTGTGGATATCTTTACCAACGACAAGTTCAAGGCGCCGCCGTTTCCGGAATTCCGGCTGTTTGGTGTGACGCGGCGCCAGTACCCGGTTGCCGTGCGCAACCACCAAGGCGACGACGTGCGAGCGTCCGTGCTGAGGCGCGATCGCGTCTATGCCGACGGTTTCGAACGCACCTATTCGGGCGTCGCCGAGCGTCATACGCTGGACCTCGACTTTGGAACCGCCGCGCCGCAAAACCGCGCCGTTCTGATTCTCAGCGGCTGGGTGGACTGGGCCGACGGCAGCACATTTCTCGGCGCGATGCAGGAACAGCCCGGCGGTCTGGTCTTCCCATTTTTGCAGGTAAAAGACAAAGAAGGTGTCTGGCAGACCGTGATCGAGGACATGGGCATTCCGGCAGGAAAACCCAAAACCATTGCCGTGGACCTGACCGGCAAGTTTCTTTCCGATTCACGCGAGGTGCGTATCGTCACCAGTCTGTGCGTCTATTGGGACGAGATTTTTCTGAGCGAAGACACCGGCGCGCCTAACGTGCGGATGACCCTTGTAGAGGCGACCACCGCCGATCTCCGGTTCCGAGGGTTTTCGCTTCCCGTCATCGACCCGGAACGCAAACAACCGGAACATTTCGACTACCAGACCCGTCTACCGCTGTCCATGTGGAACCCCACCCCCGGTCGCTACACGCGGTATGGGAACGTGCAACCGTTGGTTGCCGAGCTTGACGATCGGATGGCCGTGATGGGTTCGGGTGACGAAATTCAGGCGTTTTTTCCTGCCGATGCGCTGCCGCCGCTTGCCGAGGGCTGGACACGCGATTTTCTGCTGTATGTAGACGGTTGGGCCAAAGATGCCGACGCCAACACGGCGTTCTCACAGACCGTAGAACCTCTGCCGCATCATGGCATGAGCCGGTATCCGTACCCGCCGGAAGAAAACTATCCCGGCGACGGCGAGCACAACCTGTATCGCGAATATTACAACACCCGACCGGGGCTTAGGCTGATTCGGCCCCTGCACGGTCATACATCGGAAAGGCGGAACCCATGAACGCCCGAAATTGGAAATGGATAGGGACGGCTTTTATCGTCTTTTTGGTCAACACCGCGTATATCGCGTCGTTTGCCGATCCCACCATTTTCTATATGACCAATGTGCTGATCCACCTCGGATTGGGGTCGGTACTATTTGTGGCACTGGTCTATCTGTTGCTCCGCGATGCCGGTCTTAGGCGTGGTATACCGGTCGCCGCCGGATTTTTCGTATTGGCTGCCGGAACCGCCGCATTTTTGGTGTGGACGGGTGCGATCCTCGAATACAAATGGGTGTGGTGGGCGCACATAGGAACCGCCGCCGTAGGGCTGATGGCGCTGTTGCCGTATGTACTGCGCAAAGCCGCCGAAGGCGGTGGATGGCAGACCTTCAAGACCGCCTACGCGGGTGCCCTGGCCTTGCTGATCCTGCTTCCTGCCGCCACTGCGACCTATCGGAAAACCAACCCCAATCCAAACGATCAGATCGTCAACTCGTTGTTTGTTCCTACCTCGATGGACGAAGAAGGCGGTGGACCGGACAGCCCGTTTTTCCCGTCCGCGGCCAAAACCAACGTGGGCGGCATCATCCCATCCAACTTCTTTATGGACTCCGAAACCTGTGGCGAGTGTCATAAGGATATCTTCGAGCAATGGAACGGCTCGGCGCATCGTTTCGGATCGTTCAACAATCAATTTTACCGCAAGTCCATCGAATACATGCAGGACGTCGTAGGCACGGAGCCGAGCAAGTGGTGCGCTGGGTGTCACGACCATGCGGTATTTTTCAACGGACGTTTCGACCGTCCCATCAAAGAGCAGATCGACACGCCGGAGGCCCATGCCGGGCTGGCCTGCACCTCGTGTCACGCCATCACGCAGGTGGCGGGATCGACGGGTAACGGGGGTTTTCTGATGGAATATCCGCCGCTTCACGAACTGGCGACGAGCAAAAACCCCTATATCCGGAAGTTGGACCGTTTTCTGACCTATCTCGACCCCGAACCGCATCGCAAGACGTTTATGAAGCCGTTTATGCGAGGTGAGGATTCCCCCGAATACTGCGCATCCTGCCATAAGGTGCATCTCGACGTGCCGGTCAACCAGTATCGCTGGTTGCGGGGTTTTAACGACTATGATGCCTGGCAGGCCAGCGGCGTATCGGGCCAAGGCGCGCGTTCGTTCTACTATCCGGCGGCGTCGCAGACCTGTATCGACTGTCACATGCCGCTCGTGGATTCCAAAGACCCCGGCAACCAAGACGGCAAGGTGAATTCGCATCGATTCCCCGGTGGCAACACGGCGCTCCCGCACGTCAACAAAGACGCCGAGCAGATGAAGACGGTAGAAGCGTTTCTCAAGTCGGGATTTGTTACGGTGGACATCTTTGCCGCGTCGCCGGCGGACGAAGCCGTAGGCGAAACCCAGATGGTGCGCCGCTCCGGCGACGGCCAGCAGTCGCTCACCTCGTTTGCCGTAGGCGAAGAAGCGGAGAGTTCGGGTGAAGTGTTTATTCGTGAAGTAGGCAAAATCTCCGCACCCATCGGCCGTGCCGACACCCGGCTCGAACCCGGCTCTGCGGTCAAGATCGACGTGGTCGTACGCACCCGCCGTATCGGGCATTTCTTCCCCGGCGGGACCGTGGACGCCTTTGACGTGTGGCTCGAACTCCAAGGCCGCGACGCCGACGGACGGATCATCTACTGGAGCGGGCAGGTGACTGAAGACGGCAAAGGGCCTGTCGAACCCGGTGCGCACTTCTATCGGTCCTATCAGTTGGACGCCGAAGGCAATCCGATCAACAAGCGTAACGCATGGCAATCGCGCAGTCTGCTGTATGTGCGTCTTGTACCGCCCGGTGCCGCGGACGTAGCCCACTACTTAGTCCGGATTCCCAAAGACGCCAAGGGGCCGATCACCTTTACCGCCAAACTCAACTACCGCAAGTTTGCCCACTACTACACCCAGTTTGCCTACGCCGGACAACCCAAGCCCGGACAGGACGCGAGTCTGATCAACGCGCACTACAACAGCGCCGAATACTCGTTCGATCCGGCCAATATTCCGAAAAACGTATCGGGCAAGATCAAGGATGCCATTCCCGATCTTCCGATCGTCCTTGTCGCGCAAGATTCGGCGGTCGTTCCGATCGGCGCGATGACCGAATGGAAACCGGTGGCCGAGGAGAAAGATCGTGAACGCTGGAACGACTGGGGCATCGGTCTTTTGTTGCAGGGCGACCTCAAGGGGGCCGAATACGCTTTCAAAAAGGTTATCGAGGCTGAGCCGGGCTATGCCGACGGATGGCTCAACGTAGCCCGCGCGATGATACAGGAAGGCGAAACCGAAGCCGCCAAACCCTATATCAAGAAAGCCCTCGAACTCGGTCTCCAGCGGGCGTACTATTTCAAAGGGCTGATCGAAAAGACGGATGGCGACTATGATGCAGCCCTGACGTCGTTCCGGAAAATCGAAGCGCTGTTTCCCAGGGATCGTGTGGTGCTCAACCAGATGGCCCGTGTGCTGTTTCTCAAACGCGAATATGCCGAAGCGCTCAAGGTACTGGAACGAGTCTGTCTGATCGACCCTGAAGACGTACAGATGCACTACACCGCCATGCTGTGCTATCGGGGGTTGGGGGATCAGGAAAAGGCGGCGCGTGAGGAGACCTTGTTCAAACGATTCAAAGCCGAAGAGTCTTCGCAGGCGATTACGGCGCGACGGCGCATGGTCAGCCCGGAAGACAACAACGAGCGCCAGATGATCCACTATCATGAAAGCGTGGCGCTCGAACCGACCCCAAAAGGAAAATCCGTCGGCGTGGTGATGGGCAAAGCGCCCGCTCAAAAGAACACGCCTGTCGGCAACCGTCAGCCTGCTGTCGGTGGTTCGAAAGCCATAGGAAGCCTACCGCCGTCCGGCGGGTACGATAACGGAGGATCCCATTGACCCGGTCGTTGATCGCAATCGCCCTTGCCGTCTTGATGCCGTTTAGCGTTCATGCGCAGAACAAACCCGTCAAATTTACCGACATTACGGCGACGGCGGGTATCAAGTTTGTCCACAACGCGGGAAAGACGGGCAAGAAATATCTGCCGGAAACGCTCGGATCCGGCGGAGCGTTTTTTGACGCCGACGGTGACGGCTGGCCT
>VGJU01000087.1 GCA_016867335.1 Candidatus Zixiibacteriota bacterium | reverse complement strand
GCCGGTCATATAGCACATTTTGGCGGCTTGGTTGACGACCTGATCCATGGCGATGGTCATAAAATCGCCAAACATGATCTCGACGATGGGTCTCATGCCCGTCATGGCCGCGCCCACCCCGGCCCCCATGATCCCCGCTTCCGAGATAGGGGTGTCGCGGACGCGTTCCGGGCCGAACTCGCCCAGCAAGCCGACGGTAACTTTGAAAACCCCTCCGGCGGCGGCGACGTCTTCGCCCATGAAAAAGACGGTCATATCGCGGCGCATCTCCTCCGCGATGGCCTCGCGCACCGCTTCCCCGTAAGTGATTTCGCGATCAGACATAGACATGTTGCGTTACCTCTTCGATAGACGGATAAGGGGATTGTTTGGCAAATTCGACGGCCTCGAGCACATGTTGCTTGATCACGGCGTCGAGGTCGGCTAGTTCGGCTTCGGTGGCGATGCCGGCTTTGACCATACGACGAGAGAACCGAGGGAGCGGATCTTTGGCCAGCCACCGGTCGGTTTCCTCTTGTGTGCGGTAGGTTTTTTCCGGGTTGCCGTCGCCTACGTGATGCCCCCGGTAGCGGTAGGTCTTATTTTCGATCAGCGAGGGGCCTTCGCCTGTGCGTGCTCGCTCGACCATTTTTTGCGTAGTTTCGTAGACAGCCACCACGTCGTTGCCGTCCACCACTGCGGCGGGCATGTCGAATCCCGCCGCCCGTTCGGCAAGATGTTCACGGATGGCCGTCACCGCCCGGTGCGACGTATACTCGCCATACTGGTTGTTTTCGCATACAAACAGCACCGGCAGTTTCCAGACAGACGCTAAGTTGGCCGCTTCCAGAAACGCGCCTTGGTTGATAGCGCCGTCTCCGAAAAAGCATACCGCCACCAGATCGGTCCCGCGCATCCGGGCAGAAAGCCCCGCGCCGGTAGCCAACCCCATGCCGCCGCCCACGATGCCATTGGCGCCGAGGATGCCGAGACTCATGTCGGCGATGTGCATGGTGCCACCCTTGCCCCGATTGTAACCGTCCACTTTGCCCATCATCTCGGCCATCATGCGGTCCACCTTACCCCCCTTGGCGATCAGGTGACCGTGTCCTCGATGGGTGCTGGTGATATAGTCTTCGTCTTTGAGAGCGGAACACACGCCTACCGCCGAGGCTTCCTGACCGATGTAGAGATGCGCCAATCCCCGCATCAGCCCTTGCGTATATACCTCAAGGACGGCTTCCTCAAACCGCCGAATTGTAACCATGCGGCGATACATTTCTCGACAGAGTTCGGGAGACAGCGACAGCGAATTTTCGTCGCTCGATATCTGAATCATTTCCAGCGTTTCCGACATGGCAAACAAGCTCCTTTCACCGCCCGGCATATCCGTGGGAACAAAGGATCGACAAGATTGAAGCGCGATGAAGTTAGCGGCTTACACCGGTTTCGGCAAGGAGAAAATAAGAAATACGGTGTCTGCTTCTGGCAAGGGTCGCCGGACAGCCTTTTATCACGGGCGTATCGACGGCAGTTCGGCCCACAGGGCGTCCATGTCGTTTTTGCGCGCGGCTGCGGAAGAGACGTCGCGTATCGGGCCGGCGATGGCTTCCAGACGCGACAGCGTCTGGGGCGGTGCGGTAGCCATTTGTGGGATGTCTTTATACACCCATTTGGGTGTGGTCATAAACCGGTCATGAAACACATATAGGGTCATGAGAAAATCATTCACTATCTGATTGGCAAGACAATACAGATGCACGTGGTCGTTGCGGTTTACGGCTTTTTCCCATAAAAGCGAGAACACGGTTCGTCGATCTTTTGTCTGCTGGGCGACGCTGTCGGAAAGTTTGGGAAGGGATTGGCGAAGCAGGGTTTTCCATTCCGTTAGCCGATTTTGGGGATCGAAAAGCGACCGACATTCCTGCAACGCTTCCGCAAGAAAAAGATCGGGGAGTGTCCGGATCGGCGCGACAAGACGGTCCACATCCCCGGCCCTCCAGTACCGGATATGCACAAGGATGGCGTCGCTCCACAACGTGTCGCAGGCGGGTTCGGTCAGGAGTCTGCGGACGCCGGACATACGGTGCAAGGCGGTCCGGCGGTCTGCAGGTGGTGGCAGTTCACGGCAGAATACGGCAATATCTACATCCGAAGACCGGTCCGCCAATCCACGCGCCAGCGAGCCGGAAAGCGCTACCGCTTCCACGCCGGAAAGACTCGAAAGAAGAGAGACAAAGGTCTCCGCGTCCTTCCTAAGCCGGTCGGAACCGGCGTGTGCCATCGGTGAGGACGCCTGCTCTGTTTGGGATGTGTGAACGGAAAGCGTCAGCGTATCGGCGATCAGGGCGGCGGCGATACCCCATGCTTCGCGTGCATCCGTGGCGGCGATCGTTGCGGTCAACCGCTCGCCGCTACAAGGCGGAGCCACAGACAGACGGTCGAGCGTGGTACGGGTGTCTTGCAGCGAAGAGGGATAGGACAGTTCGAGAGAACGCCCGTTCAAACCGTACAACGCGGCGCACACCTGACCTGCGATAAGATAGAGGGCGTAGCGAAAGCGAAGCACATCCCCCCGGTCGATAAGATTGACCGGGGGAAGCCGGAGCCACCAGCCGAGTTGGCTTTCGGCCTCGCCGGGCCACAGTGTCCTGCCTCCGTTTTCATCCATCACCTTTCGGGTTTCCCTTGACCAGAGATGGAAGAATCAGCGTGGGGTCGAACGGAATCTCCGGAAATGCGACGTCCGGGACGGGTGTGGCGGTCCGGGGGAGCAAACGTTCTACGGCGATTTCGTCACAATCCGAAAAACGAGGACAATGCAGACAATCTTTCCACACCTTGTGCGGCAGGGTTTCGCGTGACACCTCCCGAAATCCGAGTCGGTTGAAAAATCCGGGTTCGCGTGTCAAGGCAAAGACGCGCTCAATACCGAGTTCTTCGGCTTCGCGGATCAGTGTCTCGACGATGCGGCGTCCTACACCCGTGCCTTGATAGCCTTTGCGCACGGCAAGTGACCGCACTTCGGCGAGGTTGTGCCACATGATCACAAGCGAGCCACACCCCACGACCGTCCCCGTATCTTCCGCCACGACAAAATCCCGGAGACGCTCGAAGAGTCGAAACGCGGGCAAGGGCAACAACGTGCCTTCTTCTACATACGGACGGATAAGTTCCAGCATGGAAGGCACATCGTGGATGACGGCGCGGCGAAGGATAAGATCGGGTTTCATGGGGCGAGCAACCGTTTTGCCTGTTCGATTTGGCCGAGTATAGCATTTCTGGCGGTTCCGCCCGGAACGGCACGTCGATCGGCACTTTCGTCAAATACGAGCAGTTTCATGGCCTTTTCGTCCAAAAATGGCGAAAAAACACGGCATACCTCGGAAGGGAGGTCCCGCAACGCGCATCCTCGCCGCAACGCCTCGTCTACCAGCGCTGCGACGATACCGTGACCTTCACGGAACGGGACGCCGCATTTTGTCAGATAATCCGCCAGATCGGTAGCCAGCATCGCGTCGTCCATACGAGCGGCGACCTGATCCTCTCTTATTTCCATCGTCTTCCACAACGCCTCAAACACGGTCAGACCGACACCGACTGTGTCGATCGCGTCGAACAGAGGCTCCTTGTCTTCTTGCATATCCTTGTTGTACGCATGGGGAAGTCCCTTGAGTACGGTAAGCAAGGCGACGAGGTCGCCGATCACACGCCCGGATTTTCCTCGGAGCAGTTCCGCGGCGTCGGGATTTTTTTTCTGCGGCATGATGCTGCTGCCTGTAGCTAGACGAGGATGCAGACGAATATATTTGAACTCCGCCGAACTCCAGATCACGATGTCTTCGCAGGCGCGGCTTATATGGATCATGAGGATCGAGCAGACGCCGAGAAATTCGGCGATAAAGTCGCGGTCGCTGACTGCATCCATGCTGTTGGGAGAGACCGCATGGAAGCCGAGTTCCGCCGCTAAAAACGCGCGGTCCACGGGAAAGGCGCTACCTGCCATGGCACCCGATCCGAGCGGGAGCACGTCAACCCGTTTTCGGCAGTCTCGCAGTCGGTCCTTATCCCGCTCCAGCGCAAAAAGAACGGCCAGCGCGTAATGCGCAAAACGGATCGGCTGTGCCTGCTGAAGATGCGTGTATCCAGGAAAGACCACGTCCACGGTTCGCTCGGCAAGACCGAGCAACGCCATCTGACACCGGGCGATGGCGTCGATCGTCGTGTCGATGACTTCCCTCAGATACAGCCGTTCGTCCGTGGCAATCTGGTCGTTTCGGCTACGCCCGGTATGGAGTTTACCGCCTGTGGGGCCGATTTTTTCGATAAGTCGTTTTTCGACGGCCATGTGGATGTCTTCAAGATCGTGGGTCAGCACATATTCGCCGGATGCGATCTCGCGCTCCACCTCGGCAAGCCCGGTTTCGATGGCTGCGCACTCGGCGGGCGTGATCATGCCGATACGAGCAAGACCGCGCGCGTAGGCCACGCTCCCCCGGATATCGACGCGATACAGCCGGCGGTCTACGTCTATCGAAGCGTGAAAATCGTCCATGAGCCGTTTGAGCGCGGTGTCATCGACAGAGGGGTAGGCTTCCAAATGGTCCTCCGGTTTTCGGGTACGGTTTAGCGCCTGTCCAACGAAGCTCTCGCTCGTTTTTGTTTGACGGAGCAGGTCTTCAAAGGTTTTAGGCTTTGCGGTCCGCCAGTGTGTCGCCGAGAATGCCGACGGCCTCGTCTATGTGACTTGGGTCGATGACCAGTGGCGGGGCAAGACGCAGAACCTTTTCACCTGCCGATCCGATCAGCATGCCCCGGTCGCGGCACGCTGCTACGATGCCTTCCACCTTGTCTTCGAATTCGACGCCGACCAGAAGCCCCAACCCGCGTACCGCTTTTATGTCCGGAAACTGGTTTTGCAGATGCCGCAGTTTGGTTTTGAGGATTTCGCCGGACGCGGCGGCGCGGTCTGCTATCCGCTCGTCGATCATTTTGGTCAACACGGAAAGCGCTACATGACAAGCTACCGGGTTGGCACCGAAAGTGGAGCCGTGTAGACCGGGGTTGAGCGTTTCGGCGATATGGGGTTTCATGAGCACTGTGCCGATGGGCAGACCGCCGCCGAGCGGTTTGGCCAGCGTCATCACGTCCGGTTCGATCCCGAAATGCTGATAGGCAAACAGTTTTCCGGTGCGGCACAGTCCGCTCTGGATTTCGTCGAAAATCAGCGACACCTTGCGTTCGTCGCACAACTGACGGAGTCGACGCAGAAAGTCGGCCTGCGCGGGATGGATGCCGCCCTCACCCTGTACGGGTTCGATGACGACCGCGGCGGTGCGTGCTTCCGAGATAGCGGCGTCAAGCGCATCGGCATCGTTGAAGGGCAGATACGCCGTACCCGGCAACATGGGTTTGAACCCTTCATGGTATTTGGGTTGTGCGGTGACGCTGATCGCGCCGTAGGTGCGTCCGTGAAACGAATGTTCGAACGATACGATCTCGTGTTTGGCTTCTCCGCCGACGCTGTTGGCCCAGCGACGCGAAAATTTGAGCGCCGCCTCTATCGACTCAGAACCGCTGTTGCAGAAAAAGACGCGGGCCGGAAAGGCGTTGTCGACAAGCAGTTTGGCGAGCAGGGCGTGTGGCGCGGTATGGTAGAGATTCGACACGTGCATGAGCTTGGCCGACTGCTGTGCGATGGCGCCGAGGATTTCCGGAACGGCGTGCCCCAGCGAGTTTACAGCGATGCCGCCGATAAAGTCGAGATACCGTTTCCCTTCCATGTCGTACAGATAAACCCCGGCGCCGCGGTCCAGCACGATTGGAGGTCTCGAATACGTCGGGGCCAGATATTTCTGTTCGATTTCGATGATTTCTGCGGAGGTCATGCCGACTCCTTATAAGTAGGAAGTATAAAGGATGAAGGAGGAAAAGACGGTGTGGGCGGTGGCTTGCTCCGTCAGTCTTTGGTAACGACGGTCCCAAACAGGCTGCCCGGGGACGAGAGTTCGCGGCAAAGGGTACCTTCTCCCTTCCATGCGATGATACGCGCACGTTGTACACCGCTGTGCAGACATTCGAGTGCGGAGCGGACTTTGGGGATCATACCACCGGTGATTTCACCCATGGCGATAAGCGTATCGGCGAGCGAGGGGGTCAGCCGGCGGATCGTTTCGCCGTTTGCTCTATATATACCGGTCACGTCCGAAATAAATACGATGTCGTCGCAAGCGACGGCCCGGGCGACATCCAGCGCGGCGTGGTCGGCGTTGACGTTGTAGGTTTCGCCGTCGTCCCCGAACGAGATAGGAGAGACGATCGGCAGGACGCCTTGTGCGGCGCACAGGTCGAACAGACGCGTATCCACGGTGACGATCTCGCCTACAAAACCGATGTCCTGTCCGTTTTGAAGATATTTTCTGGCGCGCAACAGCCCCATGTCCTTGCCGCTGACGCCGAGCGCTGGGACGCCACAGCGTTGAAAACGTAGGGCCAGTTGTTTGTTGATCTTACCGGACAGCACCATCTCCACGATTTCGACCATGTCGGCGTCGGTGACACGCAGACCGTCTACAAAGGTAAATTCTTTACCCAGCAGGGTAAGATAGCGTCCGATTTCCGCGCCGCCGCCATGCACCAGGATGACGGCGATGTCGCGCAGGTTGCGTAGATCGGCGGCGAGTTCTTCGATGACGCCCGGTTGTTCGATGGTTGCGCCGCCGAGTTTGATAACGACTTTTTTCATGGCGTTGTATCCGTTATACCAGTCCGGCTTCTTCGGGAAAGCCAAACATAACGTTGAGGTTCTGAAGTGCCTGACCTGCGGCGCCCTTTACGAGGTTGTCGATGGCGCTGGTGATGATGGCAAGGTCGGTTCCCTCCACACGGTCGATGCGCACGTCGCAGAAGTTGGTATGTGTGACAAACCGGGTTTCGGGAAGTCCTTTGTGCAGGACGCGGACAAAAGGCTCGCTTGCGTAGCGGCGGGTATAGACGTCCATCAGATCTTTCGAGCCGAGGTCTTGCGTCAGTCTGACATAGATGGTAGAGAGGATGCCCCGACTCATGGGGGTCAGGTGTGGTGAAAAGACGACAAACGGTTTGGTTGCGGAAAACCGTCCGAGTTCCTGTTCCATCTCTCCGACGTGACGATGGGTGTGGCCGATACCGTAGGGGGCTATGCTGTCGTTGACTTCGACATACAGGGTGCGTAGTTTGAGACCGCGTCCGGCACCGCTTACACCCGACTTGGCGTCTACGATAATGGAGCCGGGGGCGATGAAATCCTGTTCGAGCAGTGGGGCCACCCCAAGTACGACGCTGGTGGGGTAACAGCCAGGGTTGCCCACCAGCCGGGCGTCACGGATTTTCTGTCGGTTGAGTTCCGGGAGGCCGTATACGGCGGATTTCATAAACGCCGGAGCCGTGTGTTCCTTTTTGTACCAAGTTTTGTAGGCTTCGGGTGTGTCGAAGCGAAAATCGGGGCTGACGTCAATCACGCGGACGCCCCGGTCGAGAAAGGCGGGGGCCTGTTGCATGGCGATTCCGTCGGGGGTACAAAAGAAGACGACATCCGGTTTTTCGTCGCCTATGTCGGATGTGGCGCAGAGCGGTATGTCTTTACGCGGGTCTATATGCGGAAAGACCTCGGAAAGCTGTTGTCCGTGATATTGTTCGGAAGTGGCGAAGATGATGTGGAGATGCGGATGCCGGGCGGCCAGTCGGTATAGTTCTACGCCTGTATAGCCGGTCGCGCCTATGATGCCCAGGGTGGTCATGATTTTTTTTCTGCCTCCATGATGCGATGAAGCCGTTTCAGTAGCCGTTTTGCCTGTTCGGCGGTTTCTGTGATAAGCAGGATGGTGTTGTCGCCTGCGATGCTGCCCAGGATTTCGGGCCATGCGGTCTGGTCGATCGTTTCGCAGACGCTTGCCGCGCGTCCCGACGCGGTTTTTACCACGACGAGGTTGACGGCGGCGGCGGCGCTATGCACGAAATGGTGAATTTCGCTCCGGAGCAGTTCGTCCTGTGTTTCGCCCGAATGGTCGTAGGGAAGGGCGTATTTGACCCGATTGTCCTGTGTGCGTGTTTTGACGACACGAAGCGTTTTGAGGTCTTTCGAGACGGTTCCCTGATTGATCGTCACGCCTTCGCGTTGCAGGACCCGGATAATTTCGTCCTGGGTGACAAATTCGTTTTGCCGTATCAGGTGTTTGAGAATCGCCAAGCGGTCTTTTTTGGACACCCCCATACCGAAAGTCTCCGCGTGATGGATCAAAAAAATAATTATAACAAAAAAGGAATAATTATTCTCGACAAGAAAACGTGAATATAGCGATCGCAGTTCATTTTGTCAAGTCGGTAATCCTATTTTCATTATGACGATCCAATCGATCGGGTCAGGAGAGCATACCCTGACAACACACGAACCGCAATACTGTCGTACCTGTCGCCACTGGCGTAAGGATCACTTGGCGGAACATCGAGGCAAGGGTATACGAGGGGGAATCCAATGGAGAAGCTGTATCCGAGAGGACTATTTGGCGGCGCGCTCGGGCTATCCTTATACCGCCGAAGATTTCGGATGCATGCTGTGGGAGACGGAGCAACCTCGTTCGGGCTGAAGGCTGGACGGTCGGCGGTTTGAAAACAGGTTGAGGAGACGCCGAGTCCGGTCAGGAGGAAGACGAATGCTGTGTTTCGCGTCGCCAAACGATGTACGAGTACACGGCAGGAAGCAGCGTAGCCAGCAAAAACCCGAACATGGAGACGATACGTCGGTCCGACTGAGACAACCAGGCCGAACTGGCTATCACCAACCCGCCCAACAAAAAAGTCCACTGAGCGAAACGATGGGTTTTGTCCCATACGTTCTGGCTGGCCAGCGTCCAAGGCGTACGAAGACCGATCCATTCTTCGCGTTTTGTTCTCGGTAGGTAATAACCAATGATAATAAACCCCAGCCCGCTGGCGAGAAGCACGGCGCGACCCACCTCCGTCAGCCACCCAAAATACCGACACAGCACCGCCACATAGATCACACACACGATGACGATGGCAAGGTTCATAAGCAGCCATGCCATGTGATCCACATATACTTCGTGACGGCTCATGGTCTGGCTTCTTCGATGGACCAGTTGGATCAGATAGAGCAGAGAGGCAAGCACCGGGGGAAAGATCACCGCCTCAAAGGGCGTCGCCCAGAGATCAATCTGCGCGGCGTCGTTTGAATGCAGGGGAACCGGGGTCTGTACGTAGGGAAATGAAAAATATGCAAAAGCGTACATGACCATGAGAAAAATAAGACCGAACCAACGTCCTGTCATGTGGTTACCCTGAAACGGACAAGCTTGTGCTTACAACTCGCCAAGCAGTAGCCATACTCCGTACAACATAACGATTACGATCAAGAGAATCACAAAAAGCCCGGTTATGGAAACGCCGTGTTTTCGCCATATTCGAGCTTCGAACTCGACGACCGATTCTTTATCGCCAAAAGATGTATTCGAGACGATCAGCCAAACAAGCAGGAAAAACAGGGACACAAAAAAAGAAACAGTGGCGACTTTATCTTCGATTGTGAGCGTAGACCAGTAAAAGCTGAGCATTACGACTCGACGGCAGGAAGGGAAGTGGAAACTGGATATTTGGGTTGAAAACGCGCACACAGAAAACGGTAAGACATATTGGGTATAGGGTGCAATAAGGTTCTCATCGACGTGTCGGTCAAGAAAAAATTATAAAAAACGGATCACAAAGGTTTACGGTCCTTCGTCGAACGGCCCTCTCGCACGAACGATCCGCTTTTCCCCCCGTGTTTTTCGAGCAGCAGGATCGACGAAATCACCATTTCCCGATCAACGGCCTTACACATGTCGTACACGGTCAACGCCGCCACTGACACGGCGGTCAGCGCCTCCATTTCCACGCCTGTTTTTCCGGCGGCGGTCGCCGTAGCGGTGATAATCAGTCTTCCCTCTTCCGGGTACACCGAAAACTCGATATCCACATGCGTCAGCGGAACCGGATGGCAGAGCGGGATCAGATCGCCCGTCCGTTTTGCCGCGGCGATCCCCGCCACCTGTGCGACGGTCAGCACATTGCCCTTGGAGATCTCGTTGCGGGAGACGGCAGCGAGTGTGGTCGGCAGGGCATGTACCTCGCCGCAAGCCACTGCCCGACGCACCGAGTCGGGTTTTTGCGTCACGTCCACCATTCGGGCGCGACCGGTTTCGTCAAGGTGTGTCAGATTCATTTCTTCTCCAGTGGGATGAAAACCCCATGAGCTTGCTGTGGGGAGGAATGCCATAAAGGGTTGACAGCGAGAAACCCACTGACAAATAACCACCTGTGCGGTCACGCGCTGGACTTGCCGACAGCATCGCTGTGCAGAACATCCGCAGGGCCGCTATCAACCGGCCCATCGTGGACAACGCCTTTGGTGTTGAACTACAAACCCCGTTGCTTGCTACGGGGTAGTTGATAACCCCCTCTTTTTTCTCAGCGTAATCGACAGGGGAAAGGCGACAACCGCGCCTACGACCGCCTGTACGATATTGCCCGGTATTTCGGTAAGCGCCACGACCGACCCAAAAAGAAACCTACCTGCCAGATAATATCCGGTGATCATCCAGACCCCGCCGGCAAAAAGCCCCAGCACAGCGAACGCGCTTCCGCCCCGGCTGGAAATCCCGCCCGCCAACATACCTTCGACTCCCTTGACGACCAGCGTCCACGGCGCCCAGATCGTATATCCACCGATGACGTCCGCCAGCGCCGAACCGATCCCACCTGCCAGTCCCCCGGCCCGGCTTCCCCACAAAAGCGCCGCCGTAAAAAGGACGCCGTCGCCAAGGTTGACATACCCCTGCGTCGCCGGATTCGGGATACGAACCGCCAGCGTCGCCGCCGCCGTCAGCGCGATAAGCAGGCCGTTTCGGGTAAGCACACGGACGGACATGACTTCCTTACACCTGCCAGTGATACAGCATCCAGTATACGAGGACGCCGGTGACCGACACGTACAGCCATGCGGGCAGCGTCCACCGGGCGATGCGTCGGTGCGAATCAAAACGTTCGGACAACGCGCGCCGCAAAGTGACGAGCACCATGGGAACGATGGCTGTCGCCAACACCGTATGCGTCAGAAGCACCGTAAAATAGACCGGGCGCGTCCAGCCTTCGCCCGTAAACCGGGTGCTGCCGTGAAGATAATGATACGTCAGATAGGAAACCAGAAATAGCAGCGAGGTGGTCACCGCGCCTAACATACATCGGCGATGCGCTTCTTTCCGTCCTTGGCGTATCCGCACATAACCGACGATCAACAACAAGGCGCTTGTCGTATTCAGACAGGCATTGACCGCAGGAAGATCGGCTGTCGTCATAGAAATGGCCGTGCTTTCGGGAAAAGGTAATCGACCCGGTCTGCCGTATTTCGGCAAAGCCGTCAGGATTCCGGAACGCCTGATCTGCGGCGTCGGCAAAGCCATACCCAGCCGCCGACCGCTGCGATCAGCACATAGGGTATCATCGCCAGAAACACGATGCTCGCGTTGAAACCATCGGTACCGATCGCCTTCGACGACCCGACGGTTTGGCACATCGCGCACCCTTGCGCAAACGCCCGGTCCGCCAAGCCAACTGTCCACAGGACGGCAATGCTTATTTTGTTCATGGCATATCGTCCATCGGATACCGCACATGCCACTCCGCACGGAGCGCATCCATGGTCCGCATGATGGAAAGCGTTTCGTCCAACGGCATGATATCGCTTTCGTTTTTTCCTTCGACCAGAAGCCGCCCCGCTTCCGCCGCCTCGTAGTTGTATCCGTTTCCCGTTCGGGGCGGTTCGATACGCAGCGGTTCTTTTCCTTCGACCGACAACACGGCAGAGGTTGCGTTCCAGAAAGGGGATTCGATCCGGATACGCCCCTTTTCTCCCATGATTGTGGCTTCGTGTGGCGTAGAGGTGCGC
Source organism: Candidatus Zixiibacteriota bacterium (assembly GCA_016867335.1). GTDB lineage: Bacteria > JAAXHH01 > JAAXHH01 > JAAXHH01 > JAAXHH01 > VGJU01. The sequence continues at coordinate 3,721 of VGJU01000087.1, read as the reverse complement.
ACGGCGCTCGACAGCACGGCCAGCGCTCCGTCCTCATAGCCAAACACCCACGCCGCTTGTTCGTCGACACCGCTTGTCCCCACGTCGGCCAGACCGGTCAGGCGGGCCGGTTCAGTTCCAAAGACCATGGAGGCGAGCGAGACGGGATACACGCCTACGTCCAACAGACCGCCGCCTCCGAGCGCAGGGTTGAAAAGACGCCCGTTCGGATCGAATCCGGCACGAAACCCGAAATCCGCCGAGAGCATCCGCACCTTGCCGATTACACCGTCCGACAGCCATTTTCGGACTTGGATCAGCGTTGGAAGATAGCGTGTCCACATGGCTTCCATCAGAAAAAGTCCCCGGCTGCGAGCGAGGGAAACCATTTCTTCCGCCTGACGTACATGGATGGAGAAAGGCTTTTCGCACAGCACCGCCTTGCCCGCATTTAGTGCCATCAGGGTATTAGGGTGGTGAAGAGGGTGCAACGTGGAGATATAAACGATGTCGATATCCTTATCTGCCGTCAAGTCCTCGTAACAGGCATATCGACGGGGAACGCCAAACTCGGTGCCAAACGTCTCGGCGGTTTCCCGGTTGCGTGAACCTACCGCGGTCAGCTCGGCGTCGGGAACCGCCAAAAGTCCCGTAGCAAATTTATGCGCGATACTCCCGGTCCCCAGAATACCCCAGCAGATTTTGCGGTTCATCCCTACTCCAATTCTATCCCAAGCCCCGGACCGCCGGGCAAAGTAAGATGTCCGTTTTCGACGTGCAACGGATTGCGGATGTTTGTGCAACAGGGAACGATCCCGTTTTCTTCCGCCTCGAAAAACGGAGCGTTGCGAATCGCGCCCAGCAGATGGGCGTGGGCAAAGCCGGCGGCGATCCCTTGGCCGGCAAGATGAATGTGTGCGCCAAAGGCTTCGGCGCACCGCGCCATTTTGAGTGCGTCGGTAATACCCACCCCGGCGGATATGCTGGTTCGGAGACTGTCCGCCGCCTCGAGCGCAAACGTCTGCGCCGCCTCCGTAAGCGTCGAAACATCGATGGCGACCGGTGTGTCGATGGCGCTTGCCACCTGACGGATTCCGCTAAAATCGCCCGCCGGTCTGACGCGTTCGAAAAGAAAACCGTTTGCCGCGTCGAGACAGCGGCCTACGGTGATGGCATCGCGAAGGGTAAACGACTGATTTCCTTCGAGGATCAGACAGAAATCCTCACCCACCCACTGCCGAACTTCGGGGATCAGCCACAGCAATCGTTCTACGGAAAGATCGCAGGTGATTTTGTACGCCGGAAATCCGTCGCGCTGGGCGCGCCGCGCTTCTTGCACGACCGGCTCGCCGTCGAGTTCCTCCACCCCTCGGTTACAGGCTGGAATCCGGTTTCGAAAACCGGAGATATAACGATAGAGCGGAAGCCCGACGTTTTTTGCCGCCAGATCCCACAGCGCCACGTCCACATACCCACGAAGCGGAGCGGAATACCGCTTGTCGATGTCCGTCGCCGTGCTCCAGAGACGTTCTCGATCTATGGGATCCTGATCGCAGAGCATGGAGGAAAAACGTTCCACAAGCGGCTCCGCCGCCTCCGGAGGAACGTCCGGACACCAGCCTTCGTGCTTTTCGTCGGTTTGGATACGAAGCAGACCTGTCGCTCGGTCGACGAGTATATCGGTAATACGCATACTGCTCAGTCCTTTTTTATAAATGTGTCATACCCCGTACCGACGGGCTTGTCGGAAAACTGGACGATGCCGTACATCTCCGGAATGTGCATGTTGTAGATACCCTGCCGGGACCATACCCAATCGCTGTCGGTAAGCGTCCCTTCCCGATTGCGGTTTACCCGTGACATATTGACCCGCCATTGGTCTCCGTGTTTGGGAGGACAAGTAGCTCCGATACAATGCGGCGCCATGCTTTTCATGTCGAATGCGATCTCGACCGTCCATCCCCGATCCCGAATCCACGGCGCGTTGAGCGTTCCGTCCACCTGAACCGCCGTTTTGATCCCATCCCAATTCCACGCGGTCGGGTTCCATCCGTCGGGTTGTTTGGGGTACCAGCGGTGATAGGGGTGTTCGAGAAACAGGTCCCATACCGTGTTGAGCGCGTTCATTTCCATTTCCATGTAGTTGAGCGCATCACCGTCGGGGTCTATAAACACCTCGAAGTCGGGATCCGGGATGGGCGCATCCCGCCGGGTTTCGACACCCCACACGTCCGGATCTTCCAGATCGGCGGCCACATAGAAATACTCGTCGTCCCACAGCATTTTGGCACGTGTCGCCAACGGCGGTATTTTCCAGTCGTCTTCGATATGGACAAACAGTTCGGTCCACGGTGCTTTTTTCCACGAGGCTTCGTTGAGATGACCATCGATTACGATCGGTTCGATGGCACGATAGCAGATGTAATGTCTTGGCTCGATGGTTTGAATGGCACGCAGGATTTTCTCTACGTCGCCGGGGGGTTCACGACCGATGCGTTCCAGATGTTCATCGGTTATCTTTTGCATATCTTTTCTCCGGAGAACTTGTTTGACGCCGACCCAGTGAAATCGGCTTTTAGGTTTCTTTCCAGTCGAACACACCGCTCAGAAACTCTTCCCGGCGTTGGGTAAGCCCCTCGTAAATCCGCTGGCAATCCGTCGGTCGGGCAAGATGAGAAAGCAGGGGTTCGGTGACGATTCGGTCTTCGGCGATCCAGCGGACGATCTGTCGATAGTTATCCAGCAGACTCCGGTCGCGTTCCGACTCGTGCGTAGGCCAGCGCCATTCGAGCGCGCCGATCATACGGATGGCTTCCATGTGGATATGGAGCAGCATGGGCGTCACGTCGATTTGGGCCCGTGCGCGTGGGCTTCCGAGCAGGATCAGTTCTCCGTAACTGCGCGTCAGCAGTGCCGCCTCGCAGATCGTGCGGCTGTTTCCGATGGCTTCGACCACGATACGCGCGCCTTTGCCTTCGGTCCACGCCATCACCGTTTCTTTTAGGTTTTCTTGATTCGGATTGACCGTCCGCTCAATGCCGCATCGTTTGGCGCGTTCAAGCCGGAAGTCCGAAAGATCGACGGCCATCACCTCGGCCCCGGCCAGCCGAAACAGTTGGCAGGCAAAGTTGCCTACGAGTCCCATGCCTACTACGAGCACGGTATCGCCGGGTTGTACCGACGAGGAGCGCACCGCGCCGATGCTTACGCCTGCCATGCGCGCAAACACCATGCGGGTTCCGGGGGTCTCCTTGGGGGTGGGAAGCGCCATCCGACGGGTGTCTACCTTGACGACAGAAGCGTGACGTGAAAAACTCAGCACCCGGTCGCCCGGTTTGCAGGACGAGACCTCCGCGCCTACCGCCAACACTTCGCCAAGATGGCCGTAGCCCGTCGTACGCGGGTACTGACCCGAATCGCCAAAAGGCATCTCTTTGACCAGACCGGTAAATCCCGCGCCCTCGGTTCCCGCGCTGACGATGGTATACTCGCTCCGCACCAGCGTCTCATAAGGTTGCAAGCTCTCGTCAATGTCCGCTTCCTGGAGTTCTATGCGACCGGGTTCTACCACGACAAACTGAGTGGATTTCATGGTCTGGTTTCCGTTGTTTTAAGGATGATTGAAGCCTCCCACGCACCCATTGCGCAGCAATCGAAGCATCTTCACGCTTCTACCTGCGGGGAGTACGCTTGCCAGTAGTACCGCAAGCTATCTTCGACAGTAAGGAGTAGGCGCTCTTGC
>VGJU01000086.1 GCA_016867335.1 Candidatus Zixiibacteriota bacterium | reverse complement strand
TTGTCTGCCCGGGAGTTGGCAACCTGCTGAACAAGACCACGAGAACCGTGGAACTCCATCTCAAAACACTCCGTCAACAGGGTCGGCTCAAACGCGTCGGCTCCGACAAGGCCGGCCACTGGGAAGTCATCGAGGGATCGCAATGACCAAGTCCATCGAGGAAATCCTCGCGCCCAGGCCGGAGGCGCATCCGCACATCTACGCTTACTCGATTGATGACAAGGCGCGCGCGGGTCTCCTCAAGATCGATCAGACGATACGCGACGTAAAGCGGCGCATCGCCGATCAGCACAAGACCGCCCGCGATCAAGAACTACAGAATCGACTCGATGAGCTTTCCGAACGCCACGACGGAACCATCTTCAGTGACCACGAGGTCCGCGCGGTGCTTGTCAGGAAAGGCTTCGAGATCGCCGAACTGGAGTGGGTGCGTAGCGACGGTAAAGGCTTCTGGCTGAGAACCAATGCCTCTTGGTCGCGACCCTTGAGGGAAGCTAAAAGTACTCGATCATCCCGTCAAAGGCGTGTTCGACACGGATGGACGGGTCCATCTTACGCAAAAGTTGGCGGGTCAGGTTTAGCTTGTTGCGGAGAATGTCGTCGTCGAGCATGGGATCGTGGTGAGTGGCGATCCATTTTTTGGGTTGCGTGAGCCTTGCCAGCGCACAGGCGTTGGACAGACTGCTGTGTCCCCATCCGATCTTGGTGGCATATTCCTCGTTGTGATACTGCGCTTCGTGGATCAGCAGGTCTACCCCGGTCAGAAATCGGATTAGCTTCATGTGGATGGCGGCCAGATGGTGGTCTCTGGTGATGGAGAAGGGCTAGCCGAGATACCCTTTGAACAGCTCGTTGTCCGGCACAAACGCCACACTGCGTCCACCGAATTCGATATTGTAGCCCACGGTGGCGCTAGGGTGAACCGTGTATTCCCAGCTTACCTTCATATCGCCGATGCGGATCGGGGCGGATCCATAATGATGAAATTCCAGTGTCGCCTTCATGTCTTCCATTTGGACGGGAAAATAGGCACGGTCCAACTGCCCTTGGAAGATGGATTTCAAATCTTTGTCGATAGCGGCGGAAGCATACAGTTGGATATACCGGGGATAAAAGCGGGAAGGAAAAAGGGAAAACCTTGGATATGATCCCAATGCTTATGCGTGATAAAAATGTGAAGTGTCTGGGGGCCGGCGGGTAGGAGGGAAAGCCCTAAATCGCGGATACCGGAGCCGGCGTCGAAGATGATGCGTTCGTTTTTGTAGGTCAAATCTACGCAGGTGGTGTTGCCCCCGTGACGTACAAAACGTGGACCGGTGGTGGGAATGGAGCCGCGCGTACCCCAGAAACGGAGCGCGCCCATCTCGTTTTCCAGATGTGGATGAAATACTTCTCCATCCATCGCCTGCTGGATGTGTTTGACACCTTCCTTGTCCGCGTTTTCCGATTCGTGCGAAAAATACTGATGTACGATCTTGAGCAAGTCCTGCTCTTTAAAGGGTTTGGCAAGAAACTCGTAAGCACCGTATTCGTACACCTGCTGGATTTCGGTCTTGAAAGTTTTCGTGGAGCAAATCACCACGCCGATGTGACGGGTTTCCTTTTTCGACTTGAGTTGCTTGAGCACATCCAACCCGTGTATCTTGGGCATCATCAGGTCGAGGAGAATCAGTTCAGGCTGAAACGTCTTGACCATTTCGAGACATTCTTCGCCGTCTTTTGCGCGCTCCGTTTTGAATCCGTCCGCTTCGAGGACGGTGGCCATAAGTTCCGACAGAACATCCACGTCGTCCGCGATCAAGACACGATGGGTACGTTTTGATGCGCCTGCCATATCAACCTTTCGTGGAGCCGGAAAAAGACCAGTCGCTTTCGCAGGAGTGGGACGCGGACCAGCCGCCAAAAGCGGCGAAATATGTTCCGGATTCTGTTGTGAGTATAGTACATATCGCCGAAAGGTCAAGCCCTTATTGGGTTTTGAACGTATCGCCTCTCTTGACTCATACTACCTCATCACGCTTATTGAGCGCATATACGGACAGGGTTTTGCCTTATTTTCTCCATTACATTCCTAATCGAGGATTTTTTCATGAGTAGATTGCATGCCCACGAAAAAGGTCATGTCTTGCCTACGTTGTGCGAGGAATTGACGCATTTCCGCCGTGCGCGATCCATTTTCAGACTCTCCGCCACGCCGGGAACATCCATATTGTACGTGCTGGCGCGTCCGCACCGATCGGGTGACAATCCGCTTCGCATCGCGATAAACGGTCAGGAACTCCCCCCGGTCGCGCCCGGCGACGCCTTCTGGTATCTGTGGCATGCCGTTCCGCTTCCCGGCGAACTACTTCGTCCCGGCGACAACACCGTCGAGTGCTGGTGCGATGCGACGGCCATGAACGGCTGGTCATTGGGAATCGAGAACGGAAAGGCATGGCACAGCTCCGTAAGCGACGACGGCGGACAAACGTGGCGGCGGCATGGCATGGGATATCTCAACAACCTGAACGGCGAATACGTGATCCGTATCCGAACGGCGTGGGGACGCGACCCTAGCCCGCCTGTGATGATTTGCGAAGACTCCGGTCATCCACGCGCAGAAGCGTTGCGCCGTCTGCTGCCCCGGTCGGTCGTAGGCGCGCGGTCGAGGATGGACAAAGTCCGAGCGCTGTCGTCGTGGATTTCCCAGCAATGGGAACATACCAGTTCCGCGCGCGCCGCACAGTACGCCCCATGGGACGCCGAAACCATACTCGCGTGGGGACGGTCTCAGCGGGGTCACGCCGGCCAGCGCCCCATCGTCATGTGTGTCCACTACGCCATCGCGTTTGTCTCCGCCTGTCAATCGCTGGAAATACCCGCCCGATGCGCCGTGCTCATACACACCCCCAACGGAACCGGTGGCCATTTCGTCGCCGAAGTGTGGTTTGACGAATACCACAAATGGGTCATGGTCGATCCCAACTGCGATGCGATCTTCCAAACCGGAGAGACACCGCTTTCGCTCCGCGAAATCCGGCAGTTGGGTTGCAATCTGGAACCACACGTACGGTGGGGGCAGGGATATTTCTTTCAGCGTACCTTTGCCCACATGAAGGAATGGATAAGGGACAACTATCTAAAGGGGCTTTGTTTCCGGTATCGCAGTCTGTGGCCTCGATCCGACTTTTTGTCGCATCCGGAATGCTCGCCGCCGGGACACGGGGCGGTTTCCTACTGCGAGACGGACCTCGTATGGGAAAGAGGGGATCGGGAAGCGGGATTCGGGATGTTTCGGTACTTTGCCGACCCAGAGTATTTCGACCGGTCGCCGCACAAAAAATAGACACCCGACCGGAGATCAGGCGGTTTTTGTTTTTGCGCCCATGCCGGCCAGCCGTCCCGTGACCCACGCCCACGAAAAGTTGTATCCGCCGATGGGGCCGAAAGCGTCCAGCAATTCGCCACAGAGAAACAATCCCGGATGGATACGGCTTTCCATCGTTGCCGGATGCACCTCTTCCAACGCGACGCCGCCACCGGTGACCTCTGCTTTTTTATAGCCTTCCGACCCGCTCCATGGCAGTGGAAAGCGCGTGAGGGTCGTCACAAACCGCTGTCGTGTCTGGCGCGCAAGATACGCTAGTTCCGTATCGCGCCGAATACCTGTTTCATAGAGCAGAAGATCCGCCAGTCGCTCGGGTATTTCGCCTTTCAGCATCCCAAGCGCAGTGCCTTTTCCGGCGCGAAGCCGCTTGTCCCATCCCTCGGCGTCCTCTCGTGTCCATCGCACAAAAAGTGGAAGGGGTGTACCCGCGTCAAGCGAACGGACAAGCAGATGCGAGATGTCGAGCACAGCGGGGCCGCTATAGCCATGATGCGTAAACAGAAAACCGCCGGTCGTCGAAAAAACGCCTTTCCCGACAGGAACGATCAGAGAGACCCGACCGGAGATGCCCGCCAAATGGCCGTAGCGAGGTGGGTTCAGCGTCAGCGGTGTCAAGGCCGGATAGGTGGGGCGGATCGTATGACCTAACTGCCGAGCGATACGAAGTCCGGTTCCGTCGCTGCCGGTTCCGGGGACCGAAAGCCCGCCCGTCGCTAAAATCACAGCATCGGCAGACCGCGCGGGCCGCCCCACCGCATGAACCTGCCAATTCTTCCGCTCCGGAGATGGTGGATCGAGCCGGTTGACGGTCGTATCGAAGACCATCTGTACACCGACTCGTTCGGCGTGGGCCTTGAGTTTGTCACGCACCTGACGCGCTTTTTGCGACACAGGAAATAATTTGCCCGTATCCGATTCCAGCATGAGCGGTAAAGAAAGCGTTTCCTCGAAAAAACACCGCTGTGCTTCGCCGGGCCAGCTTTTGAGGATGTTGCGAAGCGAATGCCGAGACGAATCGGTATGAAACCGATTTTCGTCAAGTAGGGAAGGAAGGATGTTACACCGTCCGCCGCCGCTGATCAGGATTTTGCGCCCGCCGTACGGTGTGGTTTCGAGAAGGAATACCGGTTTATGGCCGCCCGCTGCGTGGATGGCGGCCATAAACCCGGCGGCACCGGCCCCTATGACGACAATACCGTGAGAAGTGGACAAGGCGATCCGATCCGTGGCGCGTCGGCTTAGCCGCCGACGGTGCGGCGGATCGCGTCTCCAGCGACATCCACCATACGGTCTATCTGGGTTTCGGAGACGACGAACGGCGGCGCAAAATTGATCACGTCGCCTCGACAGCGTGTATACACCCCTTGCCGTAACATCTCGCGGACGACACGCGTGCCGACTTTTGCCGAAGCATCGAACGACGCGTGCGACGCGCGGTCGCTTACCAGTTCCACCGCCGCCATAAGCCCCATGCCCCGCACCTCGCCTACGCATGCCATGTCGCCGAGCCTTGCCAAGCCGGCGCGCAACCGCTCTCCCATCTTCATACCCCGCTCGATCAACCCCTCCTGTTCGATAAGTTCGAGGTTTTTTAGGGCAACCATGCAGCAGACCGGATGCGCCGAATAGGTAAACGAATGGTTCCATTTTGCGTTTGATGGGGCCGCGCATATCGTCTCGTAGATCGCCTCGGAGACGATAATCCCCCCCAGCGGCATGTATCCGCTCGTAATGCCTTTGGCAAACGAGACGATGTCCGGCTCTACGTTCCACGCCGAAAGACCGAACCAGTGCCCGATACGCCCAAACCCCGTGATCACCTCGTCGGCGATAAGCAACACGTCATGTTTTGTGCATATCTCGCGCACCCGAGGCCAATAGTCGTCCGGCGGCACGATTACCCCACCCGCGCCAAGCACCGGTTCGCCGATAAAGGCGGCGACGGTTTCCGGCCCTTCCCGGTGTATCGCCTCTTCGAGCGCGCGTGCCGCCGTCTCGCCGCACCCTGCACCGTCTGCGCCGGGACGAAAACGATACGGGTACGGGGCGTCCACATGCAGAAAATGGGGCAACACCGACTCGAACCGTGAGGCGTACGACTCGATACCCGTGGCGTTCATGGCTCCGATCGTCACTCCATGATAGGCATGGCGGCGGGATATGATCTTGGTTTTGGCACGCCGGTTTTTTGCCTGCCAGTAGTACCGGGCGGTTTTGAATGCACTGTCGTTCGACTCCGCACCACCCGTAGTAAAAAACGTGTGATTGAGCGCCCCAGGAGCCAATCCCGCCAGCTTTTTCGCCAGTTGGATACCGGGAATGTGCGTCGCTCCACTGTAACAGGAAAAATAAGCCAGCGTTTTTATCTGCTCGGCGGCAACGGCGGCCAATTCGGCCCGCCCGTGACCGATATGCACGTTCCACAGACTCGACAGCCCGTCGATATAGGACCGACCTTCCAGATCGAATACCTCGGCGCCCTCGCCCCGCACGTAAATCACAGGATCGACGTGATCTTCCGGGTGGTGCAGCGGATGAATCAAATACCGATCGTCGGAAAGAAGTTCGTCACGTTGCACACGGGTCACGGAATACCCTCCGTAGGAAGTTGGAAGGGAGAAGTTCGAAGGCTGAAAAAATGCAGACCGTCTTATCCTGTTCCTGTCAGACTGGTCTCGCGCAAGATTGACAGATAGAACCAAGCGGTGTATGCTTAGAATACAGTAGACGCCGCGCCGCCGGATTCGGTAGAATATAGGACGTCCGGGCGGCAAACGCGAGATTTTCCTTGGGGAGATCGCCAAAGATGAGTGCCGAGATAGACACCTCGCATACCACCGCCCGCGAAGGATTTCGGGGGGTGTTCTGGGGGACGCGCCAGCGTGACATTCCATGGCAACGGTCAAAAGCAGGATTTGGCGCGCCCTGCTATCTACGCGCCGACGAAACATACGACGTTTTTGGCATCCACAGTCGGCAGATCGTCTATACGTTCCGAAATTCGGTGTTATACGGGGTTTGCATCGACTATGCGGAACGCGAACATAACGCCAAACTGTTTCGGACCCTGCTTCAAACCTATCCACCTGTAGGGGCCATCGAACATCCCACTACGTACGACCGTGCATGGCGCACCCAAGATACGTCCGTATGGGTAAGACTTGCGCAGGAACGGGGTGCGTCCGGAACCGTCTATCTATGGGGGCGTCATCGAATGTTTCCCGAAGACGCCCGGTGTCCGCTGTATCTGGCCCTGCCGCCGGAAAAAAACACATTCCTCGGACCGTACACGCCGCGTACCTGCGTATGCTACCGAGCTTCCGGGCCCATCGTCGTCGATGGCAGGCTGGACGAAAAGGCCTGGCGCGACGCCAACTGGACGCAACTGTTCGAAGACCATCAGGCCCCGTATACACCGCCGCCCTGGAAAACTACACGCGTCAAGATGCTCTACGACGACGAATATCTGTATTTCGGCGCGGAACTTCAGGAGGAAAACGTCTACGGAACCCTGTGGGAACGCGACTGCATCATTTACATGGACAACGACTTCGAGATTTTTCTCAACCCCACCGCCGACGGCGTCGGGTATTATGAGTTCGAGATCAACCCGCTCAATACGGGTTGGGACATGTTTCACGAGACGGACTATCACCGAGCGTCTGCGTTACACAGTGACTACGACGTGACCGGGCTTCGACATGCCGTGCAGGTACAGGGAACGCTCAACTATCACCACGACGAGGATACGGGGTGGACGGTCGAGGTCGCCTGGCCGCTACGATCGCTGTTGGAGCGCAATCCACGTGTGTCGCTGCCCGTACGGCGTGGCGATGTGTGGAGAGTCAATTTCAGCCGGGTACAGTATCTGCATATCTACGACCGGCTATATCCTTCCAAATTGCCCGACAGCCCGTGCGAGGACTGGGTTTGGCAATCCACGGATACCGGTGACCTGCACAACCCTGAGATGTGGGGTAAGGTAATTTTTTCCGATCTTGTGTCCGGGACCGTACTCGATACCCAGTTGGAAAAGGGGTTTCCGGTATGGCCCGCACCCCCCGCACCTTCCGAGCGTCTTGCGGATATGGTCTATTTTCCACCCTGTTCCTTTGTCATGGGGCCGGACCCTACCGATGCGCTACGCAGTCCGGCGCACCGTGTCGAACTGGAAGGGTACTGGATGGACCGCTATCCGGTCACGGTGGCGGAATTTGCGGCGTTTCTCAACGCCGGCGGGAGTGATGAGTACTATTTGACATGCATGCGTCTTCCGGAGCGGTGCGGTATCGTCTGCGAGGGACCGGGAGTCTACCGGGTCGTGCCCGGACGCGAAAACCATCCGGTGGTGTATGTCGGCTTCGAGGCGGCGGCGGCCTATGCCCAAAGTCTCGGCAACACTTTGCCCACGGAAGCACAATGGGAGCGCGCGGCACACGGTCTGGAAGGCCGGGCGTATCCATGGGGCGACGCGCCGATTGATCCGTCGTACGCCAACTACGATTTTCACTACGGAGGGACCACGCCGGTCGGCAGTTTTCCAAAAGGAGCTACCCCGGAAGGGCTGTTCGATATGACTGGAAATGTCAAGGAACATACGGTTTCATGGTTCGAGCCGTATCCGGGTGGCGAACCGATGATCTATCTGGGCATGAGAGAGCCGTTTATCCGAGAACCGGCCCGGTTTCGCGTCGTCCGGGGCGGCGCATGGACAAAACAGCCTGCCTGTATGGCTGCGGCCTATCGCGACGCGCACGGAAGTCTCAACCTCGGATTTCGGTGCGTAAAATCCGGATAACCGTATATCCCAATCAGAAAGGATACCCATGCCGCTTTCTTCTTCTCTTTCGCCGCTCAATCGGGATTTCAGAGACTATCTGCTTCGCCGTCTGGAAACGCAGGGCCGACGTCAGCGGTTCCGGGGTGAATCACGCGACGAGTTCGAAGTCTGGCAAACACAGGCACGCGAGACGCTCGCGCGCACGCTCCGTATGCCGGACGAACTGGACGCGCTCGAACTGGTCCGAGAGCCGGTATCCACTGGGGCACAGCCGTGGGACTGGGGCCACATGGACGATTCCGTGCATGTCGAACGGCTGTGTTATACCACGTTTCCGGGGGTGCGCGCATCGGCGTTTCTGCTTGTTCCCGCCGGAGCGACGGCAAATACACCCGCCATGCTCTGCCCGCCCGGTCATGGCCGCGGCATGAATCAGGTGCTCTTCGAACACGGCGCGTATCGTCACTACCCGTTCGAACTGGCCCGCCGCGGGTTTGTGGCGATGGTCCCCGAACATCTGAGTTTTGGGGAGCGTGTTCCCTCGCATTTCGGAGAACATGGCTACTATACCGGTGTAGCACAGTTGCTGGGGTTTACCATGTACGGCGTGTATATCCGTGAGCTTATGCGCGCTGTGGACGTGCTTGCTTCGCTTCCGGAGACCGACGCAACCCAGATCGGCTGTTACGGACTAAGTCTTGGCGGCTCGACCACACTACTTTTGAGTGCGCTCGATCTGCGGATTCGTGCGGTAGGCATCAGCGGATTTCTCACCTCGTTCCGGTCCACCTTTATAGATGTGGGGCATTGCGTATGCGGCAATGTGCAGGATCTGGCGCTTGAATTCGAACATATAGACATCGCTTCGCTTATCGCGCCGCGCCCGCTCGTTGTGGAAAGCGGACGCGGAGATACCGGGTTTCCGGTCGATGCGGCCACGGCGACGGTAGCCGAACTCAAAAAGCGCTATGCGTTGTTCGACCGGGAAGACCGGCTTGCCCACGACGTGTTTGACGGCGGGCACGAAATTTCGGGACATATGGCCTATGGCTGGTTTGATCGATGGCTAAAGGAGTAGCGCTTCCGGGTGTCGACTGGAAGAGCCTGTTTATTCCGGTTTATCTCCCCTCCTTTCTGTTGTCGTTCGGTTCCGGTCTGCTGGTCCCCACCCTGCCGCTGTACGCTCGTTCATTTGAGCTTTCGTACAGTCTGATCAGTCTTGTCGTGGCGTCACGCGCCATCGGCACGATTCTGGCCGACATTCCCGCCGGTTTTCTGGTCGCCCGGTACGGACGGCGGTCTATCATGCTGATCGGTGTAGGAACCGTAAGCCTGTCCGTGTTGGGATCGGGGTTTGCGGGTTCCGCTGTCGAACTCATTTTATATCAGGGTATCGCCGGCATAGGTAGCGCATTGTGGGGCATCTCACGCCACACCTATATCATGGACCTCATCCAAGTCCATGAGCGGGGCCGTGCGCTATCCATATTTGGCGGTATCGCTCGGTTTGGCACCCTGATGGGTCCAGCCGCCGGTGGTATCATCGGACAGCGTTGGGGACTTTCCACCCCCTTTTTTTTCGAGGCGGCCATCGCCGCATTGGTGTTGGGTCTTGTGGCCGGTTTTATCCCCGAACCCGTCTCCGAAACACCGTACAAAGAAAGCGGTCATGTCTCACGCCGGGCGCATGTAAAGAGCATACTCCAAACGTACCGACAGATTTTCGCTACCGCAGGTGTGGCGTATGTGTGCGTCCAGATGGCCCGGTCCGGCAGATATCTCATCACCCCCCTTTACGGGGCGGCCGTTCTGGGACTGGACGTGGAGTCTATCGGGCTCATCATCTCGCTGTCGGCATTGGTCGATCTGACTTTGTTTCCCGTAGCCGGTCAGATCATGGATCGCCACGGACGCAAATATGCCATGATTCCGGCGTTTACCATAATGGGTATCGGTTTTGCCCTGATTCCGTTTACCGGATCGTTTTTTGGGTTGCTGGCGGCGCAGGGGGTTATCGGCTTGGGCAATGGGTTGGGGTCGGGAACGATGATGACGCTGGGGTCCGATCTTGCTCCGGCGCAAGGCCGTGGAGAGTTTCTTGGCGTATGGCGGTTTATCGGCGACGTGGGTGGGGCAAGCGGTCCGCTGGCCTTCGGGCGTCTTTCCGATCTGTTCGGGTTGGCGAGCGGCGCTTTTCTGCTGGCCGGCGTAAGCGTTTTTTCCTCGATCGTGTTTCTGTTTTTTGTCAAAGAAACACGACAACATATTCCGCCTTGACCGGCATTGCGTCATGACTCCCGTCCTTGGCCTTATCGGTCCTACCTGTGTCGGAAAAACTGCGGTCGGCATCGCGCTGGCAAAGCGTCTCGACGCAGAAATCGTATCGGCGGATTCGCGTCAGATTTACCGCTGCATGGATATCGGAACCGCTAAGCCCACCCCTGAAGAACAACAACAAGTACGCCACCATCTGATCGATATTGTCGATCCGGATGTGCGATTCAGCGCGGGAGCGTATGCAGAATACGCAAATCGCGTTATCGAAGACTTGTGCCGCAAGGGACGAACCCCGATCGTGGTTGGCGGCGCGGGGCTGTATCTCCAGGCGCTCGTGGGCGGCCTGTTTGACGCGCCCGATATCCCGCAGGAGACAAAAAGCCTAATTCGCGCGCGCTTGGATATTTTGCCCATTGATGCGCTTTATGAGACGCTGTGCGGTGTGGATGCGGCGGCGGCGGCGCGCATCCACCCCAACGACCGTCAACGGATCGTACGCGCGCTCGAAGTATATGAAGCTACAGGAACCCCCCTTACCGCGTGGCAACAACAACAAACAGCTACATCGGGTGTTTCGCTCCGGCTGATCGGTCTCGACCGCCCCCGTCCGACGTTGTACGCCCGTATCGACGCCCGTGTAGACGACATGCTCCGGGATGGATTGATCGAAGAGGTAAAACGGCTTCTGGAACGCGGGTATACGGCGAAGACCTGGGCGCTCGGTACGTTTGGCTATACCGAAATTCTTGCATGGATGCGCGGTGAGATGACCTTCGATACAGCCGTGGAACAGATCAAGCGACGGACGCGCCGGTATGCAAAACGCCAGTGGACGTGGTTTCGTCATCGGACCGAGGTTGTCTGGGTTACCGTCGAGGAAGACGACACTGTGGAAGAAATCGCGGACAAAGTGGAGAAAATTGCGTTCGATACACCGGAAAGGCGGACCGCAGGGCACGAGGAACAGACGCAGGGGCTACAGAAAAATTAGAGTATTTGACGGAGAAAAATTGCGTTATCTTACCAAACGCCGATCCTAATCTGTTTTTTATTTTTTTTGCCATCGCTCGGAGGTATTCGCATGTTGATCTCCAAATCCGAATTTATCGGTCTGGAAGGGCTTGTCCATCTTTGCGCCGGGGGCGAAACGCCCATGCTGAAAACGCACCAGGATGCGGTAAATCGTTTTTTCGAGGATAAGATACGGGGTGAGGAAAGCCGGGACCGGTTTTTCGACACCTCCGCGGAGGCCAAAGACAAAATCGGTCGTCTGTTTGGCGTGCCGGCCGATGACATCGCCTTTCTTTCCTCCGCCTCTGAAGGGGTCAATCTGCTGGTGTATGCGCTCGACTGGCAAGCTGGGGACAATGTTATCGTGGCGGACGTGGAGTTCCCTTCCGATCTGTTGCCGTGGACCCGACTGCGAGATCGCGGGGTCGAAATTCGGGTGATAAAAAACAGAAATTGGCAGATCGACATCGCCGATATTGCGGCACAGATGGACGATCGCACCCGTGTGGTGTCGATAAGCTATGTCAGCTATTTTACGGGCCAACGTATCGACCTGAAAAAACTGTCCGACCTTGTCCGTTCCAGCCGGGCGATTCTGAGTCTGGACGCTACGCACGCGGCGGGCGCAGTTCCCGTTGAGGCGTCTTTAGCGGACATCGTGGTGTCAAGCTGTTACAAGTGGTTGATGGGGGTTCATGGCGTAGGGATATTTTACTGGAACCGAAATCGTCTGCCCGATCTTCAGCCGCCGTTTGTCGGTTGGCACACCGGTTCGATGCTCTCCGGATGGCAGGATCCTACTGCGTTCGAACCGCGTCCGGATGCCGGGCGTTTCGAGCCGGGCAACGAGAGTTTTATCAGCGTCTATGTTCTCAACAATGCGCTCGACCGCTTGTTCGACATAGGGTTGGATCGCATCGAGGATCATGTTTTGCGGCTTAGCGGGCGTGTTTGGGAAGGACTTGCCGGGATGGGGTGGGAGATGATGACCCCACGCGGCCGAGAGGAACGGGCCGGCAACGTGTGTTTCATGGCGGAAGACGTGCGGGCGGTCACCTCTGCGCTCGAAGCCCGTGACATTTTGATCTGGGGAAGCTATGGCGGTGTCGGAAGGGCGCGGGTATCCACCCATTTTTACAACACGGACGAGGATGTGGACGCTTTTCTGTCGGCGATGCAAACCATTCCGGGAACTGCCGCCGCGGCCGGAGCGTGACCGGTATTTTGCCTGCTACGTGCGTTTGCGGGTCTGGTGGGTATAGGTGCTTTCGAAAATCCGGTCGGCGTTGGCCGCGTCAAAACCGTCACGGCGGTGCTCGCGGCGTAGCCGGGTGCGAGCCACCCGGACGTACGGCTCTAACGGCCGACGCTCGGCAAATTCGATATAGGAGCCGGCGATCCGTTGTCGGTCTACGCCTCCGCGACCGTCGTCGAATTCCGCATCCACCATCTCGGCAACCGTAGCACTTTGGATCAGCATCCCGTCGCGGCTTGTCTTGATCTTGCCTCCGACATTGTTGAGTCGAAACCCGTGACGTTCGAGAAAAGCGTTAAACGCGGCGACTGTGTTGTACCCTTCCGGCAGGTTATGAATCGTGATCGTAAAATGATTCAGATAATACCGATTGTAAATCACCCAAGCCGCAAATTCGCTTTCTTCGGAGAGCCGGGCATAGTCGGCAAAAACAGGCGTGCGCCACAAGGGGCGGTGCAAGAAAAGGTCAATTTCTCGCCCGTCGTCCATATCAAGGGCATCGACGGGATCGGCTTGCACCTCGTCGGTATACGAACGGATGATCCGTTGCGCATCGTCGGAGAGCGCGTCCACCTGCAACTCGCTGATAAAGAGACGCGGATACCGGACGTCGGGCGGCTGGTACCAATGCGCGGTCACCTTCTTTTCCGGAAAATCGTATCGATCCATACGCGCATAGCCGCAACGCAGAAAAACCTTTTCCAGCGAGGGGATACCCAGATGCGGCCTCCCCATGGTTCGAAAGGCAATATGGTCGTTTTCGATATCCTCTTCGTGGGTGATGATGCCCTCGCGGATCATCGTATCGACCACCGCACCCACGTCCGGCACGCGCTCACGGTAGCGTTGCATCAGACCGTGTAAGACCGTGGCCAAAACCGTAAGTGGGGATTGTTTGTAAGCCGACATGGGAATAAGTGAGCAGTTTGAAGTGCGAAGTGCGAAGAAAGAAACGACAACTGCGATACCGGTTGTAAAATCACCAAGACGTCGTAACGTAAGGGTTTTCGGCTCCCTTGTCAAGCGGTGCTTTCTTTACCCTTCAGATTTCAAACTTTGAACTTGTCTTCAAAGGAGGTTCTGTGCGGATCATATTTTTCGACATAGACAGCCTGCGTCCCGATCATCTCGGATGCTACGGATATGCGCGCCCTACCTCTCCTACGCTTGACGCGATTGCCGCTCAAGGAATGCGTTTCGACCATTATTACTGTGCCGACTCTCCGTGTATGCCGTCGCGTCACGGATGGATCACAGGACGTTACGGAATCAACAACTACGTGGTGACACACGGCGGCTCGGCTTCCAAACCCAACATCCTCGAAACGATGTACGCCGGTCCCGATCCCCGGAATGCTCTTGTCCAGCAGATGTTACGCCGAAACGGATACGATTCGATATGTTTTTCCAATTTTGGCAACCGGCACTGTGCGACGTGGTTTCCTATGGGGTGGACCGAATTTCATTCTCCCAACCTCAAGACCGGTTCCGAATCGGCGGAAGAGGTAAACGGACCTGTATTGCGCTGGCTCAAAAACAACGGCGACCGCGACCATTATTTTCTGTATATCAATTACTGGGATCCGCACCGCATCTACGACCTTCCGCGCGATTGGTTCGAGCGGATGAGCGCGCATCCGCTTCCTTCGGCGTGGCCGGATGAGACGGCCATCGAAAACCATCAGCGCGTAAACGGCTGGTTTACCGCCTCTACACTTTTTCCGCGCAACGCCAAAAGCCCGACGCCCAACATGCCGGATGCCATCCGAAACCGCGCCGACCTGAAACACATGACCGACGGCTACGACGCCGAAATCGCCTACACGGACCATCATGTCCGGCAGGTACTCGATGCGCTCGACGCGCACGGTGTGCTCGAAGATACGGTGATCGTCATCTCCGCCGATCACGGGGAAGCGATGGGTGAACACGGCATCTATGGGGATCATGTATGTGCGGACGAGTGTATACACCGAATACCGCTTATTATACGATGGCCCGGCGTTACCTCACCCGGTTCGGTATGCCGCGACCTGCTGTACAATGTGGATCTGAGCGCCACACTTATCGAGATGACCGGCGGAACGGTCCCGGAGTATTACGACGGGTGCTCGTTTGCCGAGACGCTTCGCACCGGAAGCGCGTCGTTGCACGAGTATCTGGTATGGGGACACGGATTGTATACGCTCCAACGCGCCGTACGAACGCCAAGACATCTTATGGTGCGCACGTATGACGATTTCGGTTACCAATTCGATCCGGTGGAATTGTACGATATGAATGCCGACCCGTATCAGACGCGCAATCTGCGGGATGCGCGTCCCGACTTGGTGCGGGAGATGGATCATTATCTGACCGAGTGGTTGCACGCCCAGCGTGTAAAACCGTACGCGCTTCCCGATCCGCTTCAGGTAGTATGGCAGGAACGCCGGAAAAAAGCGAATGGGTAGCGGGGGTCAGGAAAAACCTGAGTCTCCGGCTTGATGCTTGAGGGAAACCGGTTGTGCGATACCTTGAACAGAACAGCGAGTGTAACCCTTGCAGCAAGCTGCAAGACCAAATACATCTTGCAACAAGTTGCAAGACCAAATACACCCCGAAGGTAGAAGCGTGAAGATGCTTCGATGGATGGTTTCCTCCGGGAACGCATCGAGCGCTACGGGGTTGCTTACGCAATGGCTGGGGGAACTTCACCATGATTTGGAAAATCGCCCGGAACGCGCCGCGATGGAAACGGTTTGACGGGAAACGACCATGAGGCGTTTTGTGTTGACTCTTCTGTGTTTTGTCGGGATCGGATGTGTACCCACGTGGTCGCAGTCGTTGACCCGGCATGGCGACGTCGTTTCCATAACCGGAAATAGGATCGAGGTCAGGCTGATCGCCCCGTATCCGATAAAACCCGGCACCAGGGGTACATTTTTACCACCAACACGGTCAAAGGCCGCATCGCCGAATCGAAAGCCGCAACCATCCGGGGGCTGGACAGCCGGATGTCGC
>VGJU01000085.1 GCA_016867335.1 Candidatus Zixiibacteriota bacterium | reverse complement strand
GTGCAACCGACCGCCCGAATCGCCTCCCGTACGTGTTCTTTCTGTTCTTCCGTTGCATGAGCTTTCATGACGACCACCATTCTAACGACCTCCTTGAGCCAAATCGGGTCGAAGTTTTACCGCTTCGCCCAGGTAAACGTGTTTGACATCCTGTTGCGTTTTATCCGTGTTTACATGAATGAGCGCCCGGATACAGCGTGGAAGCCCGTTTTGCGCCGCCATCTCCTGTACGCAAAACATGGGTACGAGCGTCCATCCCATCTCGCGCGCGCCGCGCGCCGGCGGCTCGGCGTCCAAATCCGCAGTGACCGTAAAAAAAACGCTGACGATATCCTCCGTCCGTAGCGCGTTTCGCTCCGTCAGGGCGTCGAGAAGCTGTCGGGTAGCCTGTCTGATGGCCTCTGCCGTATTTTCTTCCACCGTGACGGCGCCACGGATGCCACGCATCATACGGACCTCCGGATTCGAATCCGTCCAAAACCGTTTCTGTATCAACGCCAGTAAGTAAGTCCCGACGATACAAACAGGTGGGAGTCGAGAGCGCAGACCCGCGCCCCAGAACTCCCACTCGCACCTTCCGCTTCACATAAACGCATGGGTTTCCCTCGGTTCATAGACCGCGCCAAACCTATCGAGCGGCGGATTCGGTCTTTATCCCGCCTGTCAGTGCATGGCGCAACTCACGCAAAAACGACTCCACATCGGTTACCAGCCCCAGCGCCTGATGACTGCCTCGATCCGTCAACTTGGTCACCGTGGCCGGGTTGATGTCCACACACACCGTTTTTACATCCGCTGAAAGTAGGTTGCCCGTGGCGATGGAATGGAGCATGGTCGAAATCATCAGCGCCATCCGAACGCCCTCCAAATGCCGACGCATCTCGTCCTGCGCCTCGATCATGTCGGTCAACACATCCGGCAAGGGACCGTCATCGCGGACCGATCCGGCCAACACAAAAGGCACACCGCGCCGGACGCATTCGTACATAACCCCGCTTGCGATGAGACCCGCTTCCACGGCGGCCCGGATCGAGCCGCACCGGCGAATCGTGTTGACCGTCCGCAGATGATGTTCGTGTCCGCCCTCTATGTTCTCCCCACGCTGAAGCGACACACCGAGCGAGGTGCCATAGACCGCGTTTTCCAGATCGTGCAACGCCAACGCATTTCCGGCAAAGAGAACGTCCACATACCCGTGCGCAATAAGCTCGGCCAGATAAACGCCCGCGCCCGTATGAATAATCGCAGGCCCCCCGACAAGCAAGACTTTTTCACCCCGGCGTTTGATCTCTCGGATTTCCTCTGCAATCCCGTCTATGATCAGTTTTTTGGGCTTTTCCGAAGATACCGAACTGCCCATGAATTCGAACAGCTCCCGATGCCGCGCACGCTCCGGAGGCGCCACACGAATCCCCCGCTTGCCTACCGCCAACCGGTCCCCGATCCGTACTCGGTGCATAGGCACGCATTCCACACGAATACCGTCAGGCGAAAGCCGGATACCACAGTCCATCTCTTGGCGTTCCACCTGTTGCCACCCGTGCGCCAGACGTACAAACGTCTGCAAATTGGTCGTAGCGTAAAACCGGTCGGGAAAGACACCCGCCATGTCGGCCTCTACAAATTCGGCAGGCGTATCCTCGACTACCTCCGCGCCCAGCGACCTGAGTTCGTCGAGCAACTCGTCAAGACGCGCCGGACTCACCGTAGTAATGGCCATACGGGCAAAACTCGGATCGTTTTTCCGCCGACCTATGACAAATTCCTCGACCTCAAAATTGCTCTCCCCGTCGGCCATGACGGCGTCGAACACGCGCGGGAGAATGAGCGAGTCGATAATGTGTCCGTGTAGTTCGATCCGCCCTGTATATTGCCCTTCCGACATATTTTATCCTTTTCCGGACAAGCTGCTTTTCATGTTTTCTCTCTTCACCCTTCACTCTTCTCTTTCACATCGTCTATGCCCTGTCTTAGCGCCGCGACAAAATCACCCACCGCCTGTACCATCGCGTCGGAGTTTGCGCACCGCTCCATCGCGTCGATGATCGCGCTCCCCACGATGACGCCGTCGGCCAGTTGCACCGCCTTGCGCGCCTGTTCCGGCGTCGATATGCCAAAACCTATGGCCAGTGGTCGCGTAGCGTGCGCCCGCACCTTTTCCATAAACCCCCCCGCCCCTTCGTCCATCCGGTTTCGTGCACCCGTCACCCCGGTCAGCGACACACAGTAGACAAAACCCGTGGTGTGGGCGTCGATCAACTCGGTACGCCGGACCGTGCTGGTGGGCGCGACGAGAAAATTGACCGCCAGTCCCTGCTCGCGGCAGGCGTCGATAAGTTCACCCCCCTCTTCCGGTGGCAGATCGGGCACGATGACGCCGTTTACTCCCGCACGCGCGGCCTCCCAGCAAAACGCCGAAACACCATAGGCCAGAATGGGGTTGTAGTACGTCATCAATACGATAGGAATACGCGAAGAGGCGCGGATGGAGGCTACGGTCGCGACGATCGCGCGCAAGGTCGTCCCCTTTTGCAGCGAACGTAGACACGCGCGCTGTATGGTGGGGCCGTCCGCCACCGGGTCGGAGAAAGGCACGCCGAGTTCTACGATGTCGGCTCCGCTCCGCTCCATCTCTATTACAAGCCGGACCGTCGTCTCCAAGTCCGGATCACCGGCGGCAATATAGGGAATCAGCGCTTTGCGACCTTCCCGTTTCAAGGTTTCGAACGTCTCTGCAATACGATTCATGGGGCCTCTGTCATGGGACGCCGGGCGTCCTGCGTACGTTTTGGGTAAACGACAAACCGGATATTGTCCGTTGTACGGGACGGCCGTGGGAACCATGGGGCAACCACGGGGGGTTGCCCCTACGGCAACCACGGGACGGCCATGGGAACCATGGGGCAACCACGGGGGGTTGCCCCTACGGGGTTTCCAAAAATTTTGACACCTGTTGTACGTCCTTGTCCCCACGCCCCGACAACCCGATGACAACGATCCGATCCCGGGTCATGGCGGATGCGATTTTTTCGGCGGCGGCGATGGCATGCGCGCTTTCAAGCGCCGGTATGATGCCTTCGACACGCGACAACCGTTGAAACGCTGCCAACGCCTCGTCGTCGGTAACGCTGACATACTCGGCTCTGCCCGAATCCTTGAGAAAGCTGTGTTCCGGCCCTACTCCCGGATAATCGAGGCCTGCGGAAATCGAGTGCGCGATCCGGATTTGACCGTCGCCATCCTGCCCCACATAGCTCATCGAGCCGTGAAGCACACCCGGCGTGCCCATGCCGAGCGTGGCGGCATGATGCGGCGTATCCAGCCCGTATCCTGCGCCCTCAACCCCGATGAGCCGGACCATCTCGTCACCGATAAACGGGTGAAACAACCCGATGGCGTTGCTTCCGCCCCCCACACACGCGATCAGTGCATCCGGCAGCCGAGCTTCCTTTTCGAGTATCTGTCGCCGTGTCTCCTGACCTATGATCGACTGAAAATCACGCACAAGCATCGGAAACGGATGCGGACCCGCCACCGATCCGATGATGTAGTGGGTACGCCGTACATGCGTGGCCCAGTCGCGCATCGCCTCGTTGAGCGCATCCTTGAGCGTGCGGCTACCCGCCTCCACACCGATGACGCGCGCCCCCATGAGCCTCATGCGAAATACGTTGAGCGACTGGCGCTCCATGTCCTCCGTGCCCATGTAGACATCGCATTCCACGCCAAACCGCGCCGCGACTGTGGCCGTCGCCACACCGTGCTGTCCCGCCCCGGTTTCCGCAATCACACGCGGTTTGCCCATCCGCTTAGTGAGCAGCATCTGGCCGATCGTGTTGTTGATCTTGTGCGCCCCGGTGTGGTTGAGGTCTTCGCGTTTGAGATAGATTTTCGCGCCCCCCACCTGCTCGGTAAGCCGTTCCGCAAAATACAACGGCGTCGGACGCCCCACATATTCGGTCAAAAAATACCGGAGTTCTTCCTGAAACGCCGGATCGGTCTTTGCCTCGGTGTAAACCGCAAGCAGTTCGTCCAGCGCCGCCATCAGCGTCTCCGGCACGTAACGCCCCCCGAATTTTCCAAAATGACCGCCCGTATCCGGCAACACATACTGAGACACGTTACGACTCCCTTGCGTGGATATGATCGATCAGCGCCCTAAGCCCCAGCATATAGCTGGCAGAACCGAAACCGCAAATCTGTCCGACGGCCACAGGCGCTAAATACGAATGATGACGAAACGACTCGCGGGCATGGATGTTGGACAGATGCACCTCGACAGCGGGCAGACCGACCGCGGTGATCGCGTCGCGGAGCGCGATGCTGGTATGCGTGTACGCCCCGGGGTTGATCAGAATACCGTTTGCCCACTCCCGCGCCGCATGGATTTCGTCGATTAACACCCCCTCATGGTTCGACTGGACACATCGGATTTCTACACCCTCGGTGTCGGCGAGCGCCCGGAGCCGCGTATCAATGGAGGACAGCGTATCGCGCCCGTATACGCCCGGCTCTCGCACGCCAAGCATATTCAGATTCGGCCCGTGCAAAACGAGTATTTTCATAGAGTTCCCTCGCAATCCGCAATCTAAAATCCAACATCTAAAATCGCCGCCCGAATGTCTTCGGGTTTTACCCCGCCGCGTATCTCCACGTCGCCGATGCGCACGGGAAGGATAAAACGCAACTGCCCTCCAACGGCTTTTTTGTCGTGCATCATGGTTTCCGAAAGCGCATCGGGGTCGAGACCGTCGAAACGGATAGGCAGTCCCGCTCGTTCGATAAGCCGGATCAGACGCAAAACCGACGCTTTGTCGAAAATCCCCAACCGTTGGGCGATCCGTGCCGCATATACCATGCCGGCGGCTACCGCTTCGCCATGCAGAACGCCGGTGCGTGTTTCTATCGCATGACCGATGGTATGGCCAAAATTGAGGATGGCACGTCGCCCCTCTTCCTTTTCGTCACCGGAGACTACCTGTGCCTTGATCTCGCAGGACCGTGACACCAAATGTTGCAACACGGCAGGATCGCGTAAAAGTGCCCGTTCTATGTTGGCTTCGAGATAGGCAAAAAAACCCGCATCTGCAATCACGCCGTATTTGATCACCTCCGCCATGCCGGCGCGCAACTCGTGGTCCGGAAGCGTGCCAAGCGTGTCGAGACTAACCAGGACCGTCAAGGGTTGATAAAACGCGCCGATAAGGTTTTTTCCACGCGGATGGTCCACCGCTACCTTGCCACCCACGCTGGCATCCACCTGTGCCAGGAGCGTCGTGGGCACCTGTACGAAGGGTATGCCGCGCATGTATGTCGCGGCGGCAAACCCCGTCAAATCGCCGATCACGCCGCCACCGAGCGCAATCACCGGAGAACGCCGGTCCATCCGGTGGTTCAGCATGGCGTCGTAAAGACGGCTTGCCGAAGAAAGCGATTTTTGCGATTCGCCTTCGGGTATTTCGGCGACCACCGGTTCGAACCGTGCTTGGCGCAAGGCGGTCTCGATCACCTCTCCGTATATCCTGCGAATGCTCCGATGGGTAACGACGAGCGCCCGTCCGGTAAGCCGGAACGCCCGCAACAACAGCCCGATACGCGGCAACAGTCCTTCTCCGATACGTATATCGTAGCTGGCTTCGCGCAGATCGACACGGATGTTGCGACCCGCACCGTCGTCGAGCATCACAAGGATATTGCGCGCCACGCAGTATACATCCTTGTCCGTCGTGTTGACCGAAAAATCCGCCTGCGCATAGTACGGAGCGCGAGTTTCAAGCAGGGCGCGGATACGCTCCATCGCGTCGGGTCCGGCCAGCATGGGGCGGGTCGCCGCGTTGCCGCCGGTGCGCTGGAGTATGACTTCGGGCGTGGCCTGAAGATGCACGAGCGTGCCGAGCGTGCGGAGTGCCGCGAGATTTTCGTGGTCGATCACCGCGCCGCCACCAGTGGCGATGACGTGTCCGCTCACGCCGGACAAACCGCAAACGACTTCCTTTTCGATGGCGCGAAATGCCGGTTCGCCACGCTCGGCAAACAACACCGGTATGGAAGTGCCCGTCCGTTTTTCGATCAGCGTGTCCGTATCGACAAACGTCATGCCGAGCGCACCCGCCAAAAGACGGCCCACCTGCGATTTTCCGGTTCCCATGAACCCTATGAGTACAAGGTTCTTATGCGTCACGTCGTTTTCCCGATTTGATTATATACCGTTGTTTGCCGCGACCGAGAGAAACCGTTGACTCGACTTACCTCTGGCCGTACCGGTCAGCCTGTTTGCGTGATTTGTCGATGTCGCGAGGATCGACACAGCGGACAGTCGATCTTGGTGTTCTGTTGTGACGAAATCCAAGTCTTTAGATGCATACGGACTAGGCGCATATATGCTCACGGCTCGGCAGAAACAACAGAGTTGGTACCAAAATCCCCAATCGGTTAATACCCCTTCACCTGTTCCATATAGGCGTCGTAATTGCGTCTCATTTCTTCTACGCTGTCGCCGCCGAATTTTTCCTGCATGGCATCGGCGATCACGAGGGCGACAACGGCCTCACCGATCACACCGGCGGCAGGAACCGTACATACGTCCGACCGCTCTTTGGCCGAGTCGAACGGCTCTTTGGTCTCGATGTCTACCGACATGATGGTGCGCATCAGCGTGGCGATGGGTTTGAGCGCGCCCCGCACGACAATGTCGTCGCCAAAACTCATTCCTCCTTCGACACCGCCAGCACGGTTGGTTTTGCGATAAAACTCTCCGTTGTCGTAGTATATCTCGTCATGGACCTCGGAGCCAAGCACCTGCGTGACGCCAAACCCCATGCCGATTTCCACGCCCTTTACCGCCTGAATGCTCATGACGGCCTGCGCCAGCCGTCCGTCGAGTTTGCGGTCCCAATGTACATGACTGCCCAAACCGGGAGGCGCGCCGATCACGCGGACTTCGAAGACGCCGCCTACCGTGTCTCTGAGCGATTTGGCGCGGTCGATTTCGGTGATCATGGAGGCGGCAGCCCGCTCGTCGGCACAGCGTACGGGTGAACGCTCCGCGCGCTCCCACAACTCGTCGGGGCCGAGACCGGCCACATCGGCCTCTACAGCGCCGATGCGAACGACATGGCTGACGACACGCATGCCAAACTCGGCCAATAGCCTTTTGGCGATCGCGCCGACCGCCACGCGCATCGTAGTTTCGCGCGCGCTAGCTCTTTCGAGGACGTTGCGCAAATCGCGGTGCCCGTATTTAAGTCCCCCCGCAAGGTCTGCATGACCCGGACGCGGACGGGTAACCCGTCGGCGTGTGGCAGGCTCGTCTACCGGTTCGACGGCCATTACGTCCGTCCAGTTGGGCCAGTCGTCGTTACGCACGATCATCGCCACCGGGCCTCCGAGGGTTTTGCCGTGCCGAATGCCGCCGAGTATCTCGACCGTATCCGTTTCGATCTGCATCCGTTTGCCCCGGCCATACCCCCCTTGCCGGCGTTTCAGATCGGTATCGATGTCGGTCGCGGAAACCGAAAGCCCTGCCGGAAGCCCCTCGACTATGGTCGTAAGTGCCGGGCCGTGCGACTCCCCGGCGGTAAGATACCGCAACATGTCTATCCTCGTCTGCTGAGTCCGTTTATCAGCGCGGCGCGCATCACCTCAACCGGCGCGTCGCAACCTGTCCATATTTCAAACGCCGCCGTACCCTGATACAGTAGCATGTCGATGCCGTTCGACGTCGTTGCGCCGCCGGCCCGTGCCGTCTGCATAAGTAGCGTGTCGGCCACGTCGTACCGCGTGTCGTACACCGTCTGTACCGTCCGAAACCACTCCGGCTCCAGTTCAAGGTCCACCGGAACGGCATTGATGACAAGATCGGCTTCGTGCAGGGCTTTGCGCAGCGACGCAGGCTCGTGCGAGGTCGTCTCGGCCGGACCGACCAAGGCAGTCTCCTCACCGCGCTGGCGGTTACGCGCCGCCACGACGGTACGTCCGGCCCCGGCCCGAACACACGCCGCGCATGCAGCGCGCGCCGCACCCCCTGAACCCAAAATCAGCACACTCCGCCCCGTTACCGAGACCTCCATCGTCTCCAAGGCCCGTAACAATCCCGCGCCGTCCGTCGTCGCTCCGAAAAGCTGGCCGTCCCGGTGCGAAATGGTGTTGACGGAGCCGATACGCCGTGCCTCGTCGGTCAATTCGTCCAAAAAGGGAATCATCTCGGTTTTGAGCGGCTTGGTAACGTTTACCCCGGCCAGACCAAGCCCTCGTATGCCTGCGGCGGCTTCACGGGCGCGCCCCGGTGCTACGTCAAACATCACGTAGACATAGTCCAGTCCAAGCGCCCGAAACGCGGCGTTGTGCATGGCCGGCGAAAGCGTATAGCGAATACCATGACCACATACCCCTACGACACGCGTAGTGCCGGAAATGGCCAAAGGAGTAGGTAGGTCGCTTTTTTTATCCTGCATCCTTCGCCCTTTTTATAAACGCCTGTACTTTGTCGTGGTCCTTGACCCCCGGCGCGTGTTCTACCCCGCTGGATACGTCTACCGCCAAAGGACCGACGTGTCGGATGGCCTCCGCAACGTTGTCGGGGTTCAGTCCCCCACTCAACACGACCGGATGTGGGCTGTTCAGCGCAAAATCCCAGTCGAACGTGCTTCCCGTGCCCCCGTACCGGTCGGGTGCGCAGGCATCCAGCAATACGGCCCGTACCTGATACCGCGCCGCTGTTTCACACCATGAGCCGTCCTTGACGCGGAACGCCTTGACGACCGTCCGGTCGATCCGATCGCAGTATTCGGGCGTTTCGTCGCCGTGCAGTTGTACCGCGTCAAGACGACACGCCGCCGCGATTTGGTTTACCCGGTCCGCCGGAGCATCGACAAACACGCCGATGGACGTCACAAACGGCGGCAAAACCGCCACGATCTCCGCCACACGCTCCGGAGCCGCATACCGGGGACTGCGCTCATACAGGATAAAACCCAGCGCGTCGGCCCCCGCCTCAACCGCCACGACCGCGTCTTCCTTATTCATTATCCCGCATATCTTTACCCGAACCATACACCCCGCCTACCTCGACAAAGGGCAACCACAAGGCTTGCTCCTACATCATCCTTCAAACTTCGAACTTCCCTAAAATCTCGTCCAACTTTTTTCC
Organism: Candidatus Zixiibacteriota bacterium; assembly: GCA_016867335.1. GTDB lineage: Bacteria > JAAXHH01 > JAAXHH01 > JAAXHH01 > JAAXHH01 > VGJU01. The sequence continues at coordinate 6,575 of VGJU01000085.1, read as the reverse complement.
GATGTCCGGCGCGGCCATGAGCGATTCACCCACCAGAACGGCATCGAACCCCGCGTCACGAAGTTTGCGCGCGTCTTCACGGGTATGGATGCCGCTTTCGCTGACGGCGACTACGGCATCCGGAATACGCCGTTTGAGCCTAAGCGAGGTGTCGAGATCGACGCTGAAATCCTCCAGATTGCGGTTGTTGATACCGACGAGGTGCGTGTCAGCCTCCAACGCCTTGTCGAGTTCCGCTTCGGTATGCGCTTCCACCAGACATGCCATGCCGTAGGTTTTGGCGATCTGCTGAAACGAGACCAGTTGGTCGCGGCTCAAAATCGCCGCAATCAGCAACACGGCGTCCGCGCCCATACCCCACGCTTCACGGATCTGATACGGGTCGATGATAAAATCCTTGCGCAACACCGGGATCTGCACCCGTTCGTGTATGGCGGTCAGATAGGCGGCCTGTCCTTGAAAAAAATGCTCGTCGGTCAACACAGACAGCGCGGAAGCACCGTGTCCGGCGTAGATGTCCGCCACCTCGCATGGCCCCATGTCGGCCCGTATGACGCCTTTGGAGGGCGACGCTCTTTTGTATTCGGCGATGACGGCAATATCGTCCGACCGGCGCAACGCCTGCGCAAACGGACGCGCGGGGGTGCGGTCCTGCCCTTGCGGGTCGGGGTTGCGCCGCATGGCGTCCTCCACTTCACGGCGTTTTTGCGCGACGATCCGGTAGAGGATGTTCATGCCGTCGCCTTGATCAAGGCTTCCAGTTTTGCGCGCGCCGCGCCGGAGTCGATGGACGTTTCCGCCAGACGCACGCCCTCGCGGAAGTCGGTTGCGCGTCCGCCGGCGACAAGCGCCGCACCCGCGTTGAGAAGCACGACGTCGCGCCGAGGGCTTTTTTCGCCTTCGAGGATGGCACGCGCGACACGGGCGTTTTCTTCCGCGCCACCACCGGCCAGTGTCTCTATCTTCGCACGCGACAGCCCCACCGATTCCGGGGTCAGCGTATAGGATTTCACCGTTCCACCCGCTACTTCGGCCACATGGGTCGGCGCGGTCACCGTCATCTCGTCCAATCCATCTTCGCTGTGTACCACAAACGCTCGCTCGACGCCGAGGTTGTTGAGCACCTGCGCGACCGGAAGGGTCAACTCGCCCGCATAGACACCCATTACCTGTGCCGTCGCGCCGGCGGGGTTGGTCAGCGGCCCCAGCATGTTGAATACCGTGCGCACGCCGATCTCGCGTCGAGGGCCGATGGCAAAACGCATCGCCGCATGAAGCAACGGGGCAAACAAAAACCCGATCCCCACCTCGTCCACGCACCCGGCGACGCGATCCGGCGGGATTTCGATGTTGACGCCGAGCGCCGCCAACACATCGGCACTGCCCGACCGGCTGCTGGCGGCCCGGTTGCCGTGTTTGGCGATGTGAACGCCGGCTCCCGCCGCCACAAACGCGCTTACGGTCGAGATATTGAACGTGTTTCTGCCATCCCCTCCGGTTCCACAGGTATCCACAAGCGGGTACGACCGACACACGATGCGAGTGGCCTTTTCGCGCATCACCCGCGCAAAACCCGTGATCTCCTCGACCGTCTCCCCTTTCATCCTGAGCGCCACGAGAAATCCGCCGATCTGCGCAGGCGTAGCCTCCCCCGTCATGATCGTCTGCATCGTCTGGACCGCTTCCTGTTCGGAAAGCGATCCTCCACTGACGACTCGGTCGATGGCCTGCTGAAGTGTAAGAGGGCTGTTCATGACGGAAGTTTGAAGTTTGAAGTTTGAAGGGTGAAGAAAGACGAATCCATAAGCTTTTATCTCCGCTGGATAAAATTGCGAAGCAGGTCTTTGCCCACGACGGTCAGGATGGACTCCGGATGAAACTGCACCCCCTCCACGGGCAAGTGGCGATGACGCAGCCCCATGACCAGCCCCTCGGGGGTTCTGGCACTGACCTCAAACTCGTCCGGCAACGAGGTTTCTTCCACGATAAGCGAGTGATACCGGGTAGCGGTAAACGGAGAAGGAAGCCCGGAAAATATCGTCCGTCCGTCGTGCAGAATATCGGAGGTTTTGCCGTGTACCGGATACGGCGCACGGATGACTTTTCCTCCAAACGCCTGCCCGATCGACTGATGTCCCAGACAGACGCCAAGAATGGGTATCCGGCCCGCAAAATGGCGGATCGTTTCCACTGAAATACCCGCTTGATCCGGGGTACACGGACCGGGCGAGATGACGATATGCGCGGGTGACAGCGTCTCGATCTCCGCAACGGTAATCCGGTCGTTGCGGTAGACCCGCAAATCCTGCCCCAACTCGCCGAGATACTGGACGAGGTTGTAGGTAAACGAGTCGTAGTTGTCGATGACGAGTATCACGGGGTTTCGGTCCTCGTCTGTTGTATGGCGCGCAAAAGCGCCGCCGCCTTGTTCCGGCATTCGAGGTGTTCGCTCTCCGGAACCGAATCCGCCACGATGCCGGCCCCGGCCTGTATGTAGGCCCGGCCATCCTTGACGAGCATGGTTCGGATGATGATGCAAAGGTCCATGTTGCCCGAAAAACCGATATAGCCGAGCGCGCCGCCGTAGATACCGCGACGCGTGGTTTCCAACTCGTCTATGATTTCCATCGCGCGAATCTTTGGGGCGCCGGACAACGTGCCGGCGGGAAACGTGGCCCTCAGCACGTCAAAGCCATCCACCCCCGGTCGCAACCGTCCCGCCACATTGGATACGATATGGATGACATGCGAATACTTTTCGATGACCATCAATTCGGTCGTGCGGACGGTTCCGTATTCGCATACCCGTCCAACGTCGTTGCGACCGAGATCGACGAGCATGACGTGTTCGGCACATTCCTTGGGGTCGGCAAGCAACTCTTCGATCAGCACCCGATCCTCTTCGGGTGTCGCACCGCGTCGTCGGGTGCCGGCGATAGGGCGCACCGTCACCTGACCGTCTTCGACCAGCACCATCGTTTCCGGTGACGCTCCGACGATATGGATGTCGTCCAGCCGCAGATAAAACAGATACGGCGAAGGATTGAGCACGGCCAGTGTCCGGTACACGTCAAACGGATCTTGACGGACCTCGGTGCTAAACCGCTGGGAAAGCACCACCTGAAAAGCGTCTCCGGAAGCGATGTATTCACGCGCGCGGCGGACACTGTCCTGAAAGACTTCGGCGGTTACGTTTACGCCGACCTCGATCGACGCTTCGGTCGATTTCGCGGCAGTCGTCGGTTTGGCGGAGGGGCCGGAGGGCGCTTCTAGTCGACGCAAGAACGCTTCTATGTTTCCCACGGCACGGGCGTAAGCGGCTTCCGGTTCGTCGTCCGTCTTCTCTACGTTGGCGACGATATACAGCCGTTTGCGAACATGATCAAAACCGATCACCGTTCCGGCAATCATGAAATGCAAATCGGGAATGTGCAACTCGTCGGGGTTATCATCGGGTATGTCCTCGAAACACCGGATCACGTCATAGCCGAAATAGCCTACCGCTCCCCCGGAAAACCGGGGCAGACCGTCCGTCTGGGGGATGCGATAGTTTTGCATGACTTCTCGCATCCGCTCTATCGGGTTGCCTTCCAGATGCGTGATGCCGTTTTTGCCGATACGAGAAAGACCGGTGGATGTTCCGACAAGCCGCTCGACCGGGTCGGCTCCGACAAACGAATACCGGGCCGTCCGTTCGTCACCCTCCATGCTTTCCAACAGAAAGGCGTACGGGTGCAAGACACGGATTTTTAGAAAGGCATCTTCGGGCGTTTCCGTTCCGATGTCTCGCTCGATCCACACGGGTACGAGCGTGACACCCGGCGTCCGATACTGTCTTGCAAAATCGTCCTGAGAGGGACTGTACATGGTCTGGGTTCCGAAAACAAAAAAGGCCGCTACCGAGGGTAGAGGCCGGACAGGTTACAGAGACGACGTAAAAACAGGTTGCGCGTTCAACTCCGTGTCGTGTCCCGCCTTGCGATGGCCGGATAAAAGGGCCGCCAGACAAACCGGAAGGCTTGCCAAAAAGGCCGAAAAGAATAGGAAAAAAAGACCGGCAACATGAAAGACATGGGAACTTCCCTGTGGCAAAGCGGGAATGTCGTCAAAAAACGCTCCACAATTATAGACCATGCCGCCCCGAAAGTCAACGGAAAATTTACCCACGGCCCGCGGGAAGCCGTCCAGAAAACAGTTGCGTCCCCTTCTGTAAAAAATTACTATCCCATTTTGCGCGTACCGGATTCCGCCGGGATACGCATCGGGCGAAAGACGCGGACTTTTTTGCGTTTCGGTCCGGAGGACCGCACGTTGCCGGCGAAGACGGGACATTTTTCGGGTATATGCAAAAAATGGTTGTGGAACGTATACGACTATGCCGGCACGCTGATCGTACTCAATATCCTTTGGGCGATCTGTGCCTTGCCGGTCGTTACGCTGCCCGCCGCAACCGCCGGACTGTTCGGCGTATCGAATCGCATCGCCGGTTATGAGGAGGTGCGACTCCGGGATTTTTTTACCGATATGCGCCGGGGATTTTATCGGTCGTTTAGGCTGTGCGCCGTCTATACCACCGTCTTGGGCTTGCTGGGCGTCAACATCGTTTTCTATGTCCGGTGGATGGAGCCATGGCTGTGGCTCGGCGTCATGCTGAGCGGTGTCATGTTTTGGACAGGCGTTTTTGTAGCGCTTACCGGTCTGTACAGCTTTCCGATGCTCATGCGCATCGATGGACCGGTCCGCCAGACCCTCAAAACCGGAGCGCTCCTGACGCTTGACAACCCGCGCATCTCGGTGCTGTTGCTGCTGGCCGGAATCGTCGTGTTATCGATCAGCGCATTGACCATCGCGGGACTGTTCCTGGGGGGCGTCGGGGTGTTGAGCGTCTTGTGCAGCACCGGCTTCCGGGAAGTGCGCAAACGATACGACGCGCCGGTGTCGGCGGAAGAAGAAACCGACCGGGAAGAGGTAAGAACCTGGCGGGATTTGTTCAGACCATGGGAACACCGGTAGCCGAAACCTATCCGCGCCGGTCGTCCGGAGAGATCATGAAGGGGCCGTTTATCGTTTTCGAGGGGTTGGACGGCGCAGGCACGACGACGCAACTGGGACTGCTTCAGGCGTGGATCGAGCGGACCTATGGCAGACGGGTATATGCGACACGAGAACCATCGGGCGGTCCGGTCGGCGCGTTGCTCCAGCAGGCGCTTCGTCGACGTGTGACGCTCGACGCCAAGACGCTCGCGCTTCTTTTTGCCGCCGACCGTATCGACCATCTCAACACCGAAGTGCTCGACCGGCTCGACGCAGGCATACCGGTGCTGTGCGACCGCTACTACCTTTCGTCCTACGCCTACCAGTTGCGCGACCTGCCCAACCGTATCGAATGGCTCGAATCGCTCAACGCCGAAGCCGTTCGCCCGGACCTTACCCTGCTGGTAGACGCCCCGGCCGAAGTGTGCATGGAACGGATTCTCGCGTCGAGGTGGACGACCGAGCTTTTCGAAGAAACCGAACGTCTCCGAGCCGTCCGGGAAAACTATCTTGCGCTGGCACAGCAACGAATGAGCAAACAGGAAAAAATCGACATCATAGACGGCAACAGATTGCCCGAAACCGTCCACACGGATATATGTGAACGAGTTCGGCCCTTATTCAAGTGAGCGATCCCTATGTTCGGACAACTGTTCAAATTAGTCGCAGGCGTCGTGGTCACGTATATGGTACGCGAAGCCATCCGGTTTCTTACCTCTCCGAAACGGCCTCCGACACAGCCTGTACAGCCTTCTCCCAAAACGGCCCGGATCCACATCGACCGGAAAAATATCGTCGATGCCCGATTCGAAGACCTGCCCGACCAGAAACCCAAACCCTGATCGTTCGGTGTAACCCGTCATGCTAAGGAATTTCAGTTGGATCGTCCGGGGTCGTCTGGCCGGCATGGGACTGCCGACCGGCGCATATCTTTTGCCCGGTAGCAGTGCGCTTGAAAAGGATATGAAATCGCTAAAAAAACACAACATCGCCGCCGTCGTCACCCTGACGCCCGAACCGCTTCATCCGGAGACGGTACACCGTTGCGGACTAAAAAGCCTCCATCTGCCGATAGAGGATATGACGCCGCCCACGTTCGACCAGATGATCCGGTGCGCCGGGTTTATAGACCAAGTCCGGGAAGGAGGCGTCGTAGTGCATTGCAGTGCCGGGATGGGGCGCACCGGAACGATGCTGGCGGCCTATCTGGTATGGACTGGTGATACTCCGGAACAGGCCGTCGCCCGCATACGAAGGCTGCGCCCCGGTTCCATAGAGACGATGGAACAGGAAATCTCCGTTCTGACCTTCGAACCATATGCGCGCAAAACAAGGAGAAAAGATGAAGGGTAAAGACGGGGTTGGACAGACAGAAAACCCGGCGTCGGGCTGGAAGCGCGTGTTGACGCTCGATCACACCCGCAAGGTCGTCGAAGGGAGCGAAAAAAGTCTCTGCGAGGCGATAGGACGCGGTGCAGACCTGCGTATCGCTACCCGGTTTCGGCACGACGAACACGTCGAACCTGCATCCGGACTTACGG
>VGJU01000084.1 GCA_016867335.1 Candidatus Zixiibacteriota bacterium | reverse complement strand
AGCGCCGAGATCACCGTCCAGCCCTCGAGAATGGCGTCGTCCCTGCCCAGCATCAGGTGATCGGCCACCCACAGTGCGTCATAACCCGATGTTTCGGCTCGCAGGGCAGCCCTCAGCGTCGTCGTCGGGTCGAGTGCGACATAGCCGGGCGTAGGATAGCCGTGGATGCCGGGACTGGCCAGAACAGGTACGCCATAGCCGAAAGTAACCGCCATAACCTTTGCCCTTTAATAGTGCGCTCACAGCTTGGCGACATCAATATAACACACCGCAAGCGAGTTATCAAACGGCGATGTCATATCGTCTATGATGTCCCGAACGCTCCCCTTGACACTTGCCGCGAATCTGCTTAGTCTTTACAGCATATTGCCGTCTTCCGTGCGGCGATCCTTCCCATCACGCTTAAAATCTCATGCGTACGAGGCTCTATGACCCGTGACCAGTATTTATACTGCGGCGCATATGCACTGGTAACGCTGCACGAGCGTCATATACGTTCTTTTTTGCACACATGGAAACAGGCCGCAGACACCCGTCTTGTTCTGCCGCCATCCGGCGATCCCAACTACGCTTCGCTCGAAGATTTGCTCAAGCATGTCCTGCGGGCGTCTCGCGGGTATATGGTCTGGATATGCGAAAAGCTTTCGTTGCCGGATCCTGCCATCGATCCTCCCCCCGAAACCGCCGAAATCGCCGCAAAAGCGGACGCTTATCTAGAACATCTGCTGGAAAGATGGCGCGCACCGCTGACCGGACTGACCGAAGAACGTGCCTACAAACCCGCGTTTACGTTGCGATGGGGAACCGACTACTGTATAGACGCCATGCTGGAGCACGCAGTGATGCACCCCGTTCGCCACGAGTTCCAACTGATCGAACTCGTGACGCAAAAAAAAGCATAACCAAGCGTTGCGGCCACATCGAAACGGAGGCTGAACCATGCTGGAGGAAATTCTCGACGATCAGTATCCGATTCAGGGGACGATGAAAAACGGTGCCCCGTATACGATCCGTTTGCTTCGTTCGTACGACGCCTCTCTGCTGTACCATTTTTTTAGCGAAATTCCACGCGGGGACCGGCTGTTTTTCCGAGACGACGTACAGGACCGCGGAGTCGTGGAAAACTGGTGCGCAAATATAAATCTGGACGTCGCGGTCCCACTGATCGTCGAGGTGGGCGGCGATATTGTGGGTGAGGCATCGCTGCACCGGGAGCCGCGCGGATGGAAAAGTCATATCGGGCGCGTTCGGTTGGTCATCCATCCCAACTACCGACGGCAGGGGTTGTCGCTTGTTTTGTTGAGGGAAATAATCAAGATCGCGTTGCACGCCGGTTCGCTGGAACGTCTGATGGCCGAGTGCATGGAGACGCAGATCGGGGCGATCCGCATGTTCGAAAGCGCGGGGTTTGTTCCGCAGGCCACGCTGGAAGGCCATGTGCGCGATATCGAGGGGCGGTCGCACAACTTGACGATACTTACCTACGACCTACGGGATCAGGAGTATTTTGCGGCGGACTGAGCGTTACCCTTTGACCGCGCCGATGGTGATGCTCCGCACGAAATAGGGCTGAAACAGCAGAAATACCACCACCATCGGTGCGGCGGAGACGGCCGCACCGGCCATCAGGAGTCCGAAATCCGTAAAGTATTGGTTCTGAAGGCTGTTTAGCCCGATCTGAAGCGTCATCATCGATGTCCGATTGGTAACGATAAGCGGCCACAGAAACTCGTTCCACGTTCCCATAAACGTAAAGATGCCGAGTACGCCCATCCCCGGTCGTGCCAGCGGCAAAATCACCCTCCGGAAGATCCCCCATTCACTGCACCCGTCGATCCGTGCCGCTTCCAGCAGTTCGGTGGGCAGGGTCTGCAGAAACTGTTTCATGAGAAAGATGGAAAAAGGCGCGATCAGCGCCGGAACGATCAGCGCCTTGTAGGTGTTGACCCAATCCAGCTTGATGATCAACGCGTACAGGGGGATGATCGTCAGTTGCCCCGGAATCAACATCAGACCGATCACGCTCCAGAATATCGCCTGCCGTCCCGGAAACCGTTTTTTAGCCAGCGTATACCCCGCGAGCGTACCGAGCAATATGTTGGAAATCGTGACCGCTACGGTCACCACCACCGAGTTGGTCAGCCAGGTCAGAATCTGCGACCCTCTAAATAGCCGTGTAAAGTTGAGCAAGGTGGGTGATGCGGGAAAAAGGTCCGGCGGAATCGCCAGTACGGCGGATGGCAGTTGAAACGCCGTCATCACGATCCAGTATAGCGGTAAAAGCGTCAGTCCGGCAAAGACGATCAAAAGACCATACGAGACGTGGCGTGACATGGCTTACCTATCATACAGCGAAAGGGTAGGATCACATCCATTATTTCAGAAAGGGAAACGCTTGAACCCCGTGAAAGACGTGCTCGTCGTCGAATATCTCCATGTCGATACGGTCTTGGGCGTCAAACACCCGGTAAATGGCTTTTGCCCTGTCGAATGCCGTCTTTGTCGCTTCCACGGGGAAGATGGGATCACGGACGCCGGATTCGACAAACAACGGACGCGGGGCGATGAGACCGGCGATATCGGGCATTTCGGCGTAGCGCAGGATGCCGGGGATATAGTTGTCGATACAGTGCGGGAGGCTCAGGATGCTGTCGCGGAATGTGTTGAAATATCCGCTAAGCATGGCGGCGTGGATACGCGGTTCTACCGCGGCGGCAAAAAAGGTGACGGTTCCTCCGCCGGATATGTCCATACAGCCGATGCGGGCAGCGTCCACTTCGCTTCGGCCGACCAGATAGTCTATGGCGCGGATTACGTCGTACACGCGCCATCCCGCCATGGTCCGGCCCATGAGCAGGGCCGCCCCCGCCGCAGGCATACACGACGAGGCGCCGGATCCCGCTTGTCTGGCGCGTTTGTCGCGGCGATGGCCAAAGCCGAGTTGTTCGACGGCCAGCACGGCAACCCCGTTGTATACGGCCTGCAGAGCGAAGTCGTTCTGATACCCGCCGGGAGCGTCGCGCATCGCCCCGTCTTCGCGGATGCCGACGATGTCGTCCACACCGCGACCGTGCCCCGGCAAACAGATCAGGACAGGCAACGGGGCGGTGGCGTTTTTTGGCGTGAGAAAATAGGCAAAGACGCTCAGGTCGGCGCGGCTTGGGAACAGGACGGTTTCGCGGGTGTAATCGGGAAAAGTGACGGTCTCGACGGTTTCGGCGTCGAGCGGACATGGGGTGTGCGGAAAACCGCCCATCAGCGCGATCAGCTGGCGTCGGAGTTTTTGTTGCCAAATTTCGGCGTCGTCACGCCGCAACGCCTGAAAGGCCAAACGCCCGGGTTGTCGATCCGCAAGACCTTGGGTAAAGACGAGTGAATCCAGAGAGCGCATGGCGTTTACTTTTTGGCGATGCCGATGATACCGACGCCGATACGTCCACCCGCGTTGCCCGTTGGTTGCGTGGTCAGGTCGTCGGCTTTTTCGTGGACCACGACACTGCGTCCAATGATGGCATGAGGCCCTGACAGCGAGATATGCGGATCGAGCCAGTTGAGCGTGGCGTTGCCTGTGGCGTCGGCGGTCAGGTTGCCCAGATCACCAGCATGACGGTTGGTGGCGGACGGCCCGTTGTGCGGATGTCCCGACGGATTGAAATGGGCGCCTGCCGCTGTTCCGTCGGCGGAACTGGCGTCGCCAAACTCATGGATGTGAAATCCGTGTAAGCCGGGTGACAGGCCGGAAATAGAAGCGGTCACGCGCACACCGCCGGCCTCCTCGACAAAAACGACGGTCCCTTTGACCTGATTGCCTTGCGTGGCATGGATAACGGCGATGGCCTTGGCTCCGGTCATGCCGGTGGCAGGTTGTGAGGTCTGCGCCAAGACGGTATTTGTGGCGGCAACCAGCAAGACGGCCACCCCGGGGGCGATGTGCAGAGATCGAATCATAAACTCCCAGAAAGAGAAGTGTAAAGGGTGAGGGTTGAGGGATGAAAAAGCGCAACGACCGCAGAATGGGTATACATATCGGTTTCTTGTGCATGGTATCACGTCCGGTGCTGCCTGTCAAGCGGAACGTCCAAAATGAGTTGATGGGAGAGGTGAATGGATAGTTCGCCGTGTTCGCGGTCCGTTATTCCGCTTGACCCATCTCGGTCACCGTTCTACTTTGGCCCACAGACTCCCACCCGTTCGAGCCACCCCCTTGTCCTTCCCTGTAACCGTTCGGGCAGGATCAAACCTATCCTTCCTTATCATCTTACCTGACCGGAGGAAGCCATGAAAACCCGTTTTTCAGTAAAGGCAGGGTTGTACGCCACGGCAACGCTTGTCCTGCTCGTTTTCGCTCCCGCCGCCCGCGCGCAGGAAACCGCCACAGATGGACGCACCCAGCAGATGGTGTGGGTGGACCGCGCCGGTAAGGTGCTGGGAAAGATCGGCGATCCGCAGGCGATCATCACCGACATCGCCCTGTCGCCGGACCAAAAGATGGCCGCGGTGCGTGGGCGCAACATCCGGGATGGCAACGACGACATCTGGCTGTACGACTTGGAACGCCATGTCAAAACGCAGTTGACCTATCACCCGGCGCACGAACGCCATGCCTGTTTTTCTCCGGACGGCAGACAGGTCGTATATTTTTCGTATCGCAACGGTCCCGCCAACTTTTACCTCGCCAACGATCAGGGAAGAGATCAGCCTTTTCTGCTTCTTGCCAACGAAACCTATGCCCCCACCTGGTCATCGGACGGCAAATACATCCTGTACCATCTTCACGACTTGCAGGACAAAAAATACAACAATCGTGATCTGTGGTACGTAGATGTAAAAGAACGCAAACCCATTCCGTTTACCGCCACGCCGACCTTCAAGGAGGCGATGGCGCGGTTTTCTCCGGACGGCAGATACGTCGCCTATATGTCCGACGAAAGCGGTGCGTGGGAAGCGTATGTAAAGACGTTTCCGGATGGCAAACAGACGGCGCGAATTTCGACGAAGGGTGCGGTTTGGCCGCACTGGAACGGAAAGGGCGACGAGATTTACTTTTGGGAAGGCAATACGCTGATGGTCGTGTCCGTCGTCACAACACCGACATTCAAGATCGGTGCGCCGCAAAAACTGTTTACGGGTGAGCAGACCGGCATGGGACCGGAGCCGGCGACCGGTTTCAACACACTTTACGAGGTCGCACCCGACGGCCAGCGGTTTATCGTGGTGCAAAACAGCCTCAAGCGGCGGGAGTAGCGGGGAAAGACTTTCTCTGATCTCGGATACAAGAGCATCCGCCGCAACGCGCTGATTTCGGACTTGCTACGCCGCATCCCGCGCCGGCTTCTATCCCGAACCGAAGTTCGAGGAGACGGGATTTTTGACCGTTACCTTCTTTCCGATTATGCGCTCTTCCCATCCGCCCGGCCATGCTACTGCTCTTCCACCATACGGCATCGTGGCGCTTATCGTATTCTTGGCTGTGAGCTATTGTACGAACGTCGCCCTTTCCGCCCAGCGCGACACTACCTACACCCTGTTTCAGCGCACCGCCGAACTGACGCTTGTCCCCGGCGTCGTTGTGTACCCACTGCCAGATGCTTTTGTCGTCTCCGGTTCCGAAACGCTCTCGACCCACGACGTCACGTTGACCCCGCAGACCGACTATACGATAGATTACACCGAAGGTCGGGTGCTGCTGAACCGTGCACCCGCTGAAACGACACTTGTAACGATCCGCTATCGACGCATCCCGGTGGCGCTTTCCCGGCAGTTCTACCGCCGCAAGCAAGTTCACCGATTTGCTCTGCCCGAAAGCGTCCGTACCGTATCCGTCCGTGAGCGCATGCTGCCGGCTTATGGCTCAGGATCGGAAGAGCGTTCTACGCTGCGGGTTGGAGGGAGCAAGACCATCGGCATCGTGACTGGTTCACACCGCGACGCCTCGTTCCAGCAGTCGTTGCGTGTCGAAATTACCGGACGTCCTGCGCGAGACGTAGAAGTAGTCGCACTTCTTTCCGACCGCTCCAATCCCATACAGCCCGATGGTGTCACCCGGCAGTTGAGCGAACTCGACCGGATACTGGTCGAGGTGCGTACCCCCTCGGTAACGACTACGATGGGTGATCAGACCCTCTCGCTTAGGCAATCTCAATTTGCCCGGTACGAACGCCGGATGAAGGGATTGCGCGGCGAGGTGCGTGGCAGTTCCATGACACTGGAAGCTGTTGCAGGCGTGTCCGAAGGCCGGTACACGACGTATGCGTTTCAGGGGGTGGAAGGTGTACAGGGGCCGTATCCGCTCAGAGACGAAAACGGTGGAGCCGGGTTTCTCTTGATCGTGGGAACCGAAAAAGTATGGGTGGACGGCGTCCGTATGACACGTGGAGAGGATGAAGACTATACCATCGATTATGCCACCGCCGAGATCACTTTTACCCGAAACCGCCCGATTACCCAGGATTCCCGCATCTTGGCCGATTTCGAGGCCTCTGACGAGCAGTTTCGGAAAAACGTATATCTCACTCGAGGAACGCTCCGATCCGGCGAAACCGCCACGTTTGGCGCAACCTACATCCGCGAAGGATTGGAGGCGCTTCCTACGAGTGCGTCACCGGCTACGCCGTCGGCGTCTTCGTTCCCTGCCAGTGAGTCGGTCGCCGGAATCGACTGGCGCGCCGAGTGGAGCCCTGGGTGGAGGATGGAGGGCGAACTGGCCCACAACCGGCGGGGTCGGCAAACAACGGGGGGCGCGTCGGGCAACGCTGTTTTTTTCTCCACCCGGTACGCACCCAACCCCACGGGAATGTTGCGACCCGAACTGCACGCCCTGATTCGATCCGTAGACGCCGGTTTTCGTCCGATCGACCGGGTAGATGATCCCGAATTTTACAGACGCTACGATCAGGGGGCTAGCGGAGCATCCGCCGGGCGTATGATCGAGGCGGGGGGTGTGCAAGGAATAGGGCGAGCTACCTTCAAGATGGGTGTCGGACGGTTCTCAAGACCGGACGGATTTTCTTCTTTGCGGTACGAAGCCGGTGCGGAGGCCGTTCCCATGACAGGGCTGACGCTTTCCTATTTTGGTGAACGCATCCGTTCGCATCCGGGAGCCGGTAGCGCGGCAACCGAAACCCGCACGTCCTCCGCTGAAGGACGATGGCTCCGTCAGCGCGCACACGCGGCATTCGAACAAGGATGGCTTCGCCCTCGGGTTTCTTTTAACCGTGAAAACCGTGTAGCGTGGACGCCGGACGGATTGCGCTCGCAAACGGGCTTTTCCGAATGGCAGGCCGCCATAGACGCAACACACGGAACCCATCTGATGGGCCGGACCGAGTTTACCCAGCGCATCTCGGAAACGATGGCGAGCAGCGAATCGTCTCCGCATACCGCACGGCATACGGTCCGCACCCTGTTTCAACGGGTCGCTCTGCGTGACTGGCGCGCGGTGTCCGCCGCGTTGCAGTTGACGGAACGCTTTCGCTCCGGGGACCGATTCTCCAGAGTCTCTGCCCGCGACCGGCTGGTAGACGGACGGGTGGCGTATACGCCGATGAGAAAGAGCCTGACCGTAGACGCTCGGTACGAAGTCTCGCGTGGACGGGCCGCGCACCTGACACGCGAATATGTTTTTGTGGGGGAAGGACGTGGCGATTTCCGGCTGGAGCCGATCAGCGGAGAATACCTTCCCGATACCGACGGTGAATACCAAGCGCGCTACACCCATGCCGGCGATTTTACTCCCACGACCGGTGTCCGGTCCGGGTTGAGCTTTTTGTTTCAACCGCATCGCTCGGAACGGGCTTTTTTGCGTCCGTTTCGCTATATGACCCTTGAAACATATTTTGCCGGAGATGCGTGGCGCAAATCCGGGCGCGGCGAAACCACCCTGCTGTCGCCGTTTTCACAGATACCCGCGGACACGTCCACCGTATACGGCAATTTGTCGTTTCGTCAGGATATCGGTCTGTTTCCCCTAAGCCGGACGGTTTCGGTACGGTTGCGATACCAGCGCAATCAGACGATCGACAATCGGCTGACATCCGGCGCAGAGCATTGGCTTGGGGCTGAGTATGCGCTCCGGGTCAAAACCACCCCTACCCACGCCACTGCGGTCGAAATGGATTTTGTCCGACGGGAAAAACGCCGGACCGACACAGGGCAAGATCGTTACCGGATTTATGGGTATCAAGGGGAGATGACGGTTTCGCATCGTCCCCGCAAAACGCTGGAATTATCGTTGCGTTTGCTGGGTGGACGCGACCGAGAACGTCTCGCTCCGATTACGACGGTCAACGTCGGTACTGCGCCTGCGATTGCCTACTATCTGTCCGGGCGGGGCCGCGCCGCCGCCGGTCTGGAATGGCAGACCGTCTATATCGACTCGCGTGTCTTTGTTCCGTTCGAAATGGCCAACGGACGGCGACCGGGGCAAAACGCCCGCTGGTATGCAAACATCGACTATCGGGTGGGGGGAAATTTCACCTTGCTGATGCGATACGACGGGCGCAAGGAGCGTTTTCGTCCGGTCGAACACACCGCTCGCGCCGAAATGCGTGCATTTTTTTAGTCTCTATCCCTTCCATGTAAATCGGTTGACTACCTCCCGGTTGAGTTCCACGCCAAAACCCGGTCTGTCCGAAAGTTCCATATACCCTTCTACCGGCTCCGGTTCGCCTATAAGAAGACGGTCTTCGGGTTTTTCATGTCGGGGGAAATACTCGACCATCGGAATGTTGACGCTGGCCATCGCCACATGTAAATTGGTTATCCAGCCTCCGTGTGGAACGACGGTGATGTCGTGCGCGGCGGCGAGATTTACAATCTTGCGCACTTCGGTAACGCCAGCGGCGCGGTTTACGTCCGGTTGCCAGATGTCGGCACAGCCGAGCGAAAGCCACCGCGCGAAACCGTGTTTGCCATACTCGTTTTCACCACCGGCGATCGGCATGGAAGCGAATTGACGCACCCTTGCATATCCCGGCAGGTCGTGCGGCTGTACCGGTTCTTCAAACCAACTCAGGTTGAACTCCTTCACCCGACGCATCAGTTGTATGGCATAGTCGGCGCTAAACGTCCGACAGCCGTCCACCATCTGTTCCACGTCATCTCCTACGGCATCACGGACCGTTTCTACCAGCTTTTGGTTTTTTTTCAACCCATCAAGACCGTCCCACATGGCAAAGCCAAAACGTTGCTTGACGGCGGAAAACCCTTGGTCCACATAACGTTTCGCCTCGTCGCGCAGCAGGTGCAGGTCCGGATCACCTCTTTTTGTCGCCGATACGTACAGTTCGCTGGCGTAGACACGCAACCGATCTTTGGTTTTGCCACCCAACAGGTTGTAGACCGGCTGTCCGAGTATCTTGCCCTTGAGGTCCCACAACGCCGCGTCCACCATACCGATGGCGCTGCTGGTCATCCCCTCGCGTCCCAGCGCGATACAGTACCGAAACATCCGCTCCCACAACCATTCGGTACGCATGGGGTCTTCACCCATTACAAGCGGCGTCAGCGTCTGCTCGATGACCGACCATATCCCCGGCAACGCATATCCGCCCACCGAGACGCCGGTGAGTCCTTGGTCGGTGTCGATTTCCACGATCAGCGCATTCGGTCCGTCCGGTGCGGGTTTGGGCGGCGCGCCGTATTTGAGGTCGGAAAACATATAAATCGGGTTGATGGAATGAATGACATGTTTTCGCGGCGCACCGACGACCTTGAGCGGCGTAACCATTACTTTGGTGATTTTCATCGTAATCTCCCCAAGTGAAAGACGGTCGGTCGGCAAAGCAGGCAAGGAACCGGGCGGTTTTCGGTTGACGACCCATTGCCGGAAAGGTAATCTGTTCTCAATCAGGTAACAACCCCATCTACGGACAGGAGCAGGCATGTTTCGATATGTGGCGCTTATAGGTGTTTTTCTGACCCTCGCGGTATCGCCCCTTGCCGCGGCGACAAAAAACAGCGAACAGCTTGTCCGAGAGGCGTGGACGGCGTGGAGCCGTAACGATCGAAAGACCGTCGAACAAAAATTTCATGCCGCGATCGCGGCGGATTCGACACAGATGCGCGCCTATCTCGGCCTGACCATGCTCTACGATATGGAACAACGCTACGATTTGGCATGGAATGTCTTTCGGCAGGTATTGCGGCGATCGAACGACCGTTACGCCTATCTTTTTGCCGAATGGATCACGCCTAAGATTCATGCCCGTTACGATGTCCCCGACGCCGGCATCGTGGAACTGCTCGAAACGGTTCGAAACGACCTGCGGGCCGACGGGCTTGTCCGTGCCGAAGCCAACCAGTTTCTGGGTGACTACTACCAGCGCCACGGACGACAGGAAAAGGCCAATGCGTATTACCGCGACATGCGTATGATCACCGCATGGACACTGACCGGACCTTTCGACAACCTGTCGGCCTCCGGCTTCGATCGTGTGTTCCCCCCGGAAACGGTATACGAACCTGCCGCGGTCTACGAAGGGAAAAACGGCATCCCGGTACGGTGGTTTCCCATCGATCGTTACGATCACTATTTCTGGATCAATTTTCAATATCATTTTCCCCAAACGACCGCCGTTTTCTACGCCAATACCTTTGTCCACTCCCCGGTTCGGCAGAAGGTACAACTGCGTATCGGCACATCCGGCGCGCTCAAGACGTTTCTTAACGATGAGCCAGTGATCACCGTTTTTGACGAAAACAACAACGACATCGACACGTATATCGCCGAGACGGTGTTGCAACCCGGTTGGAACCGCATTCTTGTCAAATGCGGGTATTCGGAAATCCGGCGGTGTAACTTTGCCCTGCGTATTACGGACCCAGCCGGAATCCCGCTCGAAGGACTTGAAATCTCTACGGAGCCGCAATCTTATTCGCCGTTTCCCAAGGCCCCGACGGTTGTCGTCGAAAACTTTGCTGAAGCGTTTTTTAGACGCCAGATCGAAAAATTTCCCGATCGCCTTGAAAACTATATCCTGCTGGCCGACACCTATTTGCGTAACGACAAGGCCGTCGAGGCCGAACTGACGTTGCGAGAAGCGATCCGTCGCGCGCCCGGTTGTGCGCTACCTTATCATCACATCGTCGAGGCCTATACACGAGGCGAAAAATTCGACGAAGTAGCCACCACGATGGAAAAACTCAGAGCGCTGGACGACAACCTTCCCGTCGTTGTCGATTTTCATATCGACCGCTATCTGGAAAACGGGGATTTCGAGAACGCCGAGGCCATGATCGAAAAGGCGGAGACGCTTCGTCCCGGATCGGAATGGGTATATCAGTCCTACCTGACGTTCTACGGCAAAAAGAAACAACCTGAAAAGATAGTTGAAATCAGCCGAAAGGCGTACGAACAGTATCCGGACAACGAGGTTTTTGCCACGACTGAGGCCGTATTGGCGATTCAGGTTTCCCGTCAGTTCGACCGAGGAGGCGACATCCTACGCCGATACGCCGAGCGTCACGTAGAACCGGATGTGCTGGCTGCGCTGGCCAGATTGTATTATCAGGGATCGGATTTTGTACGGTGGCGGGAGACCTACGAACGGATTTTCGCGCTTCAGCCTTCCAATCCGGTTTACTACGAACAAATGGCCGACGCTTATCTGGCGCAGCAGGAATATACAAACGCGGACGATCTGCTCAAACGTGCGTTGAAGATAAGCCCAGTGCATTCCGGTCTGTGGGCTAAATTGGGCGAGACATACCGAGCGACCAGTAGGACCACCGAAGCGCAGCAATCCTATCTCAACAGCCTTGCCTGTATGCCGACCCACTATGCAGCCCGCCGTGTCCTGCGCGAACTCGAAGGCAAACCTTCCGTGTTCAGCCATTTTCGACAGACCGATCTGTCCGCCCTGATGGCTGCTGCGCCGGACGCCCGCGACTATCCCAGCGATAATGCCGTCATCCTGCTCCACGATCATAAGCGTGTCGTCTACGACGGAGGCGCTTCCGAATATGCCACTGACTTGCTGATCCGGGTACTCAACAAAACCGGGATCGACGATTTTCACGAATACTGGGTTGACTACAACCCCAACGCCGAAGAACTGACCTTGGAACGGGCCGTTACGATCAAACGTGACGGCGCGGAAATCAACGCCGATGCAAACGACAACCATCTGGTATTCAAATCGCTCGAAGAAGGCGATTTTATTCATATCCGATACCGGGTCGCCAACTATTACGCGGGACGATTGTCAAACCATTTCTGGGACCGCTTCTATTTCAGTCTGTACTATCCACAACAACAGGTGCGTTATGCGCTTTTGGTTCCGGAAACATTTCGTTTTGCGCACCGGACCCAGAACATGCCCGACGAACCGACGCTCACCCCTACCGCCGACGGCGTATTGTACGAATGGAAACGCCAAGACGTACCGGCAATCCGCCCGGAAGAGGACATGCCGGTTCTAGACGACGTGGGGAGCGTGCTGCATATCTCCAGCATCCCCGATTGGCCGTTTATGGTCGAATGGTACAGCGATCTGGCGCAAAACCGAGCACGCAGTTCGTACG
This sequence comes from Candidatus Zixiibacteriota bacterium, assembly GCA_016867335.1. GTDB lineage: Bacteria > JAAXHH01 > JAAXHH01 > JAAXHH01 > JAAXHH01 > VGJU01. The sequence goes on along the minus strand of VGJU01000084.1, from coordinate 3,338 downwards.
AAATACGCGAAAGAACAGCGGACCTTTTCAAGGGGAACCCCGGTCTATCCAACAGCGAAAAAATCGAACGCATCTACCGATATATCACCGAGAATATCCGATACAGCAGCGTTTCGTTTCGACAGTCCGGTCTGATTCCCCAAAAGGCGCGCGATGTGCTGGTCAACCGGATTGGAGACTGCAAAGACGTCACCACGCTTGGCATCTCCATGCTGCGTGAAGCGGGCATTTCTGCATATTACGTGCTCGTAAATACAAACGACGAGGGCTACAACCGTCATATTTTGCCCTCCGTCGCCTTTAACCACTGTATTGCTGCCGTCGAAAATGGAAGTCGTCTTGAATATCTGGACTTTACTGCCAACCATCACCCGGTCGGTTCGCTGCCGGTCATGGACATGGACGGCTTTTCGCTGTTGATCCGACCCGGTATAAAAACGCCGGAGTACCTGAGTCGGCAACAGTTCATAGGGAACAATATCTTCCGGGAAACAAAGGTAGAACTCAAAGACGACAACGCAGCGTTGTTTCGCATCGAAGCCACGCGCACCGGCAACATGACCGCCTTCGTACGCACGCGCTACCGTGATATCACCCCGGTGGAGCGGAACAAACAACTGACCGAGACGCTAAGCGGGGATTACCCCAATATCCGGCTTTTGCAGTTCGAAACAGACAATCTTGAAACACTCGATCCGGAAGTGCGCTACCGATACGAATTCGAAGCCCCGTCGTACGTTTCCGACGCCGCGCAGTTCAAGTTGTTTATGATCCCATGGGCGGACCGGCTAAAAGCCTATGAAGGCGTATCGTACGTCGAACGGAAATATCCGATCTCCGGGTGGGCCAGTGTCGATACGGTTTCGGAAAACCTGACCGTCGCGCTGCCACCAGGGTTTGTCCCGATGGAACTGCCGCCGGATGTCCGGCTCAGTTCTCCGAGAGCCGATTATACCGTCGAATACCGGTATGTCGAAGGAACGCTTAGCGCCCGTCGTCTGCTGGTAATCAGACATCCGGACGTGGCTCCGGAAGACTATCCGGCCTTCAAAACCTTCTACAACACGCTTGTAAAAGAAGACAGTCGCCAGATTCTGCTTAGAAAAAACTGAACGGCACGACCGACATTTTTTTGCGATGGGGTTTCATCGGAGGATGTTATGACCAACGACCCGGTTCTGGCGGGGTTTGCAAAAATCGACGTTACGCCTGAGTATCCCATACGCCTGAGCGGGTATGGCGTTCGACGCGAAGAGACGGCACAGGTGGAAACTCGACTTTTTGTTCGGGCCATGGCCCTCGGCGACAAGTGTCCGGCGTTGCTTTTCGCGCTCGAAAACTGCGGAGTCACCGAGGTGTTTACCGAAGCCATAGCCACGCGGCTCCGGGAGAAGACCGGTGTCGAACGCGAGCGAGTCGCCATAAGCTATACCCACACGCATACAGGCCCCTGTCTTAGTGGTGCCGCGCCGATGCTGTTTAGCAGCGATATTCCGCCGGATCATCAAGCGACCATAGATCGGTATACCGCCGAGGTGGCGGATCGGATCGTGGAGGCCGGATTGACTGCGCTGGCGGACCGGCGTGCGGCGCATTTGACGTTTGGTTTGGGAAGCGCCGGGTTCGCCGCCAACCGCCGGCAACAGACAGGCCCCGTCGATCACATCATGCCTCTGCTCCGTGTGACCGGTACGGACGGACGGCTACGCGGCGTGTGGGCCGGATACGCCTGTCACTGCACGACACTGGGGTCGCAGGACAACTATCTGTGTGGTGATTGGGCCGGATACGCGCAGGACGGAATAGAACGCGAACACCCCGGCGTGCATGGGCTGGTATCCATCGGATGTGCGGCGGATGCCAACCCGTTTCCGCGTACAGGGCTAAACTATGCCAAAAGACACGGCGAAGATATCGTCTATGAGGTAAACCGGTTGCTCTCCGGGACGCTCAGAACGGTCTCCGGAGCGATCTCTTGCCGATTGAAGTACATAGATCTGCCGTTCGATACGCTGCCTATGCGTGAAGAATGGGCTTCGCGGGCCGCATCAGACGGGCCGGGGGCCTATCACGCCGCCCGGTGGTTGGAACGCATGGATCGCGGCGAAGCCGTCCCCACGCATCAACGCTATCCCATACAGACGTGGGCTTTTGGCAACGACCTTGCGGTCGTGTTTCTGGCCAGCGAGGTGTTGTCGGACTATGCGCTCCGGTTGCGGCGTCTGTACGATCCGGCGCGGCTCTGGGTCGCGGCTTACTGCAACGCCTTTCCCGGCTATATCCCCTCTCGCCGGATATGGCGCGAAGGCGGATACGAAGGTGGCGACGCCACCTTATATTTCGGTATGCCGGCCCGATATGCCGAAGACATAGAAGAGCAAATCGTTTCGACGGTCAAGGAGATGCTTCCCATCGCGTTTAGACGATAGCCGTCCGGCAACGCCTACAGACCCCGCTGCTTGCAGCGGGGTCTGTAGGCGTCCTGCAGTTTGCTGAAAAGGGCGTACTTGCTGTAGTGTTCAGCCCCGCACCGTTAGTGCCTCACGTTCCAAAAGCCGTGCGTGCGCCTTCCGAAAAGCGGCGCTTTTGTCGTCCTCTTCGATTTCCAGATGCACGCCGCGCTCGAAACCGGGCAGATTTCCCTTGTAAAACTCCGGTTGATAGACCATTTCGTCGGTAAACTCCCATACACGTCCATTTTTACCCGCACCCGGCCACACGACACGCAAAATACGCTTCTGTGCGCGATATTTCTGCGTTCCTGTAATTTCCTTCGGATCGACGGTATATTTCTCTATGGCCTTTTCGTCCGCTTCAACACCCAGCCCGGGACCGTCGGGAACGTCCATATAGCCGTCAACCACCTTTACCGGACGCGTCACCAGATCATCCCTCCACAATTCGTGACAGGTGATATATGGCAACTGGGCGTGCGATAACACCGAACCGATATGACCGGCAAAGGTCGTAGTAAGACCGGTTCCCACCATTTGAAGCCAGAAGGGTTTGTTAAACGAGGCGGCCAGCGTTCCGTGCCGAGTGGTGTCACCGGCGCAGCCGCCGATGACAAAAGCATCGCTGGTGCGGTCGTGAAGCACCGGCTCCTGAAAATGTTCGGCAACCGGTTTGCGGATACGGCTTTTGAGCAGTTTGGCGCCTTCCGGGTCGCGTGCCAGCCAGAACGGACTTTCATATATCCCTACATTGCGGTGTTCATCGAGTTGTGAGAGTATTTCTTCCGCCTTGGCTTGGTTAAGCAGAAATCCGTTAAAATCCACATCGAACTTATAATCCGCCGGTACGACCTTCCCTACGGTTTCCACCTGCGTGATGATGTC
>VGJU01000083.1 GCA_016867335.1 Candidatus Zixiibacteriota bacterium | reverse complement strand
CTTCATGCCTGCGTATATATGAACGGGGCGGTAGCAGGTCATCCGCTGGATCCCGAATTGTATATTTCCGCTTTGGAGATATATGGGGCTTACGGCGATGGCGAAGCAAGTGAGGCGGCTCGCCAGACAGCGATTCGCATTAACCCAAGACTGGGTGAGAAGTAAACTTCCGGCGCTCAAGTATGCCTCGCAAGACCTGATGCACAACCCTTACCGTTGCATCTTCTCTCTTCTTTATTCCTCTCTTGTTTTGCGCGCTCCGACATCGTATTTTTGAACTCGCACCCGTCCTACTTGGTATCTCTCTCCGGACGTGGTAAGGGATCGTATCTTTATTTGGAAGATCGAGAGCGCATCATAGAGGAGGCATGTCGTGATCAAAGCGCGCGTAGAACAGCCACAGCAAACGACCGATTTTTCTTATACCCGTATCGTGTTCGATCTAACCGATGGGAAAACCATTTCCACGGAAGAGCGGGCCGTACAGGACGACATGGAGTTTCTCGGCGGGATCGGACGGTCGTTCCACATACTGGCCGAATACGACGTACACGATCCCTTTGCGCCCGAAGCGCCGTTTGTGATCAATACTGGGTGTTTGACCGGCACACAGTTTATGACAGGATTACGCACCTATTTCTCGGCGTACTCTCCGCTCAAGCGCACCCGCACCGGGATGCCGATGGCGGTATGGTCGGCGATGAGCGGGTGTTTCGGACGCAAATTCTCCTATACCGGTATTGGAGATCTGATTCTTACCGGTTGCGCCGCTACGCCGCAGATTCTGTCGATCAAACAGACCCCCCATGGCCCGTCGATTTCGTTGTCGCCCGCACCGACAGCACTCAACGGAGCAAGGGTCCGTGAAAAGATGGCGTATCTGCACGAGCATCACAACGATCCTGCAACACGATCCTATCCGGCGCAGTTTGCCGTACTCGGACCCGCCGGAGAAAATTGGGAAACCGTCTGGTACGCCTGTATCGTCGGTTCGACACAGGAACAACTGATGAGCGGCGAGGACAAATGGCGTTTTGGTGGGCGGCTGGGCATGGGGTCGGTACTGGGATCGAAAAATATCATCGGTATCGTGGCCTATGCGGAGGAGGATCACTACCGGCGCGGTGACGAGCGGCTCAAGGCGATCAACAACGAGGTGGGGCGCGGCGAGCAGAGTCGGGGCTATCGGCATCCAAACAACCGAAACGGACTGGGCGGAACCGGCAAAAACCACAAACTACTCGATGGGTATGGCATACTGCCTTTTAAAAATTTTGCGCCGCCCGGTGAAAACGTAGCCGTACCGGTGCATTTGGAAACCATGCGCGACTCAGGTGAATTTATCGTCATCGACAAAAACTGTTACGGCTGTCAGATTTCCTGTCATCAGGACTTCTACGACACCCCGGAAGGCGGCGTAGACCCGGACCACCGACTTGCCCGCAAAAATCACGGCCCCTATCTCGGTCGCTACGAGTTCGAACCGATGGAGTTGGCAGGGGCCAATCTCGGCATCCTTGATCCACGCGCCAATCTCGAACTGGCCCGACTGGACGACGATCTCGGCTTCGACACCATCTCGATCAACGTGGTGGCCGCCTTTCTGATGGACTATAACAGCCGTGGCAAGAGTCCGGTGGCGGGGGGGATTCAGTTTGGCGATATCGAAGGGGTGCGACGTCTCAAGGAGGACATCGCCTATGGACGCGAAAAACTCTTTGGAAAGGGCGTGCGCGTGATCGCGGAGACGCTGGGCGGCTGCGAGTTTGCCATGCATTCCAAAGGTGTCGAATTTTCGGCGTATCTTGGTCAGACCAACCCCGGCTACCCCTATGCGGTCGCGGGCGGTCACATGTCGATGCGGACCTTTCTGCTGTATGTCATGGACCCCAACTGTCAACCCGAATCCGCCGACTACTGGGTCACCCAGATCATGACCAACGGCTGGAAAATGGTCAACAAAGACCTGCATGGCGGGTGTCTGTTTACCATGGCGCCGCCGGATCAGATCGCTCAGGCGGTCGAGTCGGTCTATGGCATTCCTTTTGACGGCAACCGGGTGATGGATGCCACTTACCGTGCGCATATCCTCGGATTTGCCCTCGAACAGAAACAAGGGGCAACGGTAGACGACTACGACATGCCTATGGAAGTCTTTGCCGGAGAACGCAAAGGCGATCTGCCGGGAGTCCACTTTCTGACGCGTGCGCTTTTCGAGGAAATCCGTAGCCATGTACTTCCGCAGATGACCGAAGAAGCGGTGCGACTCGGTTACACGCATCGCGCCAAACGGGCCGGCTGATCTGTCATCCGCAACACGGGGGATGACCGCATGTCGCCGACTCGAAAATTCGAACTCCCCCTCGCCGCCAAAGCGGGGGGCATCTTTCCCGTATCATACAGCGACTCTTTTTCGAGGATGCCATGTTTACGCCGGACGTCATATCCCGCATTCGGGGTGCCGTAAACCGGGAACGGCTGACAGACACCGCCGTCGCCCTTGTCGGTAGACACAGCCCCACGCGCCAAACACGCGAGGTGGCCGATCTGCTGGCGGACATACTCCGGTCGGACGGGTTCGTGGTGGAGCGCCCGGAAGCCAACTGGCCCGAATCTCCGGCAGTGGCGGTCCGATGGCATACCGAAAAGCCGGGACGCACGCTTCAATTTGACGGTCATTTAGACACCGTGCCCCTCCCGTATACACCGCCACGTATCGAAAACGGCATTCTCTACGGTCAGGGTTCGGCGGATATGAAAGGCGGTGTGGCGGCGGCCGTGGAGGCGCTACGTGCGTTGCGCGACAGTGGTCTGCTTCCGAAAGGCGGTATCCTGTTTACCGCGCACGACCACCACGAAGGACCATGGGGCGACAACCGGCAGATCGAGGGGCTTATCGACGCCGGATACACGGGAGACGGGGTACTCATTCCGGAGTATCTGCACGACCGTCTTCCGGTCGCGGGGCGCGGTCAGGCCGTTCTGGAGATCGCCATCCGGCGGGAGGGAGAAAAAATCCACGAGGTGTTGCGCCCACCCGGTCTGCCGGACGTGATCGGCGCCGGCGCCGAGGTAGTACGCCGGCTCAAAATCCTCAACACGGAACTGGCTCGGACCGAATACCCATACGTGGGAACCGAAAGCGTGTTTGTCGGACAGATACATAGCGGCGAGATATTCAACCAATCGCCTGTGGAGTGTCGTATATCCGGCAGCAGAAGATGGGTTGCCGGGCGTGATGTAGAAGAGGTGCGCCGCGAGTTTTACGCGCTGCTCGATGGGGTGTCACGGGAAACCGGCGCGTCTGTGGAGGGTGAGTTTATCTTTTTACGTGATGGCTACCGGATCGACGAAAACGATCCGCTGGTGTCGGCATTGCAGGGTGCGCGTGTGGCCACAGGCGACCTGCCCCTGCCGCTCGGTGCTAAACCGTTTGTAGACGACGGCAACACATTGTGCGGCCGGGGAGGCATTCCGGCGATCACACACGGTCCTGCCGCACACGGAGCGCATACTACCGAAGAATGGGTTCCCGTTTCCGAACTGGTACGCATAGCCGAACTGTATGCGCTGACGGCGCTGACGTACTGTTAGGCATACCCATTGTCCACTGCCGATCGGTATAACATGTCGGAATCGAATAAACAAAAATGGAGCCCGGACCGGTACGCGGCAAACGCGCGATTTGTTTCCGATCTGGGGATGCCGGTGGTTGAGTTGCTTGCTCCGAAACCGGGCGAACGGATTCTTGATCTGGGTTGCGGCGACGGCGCGTTAACCGTCAGGTTTTCCGAACTCGGTTGCGAGACGGTAGGGGTGGATGCCAGCCCGGACATGATTGCCGTAGCAAGGGCAAGAGGACTCGACGCCCGCGTGGTGGACGGTCAGGCGTTGGATTTTGAAAACGAGTTTGATGCGGTATTTTCGAATGCGGCGCTACATTGGATGAAAAAACCGGAAAGGGTTGTCGAGGGGGTGTGGTGGGCGCTCAAAGCTGGCGGACGTTTTGTCGGCGAGTTTGGCGGGTATGGAAACGTCGCCGCCATTGTCGGGGCCGTCGAGGTCGCACTGGCAAGGCGGGGTGCGAAAGCGGAAAATCCGTGGTTTTTCCCACGCCCGGAAACCTACCGGATACTGCTTGAAAATGCCGGATTTGTAGTAAGGGACATGGCGCTTTTCCCCCGACCGACTCCTCTTCCGGGTGACATAGGCGGATGGCTGGAAACGTTTGCCGGGTCGTATACTTCGGTGCTTCCTGATGTGGAGAGAAAAGACTTTATCGCCGGAGTCGTAAAAGACTTGCGTCCCGTACTCAGCGACACAGACGGAAATTGGACCGCCGAATATGTCCGGCTTAGATTTGCGGCAATAAAGCCCGGACAGCCCTAAAGTCTGCTGTTCCAGACCGGTTCCGGCATACCTTTGTGTTTGTTTTCGTACCGTGCCATGACAAACAGCAGGTCGGACAATCGGTTGAGGTAGGGAAGAACAAACTTCCCGATTTTTTCAACCCGGGTGAGCGTGGTCGCGTCGCGTTCGGCGCGGCGGCAAACGGTCCGGGCAAGATGTAACGCCGCCGCCCCCGGAGTGCCACCCGGCAGAATAAAATTCTCCAACGGCCCCACTACCCCGTTCAACTCGTCGATCCAAGCCTCCATCCGTTTGACGTGCCGGGCTTCCAACTGCGGAATCTGGTAGGTCTGTTTGTCTTCTTCCGTAAAACACAGATCCGAACCTGCGTGAAACAACTCGTTCTGAATGACCGACAACATTTCGGTTAGCCGTTCTGTCAGAGAACAGGCTATTGCCGCACCGATGGCCGAGTTGAGTTCGTCTACGGTTCCGTAGCTTGCCACTCGAAGCGCGTCTTTGGGAACCCGGCGGCCGCTGCCGAGCGCGGTGGTCCCGTCGTCGCCTTTTCGGGTGTAGATTTTCGTCAATCGCGGCATAAACCCTCCTGTTCGGTGCTGTTCCTTTTCAATCGCTTTGAAAGTAACCATAGAGCAGATGCGGGGGTCGTGGAAAATCCACGCTTTGTCAAAACAGTCTATTTTTCTGACGGTACAGCAAGTACAAAAAAAATGGTCCTCCAAGCAGGGTCGTGAGGATACCGACGGGCATTTCGGCGGGGGCAAGGGCGGTGCGCGCGACGGTATCGGCCAGCACGAGCAGGATACCGCCACCAAGCGTCGACAGGGGCATGAGGAAGCGATAGTCGGGTCCGGCGGCAAGACGTACTACGTGTGGTACGAGCAACCCTACGAAGCCGATGATGCCGCTTACCGACACCGCCGCCGCGGCCAGACACGAGGCGGCGGCCAGCAAGATCAGCTTGACGCGCTCTACGGCAATCCCCAGATGTGCCGCCTGTTCGTCACCGAGCAGTAGCGCGTTGAGGTCACGCGCAAACAACATGGCCGCCGAAAGTCCAATGATAACGTATGGAAACAGCATGACGACATGGTCCCACTGACGACTGGAAAGACTGCCCATAAGCCAGAACAACACGCGACGCTGGTCTTCCTGTCCCATAACCAATAGAAAAGAGGTGATCGACGTAGCGAGCGACCCGACGGCAATGCCGGTAAGAAGGAGGGTTCCGGAGGCGACACGACCCCGTCGGCGCGAGAGGAGATAAACCAGCAAGGTGATTCCTACGGCGCATAGCAGGGCACTGACCGAAACGGCATTTATGCCAAACACCCAGAAGTCAAGACCAAGCGCATAGGCCGACGTAGCGCCGAGTGCCGCGCCTGCCGAAACACCTACGACGTAGGGATCGGCCATCGGGTTCTGAAAAAAGCCCTGCATGATCCCGCCTGATGCGGCAAGCGCCATACCTACCAGCATGGCAAGGAGTGTGCGCGGAAGACGAATGTCCCACACGATGGCATCGCTGGTGGGGTCTATCGTCGTTTCGAGTGTAAAAGGATAGGGCAGATGGGCGAGAAGGACACGCAAGACGGTCCCGGCAGACAGTTCTACCGCGCCGATACCCATGGATACGACACAGACGCCGGCGAGTGCAAGCACCATGGCCAAAAAAACCAGAAGTCGTCGGACAGGGGTATTCATAGGGCCGGCTGAAGAGTAGCCACGGCATGACGCGGATTGAGGATGATCTGCGGCGAGCCGGTGTTTGGGCTTCGAATGACTGTGACCTCAGCACCAAATACCTCTTGGATATGAGGTCCGGTCAGTATCTCCTCCGGAGTACCGACGGCAAATACACGCCCCTTGTCGATCATCATAAGCCGGTCGCAGTATTCTGCCGCAAGATTGAGGTCGTGCGATACGCACAGCATGGCCATGCCGTCGTGCGCGCACAAATGACGCAGGAGATCAAACACTTCGATCTGATGGTTGAGATCCAAATACGAAGTTGGTTCGTCGAGCAAGAGGATACCGGGTTGCTGGGCAAGCGCTCTGGCGATGATGACGCGCTGTCGTTCGCCTCCCGACAATTCATAAATCGGACGGTCGCAAAACTGAAGACAGTCGGTACGTCGCATGGCTTCCCATACGATGTCGACGTCTTCGGGGCGTTCGCGCCGGAAACGCTTGAGATGCGGCAGTCGGCCCATCATAACCAGTTCGAAGGCGGAAAACGCAAATGGGATGTTGGCCTGCTGAGGAATGACGGCGATCGTCTGGGCAAGTCGTCTCAACGAAAACGAAGTGATGTCTTCGCTACCGACCCACACGGAACCGGATTCGAGCGACAGAATTCTGGTAAGCGCACGGATCAGGGTACTTTTGCCGGAGCCGTTGGGGCCGATCACGCCCAACATTTCCCCTCGGTGGAGATCGAAGGAAATACGTTCCAACACAAGCCGTTCTTCATACCCGCATGATACTTGGTCGGCGGACAGTACGATATCCATCGAACCCCCCAGCAGCAGTCAAAAAAAATCCCGGTCTCCTGAGCAGGAACGGTTCGGAAGACCGATCAAGGATCGGCATCCTGAACAAGTCCTGAGAAGACCGGGATAGGCGATTGTGTCCTATCGAACGCTCGGCCTCTCTGCTCACGGAGAAGCTGTAGCCATTCGCAGGCAGGTCTCCTGACTTACGGATCACCCTACTCCTCAGTCCTTCCCGCTCGATACGAGCAGTGGAGTCTCTGAGTTTCGTCCCCGTTTACAGTGGCGGGACCGCGATGGATTTTCACCATCTTCCCTTTTCAGCGCCGGTAGGCCACCGACGCCACCTGCGAACCTGAACGATAAGGTACTGGAAAATAGCGCGCTGTCAAGAAGGAAGTGCGAAGCGCGACCCTTGCAATGGTTCCGATGCCGCAAGAGCTACGCCCGCAAGCCTTTTAGCCGTCGCCCTTTATCCAGAGATGCAGACCGATGCCGAGTTGTTTGGCGCACAGCTTTATCGCGTCGCCCACCGCCGCTTTATAGGCGTTGACCACGTTTTCCTCGCCGTTTCCGATCGCGGCGCCGCCAAAGGCCGTTTTGGTCACGCCGCCGGCGTTGAGCGCGCCAAGCACAAGCACCTGATTGTCGTCGATACGCTGGGACTCCCGGATATCGAAACTCCACGCATGACCGAACACCTCGTTGAGCCGCTGTATGATCACGGCGGTTTCCACGTAGTCGAGCGACAGAGTTCGGGTTTGACCGGTTCTACGGTCCGTCCATGCCTGTTTGCGCTGCCGAATCAAATGACCGGGAAAAGGATGGGAAAGGGCCTTTTGAATCGTATTCTCCATCATGGGACGGTCTCCTCATAAAACATTTTGACACACATCCGGCTACGTGCCGGTCTTTTTTGTAAACTTAATTATACGAAAAACACATCGGCAAGTCAAGAAATAACATAACAAATGTTTAGTATTTTGGGGGCTATCTTACGTGGGTGTAGAACCGGTGGAGCGTTTCGGGGGATACACCGACGGTGTAGAATGTGCGAAGCGCCCAGGTAAGCAAAAGCGTCCGGAGCGCGCCGCGTCTTTGCCAGCGCCGCGCCGAAGTCATGACGGGAGCGTCGATCCAGTCGAAAAGACCATGCCGTTTGAGACGGGTGGCAAATTCGGAGTCTTCAAAAATGGGAACGACCGGATACCCTCCCGTATCTCGGAAGATGTTGCTACGGGTATAGATGACCTGATCCCCATAGGTAATCCCTAACACGCGGGACCGGAAGTTGGTGCCGAAGGCAATCCACCTGTAGACCGTCGCAGGATGAGCGATATCGAACCGGAACCGGCCTCCGGAAACGCCGGGAAGAAGAAACGAACCGGCTATTTTGTGATGCCATGCTTCAGGAAGAAAGGTATCGGCGTGGAGAAACACCAGAATGTCTCCACAAGCGGCGGCGGCCCCGGCGTTCATCTGGACCGCCCGTCCCCTGGGACCGTTCAAAACCGTCGTGCGTGGAAACGTTGCCGCGATGTCGCGTGTCCGGTCGATACTGCCCCCGTCCACCACGAGGATCTCAAGCGGATCCGGGATGTCGCGGAACTGCTCCAGACACGCGCCGATGACGGTCTCTTCGTTTAGCGCCGGAATGACGACGCTTATGGAGGGCAGAGCGTCGGACATGAAAACTTTGTCTCTCGAATCAAGCGTATACGGAAATTGGTAAGAAGCGTTATGGATCGGAACCGGTTTCGAACGTCATCAGGGTCATACTGGTTTCGCTTAGCCGTGTCGTCCATGTCCGCCCATCGGTTTGTAGCCATGTTTCGTCTTCCACGATTTCAAGTTCGGCATGTTGGGTGACAGACCTTAGATTGCTGTGACCCGCGTCGATCAGATATCGGCGGTAACGCACCGGTTTTGGATCGAATCCGCTGCCGACGAGCGACCACTGAACGTCCACCGGGACCGTGCCAAAACGCCATGCCAGCAGGGTGATCCGCGAGGCGGACCGGGAAACGAGCACCCGGAGGTCTCCGTGCTCCGAAGCCACGGCAAGACGATCGGGTTCGAGCATAGCCACCATTTTGAACAGGTTGTATGCCGGGGTCGGTGTATACCGTTCGGAAGAAAACAGCCCTGGCCAGCTCGTTCCGCTGCCGAAATATACGGTATGACGCGCTCCGGCCTGCATCATGGAAAACATCGTTTCCATGACCCACGCGGCATGATATTCGGTAACGGTGTCATGACCCCCTTCCATGCTAAATACATTCCATTCGTCTATAATGACCTCTTCCGGGGCGAGGTTCCCCACTTTTGCCCATTGGCGCGCATTTTGGATCAACCGTCCGTAGTAGGCCGGTTCTACCGAATCCGGCGAACCGGCATACAGGTGGAGTGAAATAAAGTCGAACCGCAGGTCGCGCAAATAGCACCACCAGGCAAGGGTTTTTACCCACCACGAAGTACTCCCCGCCATATTACCCGGATTTCCATCACATAGCGCTGCCGGTCCGCCGATCCGGATGGACGGGTCGGCGCGGACGGCTCCTCGTGCCGCGTGTTCATAAATCCGGCAGTACACGACAAGTTTTTTTACATATTCGAGCGTGACGTTTATAAAGGGCAGGCGGTCGGTCCAACTCCATATCGGCCATATCTGAAGAAATACGTTGTTGGGTTCGTTCCACACTTCCCAGTATCGTATGTTCAGTTTTCGTTCGACATTGAAATGTCGGACGGTGCGGTACACCACTTCCTCCCACAGCGCGTAGTCGGACGGCGCGTACATGCCCGGATCGCCGGTCACAGGTCCCGGAGGCGTGCCGGGCGGTATGCTGGAAATCGCGGCGGGCGTGTAGCTGATACACATAATCGGCTCGCTCCCCATTTCGAAAATCCTATCTACAAGGCGGTCCAGTTCGGTCCAGTCGATGGACACACGTCCGGCGGTGTCTACCGAAACTTTTGCGGCGGTGTAGAGATGCGGCAGACGGATCAGCGGCGGGCGGACATCCCGGTATCGGGTTTGGTGAAGCGGATTTTCGGAAACCATCGAGAGACCGGGCACTAGGATGGGGACGGTGTGCCCGGTTGTGGAGAGGTCCATGAAGACGGTGCGTTTTTCCGGGGCGCGGTCCGGAGGGGCGTATCCCGGTAGCGCATAGGGGGGCGCGATGCGGCCTTCGGGTACAAAACCCGGCTCTGCCACGACCACCGCGTCGAGCAGACCGTAGTATCGGTGCGGTTCGGGACGGAAGACCGGCGTCATGGTCGTCTGGCGGATATAAAACCGCGTTTCGAAGACATGCTCCCCTTCGGTCAATTCCACAAAGTCGTCGAGATACCAGCCGATGTACTGTGCCGCGGTTTCTCCGTCGCCGGTTTGTGAAAAACCCAGATGACCTATCGAATTAGGGTATCGGCCCTCGGTGCTGACGGGCGGTGTTTCCATCGGCGTCCGGTGCCAGACTCCGTCGTCGATTCGCCATTCCATGCCGACATAGCGGCGCAAGCGGTCAAGCATCGGCCAAGTACCGATGTCGATATACAGCAGATGTCGCCGGGTCCAGAGCGCATAGCGTCCGGCACGGGGCGCGGAAAACCGGAACCGCACGAAAAACCGCGTGACATGATCCGTAGCGTCCGTAGAAAAATGAAGTCCTTTTCCGCCGCTCAGCCCAAGAGCTGGATAGACGTCCGTGGCATACGTGGAGTCGGCGTGTTCGGCCTCCATCCAGAGAACGATGGCCGTATCCGGGGTGGAAACGTCCGTTGAAAAGGCGAAAGAGGGGCGGACGAGAGAAAAAAGTCCGAAAAAAAAGATCGGTAAAAAAAGAGGGGAGACGGCGGCACGAAAAAAGAAAGGATTACGCCAACACTTGTTGCAAGGCATGGATAAACGCTTCATTTTCCTCCGGAGAGCCGGTGGATACCCGGATATGGTTGGGCGACTCCCACGCGCCTTCGCCGCCTCGAATAAGCACGTTTTTCGCCGACAGCGCGCGGACGATATCACGGGTGCGCCGTTTGCAGTCTACCCAAACAAAGTTGGCGTGGCTCGGTACGACGGAAACCCCCATTTTCTTCAGTTCGCCCGTCAGGTAGTCGTTTCCGCTCCATACAGTCTGTTGCGAGCGGCGTACATGTTCCGCATCTTCCAACGCCGCCGCCGCCGCGTATACGGACAGCGTGTTGCGGCCTAAAAGCCCCATGGAAAAGGGCGCCAGACGCCGGACGACGTTGCGGTGTCCCACGGCGTATCCCACGCGAAGCCCTCCTAATCCGTACGCCTTGGAAAAAGTTCGTAGCACCAGCACGTTTTCGCGTTCTTTGGCGATATCTATAAAATCTTTGTACGCCGGGTCTCGCACAAAATGAATATACACCTCGTCGATGACGACAAGGACGCGAGACGGGACGTTGTCGATAAAACGCAATACGTCCGCATACGGATTGATCGCGCCGGTGGGGTTGTGCGGATTGTTGACGATGACAAGCCCGGTGCGGTCGGTGATCAGGGCTTGCATGGCATCCAGATCGTGGGTTCCGTCCGGTTTTACGGCCACCTGTCGTGTTAGAACGGGGTATCCTGCCTCACGGAGTTCGTCCCCCACTCGGGTGATCTGACCGTAAGCGGGAAGCGCCTCGACGGCCTCTCCTTTTCCCATAAGGGCTTCGAGGGCGAGAAGTTGAAGCAATTCCGTGGTGCCCACACCGAGGAGGATGCCGTGACGTTCTCCTGTGGCCTTGAAATCAAATCCGGAAACATTGGGAATATCCAGGCCGTGATATTTGATAATGGCTTTCTGGAGCGTGGTCGTGTAGTCGTAGCGGTTCATCCATGTTTGACGTTCGAGGACGGCGGCGATGGCCTTGGGGGAGGCCCCCAGCGGGTTTTCGTTAAACGCCAGTCGAACCAGTCCTGCGGGTACGCCGATGCCTTTTACATCGGCGGGTTGACGGCCCGCCATCCACGCGGCTGTCTCATGCGCTCCTGTCAGCAAACCGACACCGCCAAGTGCCGCACCGGCAAGAAACGCCCGGCGGGACATCGGCAGATCAAAATCCCCCTCCGTATGGATCAGGGTATCGTCGCTCATGATGCTCTCTTGTTTTGCTATCGTTGGTCGGCGTGGTCAAAAAAGTTGCGTACTTCTTCTACGCTCGCACCCGACTGCCGTTCCACGCTCTGCACGCCACGGATTCTGTTGATCCGCTCAAACACCCGCGAGATGTCGTCCGCGTGACGCACCTCGATGGTAAACCAACCGTATGCCTGGCGTCCGCCGGTCGTCATGGTGGCGGAGGTGATGTTGAGACCGGAGTCGGTGATGGCTTTCGAAATTTCGTTTAACAACCCGGTGCGATCGTGCGCCAATACCTTGAGTCCGACCAGAAAGCTCTGTTTTTCTCCGGTGTCCCAGTCCACATACAGCCGGCGTTCGAGGTCTTCCATGACGTTTACGCAATCTTTATGGTGGATGGTAACACCACGTCCGCGCGTGATACACCCGACGATGGGGTCTCCGGGAACCGGCTGACAACACTGGGCAAACCGGACAAGCAGGTTGTCCGCTCCTCGGAGTTTGACTTCCTCGTTGGAACGCCGGACCCGGTCTACGAATTTGGCCAGTAGAGAGGCTTCTTTTTGGGGAGCGGGGGTTTCGGCGGAAAGCCGCTGGACCACCTGCGCTGCAAAAAAATCGCCACGACCGATGGCCGCGTAGAGATGTCCCGCATCGACCTGACCGTATGCCTTTGCAATTTCTTCCATTTCTTCGCCGGGTTTTTTGCGTATCCGCAGACGTTTCAATTCCCGCTCCACAAGGTCCGTGCCCAGCGCCACGCTCTGATCGTATGTCGCCTTTTTGAACCATGCGTTGATTTTGGACTTGGCTCTTGGCGTCTTTACAATGTCGAGCCAGTGCAGGCTGGGCGTCTGATGTGGATTGGTGACGATCTGGACGGTTTCGCCGGTTTTGAGCGGTGTGGCAAGCGGGACGATGCGTCCGTTTACTTTGGCGGCGGTACAGTGAAACCCCACGTCGGTATGTATGGCAAAAGCAAAATCGAGCGCCGTAGCGCCCTGCGGAAGCTCCTTTACCTCTCCCTTGGGCGTGAAGACAAAAATGTCGTCTTCGTACAAACCCATTGAAAGATATTCCATAAACTCCCGGTTGTCGGTCAGATCCATCTGAAAAGCAATCCACTGCTGGAGCCATTCCATGCGCTTGTCGGCTTCGGTAGGTGTGGATCGGTTTTCCTTGTACAGCCAGTGCGCGGCGATACCAACCTCGGCTACTCGGTCCATTTCTCGTGTGCGGATTTGAATCTCCACAATTTCCCCATGCGCGGCGACAACTGTCGTATGGAGCGATTGATACATATTCATTTTGGGTTTGGCGATATAGTCTTTGAACCGGCCAAACATGGGGTTATAGAGATTGTGGATGACGCCGAGCGCGTGATAGCAGTCATGAGGCGTGTCGACGACGATGCGCAGGGCCAAGAGGTCGTAGATTTCCTCAAACGATCTTTCCCGGCGCTCCATCTTGGTATGGATGCTGTACAGATGTTTGGCGCGCCCTTTTACCGTGGCGTGGATATCCGCCTTTTTGAGCGTTTCAGCGACCGTTTTTTTGATCTCTTCGATAAGCTGTTCGCGTTTTTCCCGGTTTTGCGCCACTCGACCGGAGATGTCTCGATAGGCTTTGGGATCCAAGTATTTGAAGCTGAGGTCTTCGAGTTCGGATTTAACTTGCGCCATACCCAATCGGTGTGCAAGGGGAGCGTAGATGTCGCGGGTTTCGAGCGCGATGCGACGCTGGGTTGCGGTATCGAGATACGACAGGGTGCGCATGTTGTGAAGCCGGTCCGCCAATTTGATAATCACCACGCGCACGTCTTCGGCGATTTTGAGCAGCATTTTTCGAAACGATTCGGCTTGGCGTTCTTCGCGTTCGGGGATGTCGATCTTGGGGATTTTGGTGACGCCGTTGACAAGGGTGGTGATCTCTTCGCCAAACGCTTGGACGAGGTGTTCGGGAGTAAGCGCTTCCACGTCTTCGAGGACGTCGTGGAGAAGTCCCGCGGCAATCGTTGCCGAGTCCATGTGCCAGCCGATGAGAATCAGCGCCACCTCGGCGCAATGGACCATATACGGTTCGCCCGACTGACGTTTCTGCTCCCCGTGATAACGATTCCCAAACGCATAGGCACTTTCGACCAGATCGAGATCCATATCCGGGTGTGTAATGGCACACTGCTCCATCAACACCTGAAGGGCCTTGTCGCGTGTTTTCGGAGGTGGGGATTCAAGCGTCGGAGCCGACGTTGTCATGGCGTTTGCCGCTCGTTAAAAAAGTACGGTCGCAAGGTAGAAAACGATGGGAAGGATGAGGCCGGAATGGCGGGCCGCATCCGGGGGTTCACGCGGATAGTTCTTTCATTTCCAGCGAGTTACCTTAAGTAGATAATACGGAAAAGCAGGGGGTTGTCAAGCGTGTTTTTGGCCGTCTATAAAGGCGCTCGTCTCCCGAATAAAGGCTTCGAAGACGGTTCGGTAGGGTTCGGCGATGCGATGACCGTCCCCGACACGGTTGAGTAGGGTTTTGGTCGGCTCCTGACGGCGGTCGTATACTTCAATGAGCGGATCGGGCAGGTTGAACGGAAATTCATGGATACCCAGCGGAAGCGATAGCAGAGAAACGTCTGTTAGGTTGCGTTTCATCCCTTTGGCGGTGATGACGCGGTCCGACGGGTTGGCGACGCCCATCACCCGGTCCTTGAGCGCCGTCAGTCGGTCCGAGTGCGCTATGTCACCCGAAAAAATCCGGTCGATCCAGTAAAGCGGCACTTGGGCGAGTTGGGCGAGTTTGCCGGTCAGGTGAACATCCGCAAGAGCATGGTTTTTTAGAAACCCGGCCAACCGGTCTGCGGCATCGGTATCCATGATAAAAATACTGCCGGGATGCATGCCGTCCGCTGGGGCGCACGAGGCGAAAAGCACGGCGCGGCTGTCGCAAAATCTTTGCTCCGGGTCGGCCATCAACAGCGTCAGCGCCAGATAACCGCCTGCCGAATACCCCAGAAAATGCATCCGAGCACCGGGCCGACGACCCGGATGGAAACCCGAGGCGATGCGGTCCCGGAGGTCGAGCGTATCGTAAAAGGACTGAAGACCGCCCCCAAAAAAACGTTCGGGAGCCTGCGCCAACCGCAGGCTGATACGGGCGTTAAAGGGACTGGTTTTGAAATTTCCGGGCAAGGCGCTACTCTCTGACACAAGCCGCGCCTGTGCCGAAAACCCCCAATCTGCGGATCGGCGACCCACGTGAAAGGCCATGGGAAAAATCAACGCAGGCATCCTAAGAGCCAGACACAGGTTGTATGCCCAGGGAAACAGCTTAGCCGGGCTTCCCTCGTTAAGACCGTGCGTAACCGCCAGTACGTCTTCGGAGCCTTCCGGCGCAAGATCGAGCGGCTCGATCATGACGTATGGAAAAGACCGATTTTCCGGGATCGCCCGATCGTCCGGCAAGAGAAATTCGGTCCAGCGTGACTCGAAACGCAGCGTCCGGACGCGGCAACGCCCGTCGGGGACGGTCTCGCCTTTCGAAGTCTGATAGGCTTTGTACAACTCGTTGGGTTCGAATATGATGTCGTTCATGGATTTCCAAAGACGTATCGTCGCCGGAAACGGAAGGGCCTACGACCCTGCGGTGACGTTTTGCTTGACGATGGATACGGGGCGGGTTATCGTTGCCCGCGCATCCGATTATACGCATCCCATTATACGTTACCGAACGCCGGTCGTAAACGGCATAATGGGCGAAATATGTTTCGCCCCTACAGGGTTGCGGTGGGTTTCTACTCCTATGACTTCGTTTCCGCTCGATCCTACGTCAAAACGATTTACCCTCCGCTCGGTGCTTATCGGGTTTGCACTGGCGGTGTTTATCAGCCTGTGGATTCCCTACAACATCTGGGTCGT
>VGJU01000082.1 GCA_016867335.1 Candidatus Zixiibacteriota bacterium | reverse complement strand
CACGCTCCAAGAAATATTGACTGTAAAATCCGACGATGTAAACGGGCGCTCCAAACTCTACGAAGCCATCGTCAAAGGGGAAAATCCTCCGGAACCCGGTATTCCGGAATCGTTCAACGTGCTGGTCAAAGAGCTTCAGAGCCTCGCGCTGGACGTACAGCTTGAAGAATAGACACCCGTCCACCCTTGTGTGGGGCGGACGGCGGGAACGGTCCACACCTCAGCCTGACGGAATGAACACTCCCAATACCCGGAGGTGTTACCAGTGGTCGATTTTATGGATAAACAGCAAGACAAAAACAAAATGACGCAGTGCAACGCGATCCGGATCAAACTGGCCTCCCCCGAAACGATCCGAAAATGGTCGTTCGGAGAAGTGACCAAACCGGAAACCATCAATTACCGGACCTTCAAGCCGGAGCGAGACGGTCTTTTTTGCGAACGGATTTTTGGGCCGGTCAAGGACTGGGAATGCAACTGCGGGAAATACAAGCGTATTCGGTATCGCGGCGTGATCTGCGACCGGTGCGGCGTAGAAGTCACGCAAACCAAAGTCCGACGGGAACGACTCGGTCATATCGAACTGGCGGTCCCGGTCTGCCATATCTGGTATTTCAAGTCCCCCCCCAGCCGCATCGGTAATCTGCTCAATATGTCGATCCGGAATCTGGAGCGTGTCATCTACTACGAGTCTTATGTGGTGATCGATCCAGGGACGACCGATCTCAAATCAGGCGATCTGCTTGACCAGGATACCTACCTCGACCTGGAAGATGCCGGTCAGGAATTTACGGCGGAGATGGGTGCAGGCGCACTGCGCAGACTGCTTGCGGAAATCGATATCGACGAACTGTCCGCCGAACTGCGGGCGCAGGTCAAGGTGGAAACTTCGGTCCAGCGAAAAAACGACGCGCTCAAACGGCTCAAAGTGGTCGAAGCCTTTCGCAATTCCAGCAATCGTCCCGAATGGATGATCATGGAAGCCCTCCCGGTTATCCCACCCGATCTGAGACCGCTCGTGCCGCTCGAGGGCGGTCGGTTCGCTACGTCGGACCTCAACGATCTGTATCGCCGGGTGATCAACCGCAACAACCGACTCA
This sequence comes from Candidatus Zixiibacteriota bacterium, assembly GCA_016867335.1. Lineage (GTDB taxonomy): Bacteria > JAAXHH01 > JAAXHH01 > JAAXHH01 > JAAXHH01 > VGJU01. The sequence goes on along the minus strand of VGJU01000082.1, from coordinate 14,927 downwards.
AAAAATTGATCGAAATCAAAGCCCCGGACGTGATCCTGCGCAACGAAAAGCGGATGCTTCAGGAAGCGGTAGACGCGCTGCTCGACAACGGACGGCGGTCGCGCGCGGTTCGGGGTGACGGAAACCGGTCGCTCAAATCGCTGTCGGATCTGCTCAAAGGAAAACAAGGACGCTTTCGCCAGAACCTTCTCGGAAAACGCGTCGATTACTCCGGACGTTCGGTCATCGTCGTCGCACCCGAACTCCAGATCCATCAATGCGGTCTTCCCAAAAACATGGCGCTCGAACTCTTCAAGCCGTTTATCATCCAGCGATTGGAAGACAAAGGGTATGTGCAGACGGTAAAAAGCGCCAAAAAACTGGTGGAGCGAGAACGCCCCGAAGTATGGGACATCCTCGAAGAGATCATCAAAGACCATCCGGTGTTGCTCAACCGAGCGCCTACCCTGCATCGACTCGGTATACAGGCCTTTATGCCCGTACTGGTCGAAGGCAAGGCCATCCGTATCCATCCTCTCGTCTGCGAGGCGTTTAACGCCGACTTCGACGGGGACCAGATGGCGGTACATGTGCCCATGTCGTTCGAAGCACAGATCGAGGCGCGTGTCCTGATGCTGTCTTCCAACAACATCATGGATCCCAAGAACGGCCACCCGTTGTGCGCGCCCAGCAAAGACATCGTGCTGGGGTGTTATTATCTTACCAAGGAGCGCTCCGGCTGCAAAGGAGAAGGAAAAATCTTCTCAAGTGCCGATGAGGTCCGACTGGCGCACGACAACGGCGAGGTCGAACTCCATTCCCGTGTCAAGGTGCGGCTGAACGGAAAACGCATCGAAACGACACCGGGACGGGTAATCTTCAACGAGATCGTTCCAGGCGAGATCGATTATGTAAACGAAGTGCTCGACAACAAGGCGATCCGGCGTCTGGTAGGCGCTATCTACCGACGTCTCGGCAATTATCAGACTTGTCTGGTGCTGGACGAAATCAAACGGTTGGGATTCCGGTATGCCACGCTTTCCGGTCTGACCGCAGGCATCGACGATGTGGTTATCCCGGAGGAGAAGGCAGGGCTGATCCACGAGGCCGAATCCGAGGTCGCTGAAATCCGCCGTCAGTACGAAGGCGGCGCGATCACCGAAGGCGAACGTTACAACAAGGTGATCGACGTTTGGCAACATACCCGTACGACACTTAATGAAATCGTACAGGACACCCTCAAGACGTCGGACGAAGGGTTCAACCCCTTCTACATGATGATGGCATCCGGGGCGCGAAGCAAACTGGATCAGGTGGGCCAGCTTTGCGGCATGAGAGGTCTGATGGCTAAACCTCAGCGCAAGGTGGTAGGACAAGTCGGTGAGTATATCGAAACGCCCATTCTGTCCAATTTCAAGGAAGGGCTTACGGTGCTGGAGTATTTTATCTCCAGCCACGGCGGGCGCAAAGGGCTGGCCGATACGGCACTCAAGACCGCCGATGCGGGTTATCTCACTCGGCGTCTCGTAGATGTGGCGCAGGACGTCATCATCACCGAACAGGACTGCAAGACGACAAGAGGGATCGACATTTTCGCGCTGAAAGAGGGCGAGAATGTAATGGAATCGCTTGGCGACCGAGTGCTGGGTCGTGTAGTACGGGAAGATATCTACGATCCGATCACGCGCGACCTTTTGGTCTCCGCCGGAGAAGAGATTACCGAAGACGTCGCCGCGACCATCGAAGAGCGTACCGGTGTCCAGTATTCAGACGCCCCGAACGCGGAGGTGGTCGAATACGTTTCGATTCGCTCAGTGTTGACTTGTGAGGCAAGACGTGGTGTATGCGCCAAATGCTACGGGCGCAACTTGGCAACGGGCAAACTGGTGGAAATCGGCGAAGCGGTCGGTGTCATGGCGGCCCAGAGCATCGGGGAACCGGGGACGCAACTTACGCTGCGCACCTTTCACATCGGCGGTATCGCAAGCCGCGACGCGGCCCAGAACAAAATTACGACGAAAAAAGGCGGTAAGGTTGTCTTTACGAACATGGAGATCATCCAGCGTCGGGACGGCTCCAGCATCGTCGTGGGCAGAAGCGGTGAAATCGCCGTTATGGACCCCAAAGGCAACCGGTTGGCGCACATGTTCGTCCCCTACGGCGCGGTGTTGCTGAGCGAAGATCAGATCACGGTAGAGGAAAACCATGCGCTTTTCGAGTGGAACCCCTACAACAACCCCATCATTGCCGTACACGACGGGTATCTCAAAATGGTCGATGTGGTTCCGGGCGAGACACTCCGTGAACAACTTGACGATACGACCGGCATGCGTCAGCATGTAATCACGGAAAATCGGGGTTCTCAGGCGCTCAACCCTCGTGTTTTTATCGTGGATGAAAAAGGCAAGGAATTGGGTGAATACAACCTGCCTACCGGTGCGCATCTGCTTGTACACGAATACGAGGAAAACGACCGCAGCAAACGCAAACACGTGCTTCCCGGCGACGTCTTGGCGCGTCTTCCTCGGTCCATCGGACGTACACGCGACATTACCGGCGGTCTGCCTCGCGTGGCGGAGTTGTTCGAAGCCCGGCGTCCGCGCGATCCGGCGGTTGTCGCCGAAATCGACGGTGTGGTGCATATCGGCGGTGTGTTGCGACGCGCCCGGCGTGTCGTGGTACGGGCGGACGACGGGTCGGAACGCGAGTACCAGATTCCGCAAGGCCGCCACATGAGCATACGCGACGGCGACCGCGTGCAAGCCGGCGAACCGCTGTCCGAAGGCTCCATCGATCCGCATGACATCCTGAAAATCAAGGGAGTCAACGCGGTTCAGGAGTATCTGGTCAACCAGATTCAGGAAGTGTACCGAATGCAGGGCGTAAGCATCGACGATAAACACGTCGAGGTCATCGTCCGACAGATGCTCCAGAAGGTGCGGGTAGACGATCCGGGTGATACGGAGTTTCTCAAGGGCGAGCCGGTGGACAAAAGACGGTTTCAAGAGGAAAACGACCGGGTGATTCAGGAAGGGGCCGATCCGGCCACCGAACAACCTCTGTTGCTCGGTATCACGAAGGCGTCACTCAGCACCGAAAGCTTTGTGTCGGCCGCCGCATTTCAAGAGACTACCCGCGTCCTTACGGAAGCCGCCATACAAGGCAAGAAAGACGAACTGCTCGGACTTAAGGAAAATGTAATCATGGGGCATCTGATTCCTGCCGGAACCGGGATAGAGCGCTATCGGCAGATTCAGCTTCTGGACGACGAGGGCAACGAAATCGAAGAGCGTCTGCCCCCAGAACCCACCCCAATAGTGCTGGAACTGAGTCGTACTACGATTGTCGAGTCCGAACAGGATTCGTAAGGCGTTTAAAAATGGCGTCATCAAGGAAGGATGACGCCATTTTTTTGCGAAGAAAACCCTTGACATGCCTGTTTTTAGCGTGTAAATTGTCCTTCCTGTGGCCTTTCGGAAAACTGTCCGAATTTTTCCGACACACATATTGAAGCATCACACGTAACATCAGGAAGGAGCGGCGGTTGCCAACGATCAATCAGTTGATTCGAACGGGTCGCGATCTTGCCCGGAAAAAGACAAAATCGCCCGCTCTGCGCGGATGCCCTCAGAAACGCGGAAACTGTCTGCAAGTCAAGACGCAGACACCCAAAAAGCCGAACTCCGCTTTGCGCAAGATCGCCCGCGTTCGTCTTATGAACGGCATAGAGGCTACCTGCTATATTCCCGGAGAAGGCCACAACTTGCAAGAACACAATATCGTGCTGGTTCGTGGGGGACGTGTAAAAGACCTTCCCGGGGTCCGCTATCACATCGTGCGCGGAGCGCTTGACGCCTCAGGCGTCGCCAATCGGAAGAACGGACGTTCCAAATACGGCACCAAACGCCCGAAATAGAAAGCTCTGCCGGAAACACACTTGTCTGCCCCTGCTGGCTTGCAGGGTATGAGAGGCGCTCATGTCACGCAAAAAAGAGATCGTTCGCCGAGAACCGGTTTTGGATTGGAAGTACCAGAGCATAGCCGTTTCGAAATTTATCAACGGACTTATGCGCAAAGGCAAAAAAAGCACAGCCGAAAATATTTTCTACCGGGCAATGGATTTGATCCGGGAACGCACCAAAGGCGAGCCGTTGCCGGTTTTTGACAAAGCCATGAAAAACGTAGGCCCCGTGGTTCACGTAAAGTCGCGCCGAGTCGGCGGCTCTACGTATCAGGTTCCCGTCGAAGTGCGTGACGAGCAGCAGCGGGCTATCGCCATTCGCTGGATTATCGGAGCTGCCAAGGGGCGTACGGAAAAAACCATGTATGAGAGGCTGGCTGCCGAACTTCTTTCCGCATCACGCGGCGAAGGCTCCGCGGTAAGACGCCGTGACGAAGCCTACCGGATGGCGGAAGCCAACCGCGCGTTTGCCCACTACCGCTGGTAAGCGGCAGGGTTCATTTATCCGAGGAACAGAAAACGAAATGGAAAAAACTCAGTCGGTTGCAAAGCCCGTCTCGAAAGGCAGCACCTCCGTGTCTCAGCATCTTGAATTGTCCAAAACCCGCAATATAGGCATCATGGCCCATATAGACGCCGGGAAAACCACTACCACCGAGCGTATCCTTTTTTATACGGGGCGGGTACATCGTCTCGGCGAAGTTCACGACGGTGCGGCAACGATGGACTGGATGGAGCAGGAACGCGAACGCGGCATCACCATCACCTCCGCGGCTACGACCTCCTACTGGCAGGACCACCGAGTCAATATCATCGACACCCCCGGTCATGTGGACTTTACAATAGAAGTGGAACGGTCGCTACGTGTACTCGATGGCGCCGTAGCCATTTTTTGCGCCGTGGGCGGAGTTGAACCACAGTCCGAAACGGTCTGGCGTCAGGCCGACAAATACGACGTTCCCCGTATCGCGTATGTAAACAAAATCGACCGTATCGGGGCCAATTTTCACAGCGTCGTAGACATGATGCACGAGCGACTCGGCGCCAACGCCGTGCCGATCCAACTTCCGGTAGGTCAAGGCGAACTGTTTACCGGAACCATCGACCTTGTCACCATGACGGCACGCTCCTATCACGACGAAAACAAAGGAGCGACATACGACGACCATGAAATACCCAACGATCTGAAAGCCTACGCACAAGAATACAGGATCAAACTGGTCGAAGCCGTAGCCGACTTTGACGATCACCTGATGGAGAAATATCTCGCTGAAGAGGAACCTACGGTAGAGGAACTTTATGCGGCCATTCGAAAGGCTACCCTTGCCGTCAAACTCATCCCCATACTCGTAGGATCTTCGTTCCGTAACAAAGGCGTCCAAGCCCTCCTCGATGCCGTCATTTCGTATCTTCCCTCGCCTCTCGATATCCCGTCGGTTACCGGAAAAAGTCTGATCAGCCACGAGCACGAAAATAGAGATGCCGACCCCAAAGCCCCCTTATCGGGTATCGCTTTCAAGATCATGAGCGATCCGCATGTGGGCAAGTTGACCTTTTATCGCATCTATTCCGGCACGCTCAACGCCGGTAGCTATGTGCTCAATACCCGGACCAACAAACGAGAAAGAATCAGCCGAATACTTCAGATGCACGCCAACAAACGCGAACAGGTCGACAGCGCAGAAGCAGGCGATATCGTGGGATTGGTAGGTGTAAAAGAGGTTATGACCGGCGATACGCTGTGCGATCCAGAGTGGCCGATTGCGCTCGAAGCTATGGAATTTCCCGAACCGGTCATGTCCGTGGCGATCGAACCCAAGACTAAGGCCGACGAAGAAAAACTCGGTATCTCGCTTCAAAAATTAGCCGAAGAAGACCCTACCTTCCGGGTGCGTACGGATCCGGAAACGAGTCAGCAAATCATTTCCGGAATGGGTGAGCTTCATCTGGAAATTTTGATCGATCGTCTGCTGAGAGAGTTTCGGGTCGAAGCCAACGTCGGGCGTCCGCAAGTGGCTTATCGGGAAACGATCCGGCAGAGTACCAAGGCGGAAGGCCGTTTCGTGCGCCAGTCCGGCGGTCGCGGCCAGTTTGGTCATGTCTGGCTTACGGTCGAACCGCTGGAAAGAGGACAGGGTTTCGAGTTTGTAGACGGTATCGTAGGTGGCATCGTACCCAAAGAATATATCCCTGCCGTCGAAAGCGGCGTCAAGGAAGCCATGAACAACGGGGTACTGGCCGGCTATCCGGTACAGGACGTCAAGGTAACTCTCTACGACGGCTCATATCACGACGTAGACTCCTCTGAAATGGCTTTTCAAATCGCCGGTTCAATGGCATTCCAAGAAGGGTTACGCCGGGCGCATCCCGTCATTTTGGAACCGGTTATGGACGTCGAAGTGGTGGTTCCGGCGGAATATGTAGGCGCTGTAGTAGGTGATCTCAACTCACGCCGCGGCCGGATCGGAGGCATCATTCCCCGCACCGACGCTCAGGTCGTGGCCGCTACCGTGCCCTTGAGCGAGATGTTTGGCTACGCTACCGCACTTCGCTCCGCTACGCAGGGTCGCGCGGTCTCTACGATGCAGTTTTCACACTACGAAGAAGTTCCCGCTTCCGTTTCTCAACAAATCATAGAAAAGGTACGCGGCGGCGCGTAACGGGCTGCCCGGCGATTTTTGGAGGAGAGGAGAGTCATGGCGAAGGAGCGATTTGAGCGGAATAAGCCGCATGTGAACATAGGTACGATCGGTCACGTGGATCATGGCAAGACGACGCTTACGGCGGCGATAACGAAGGTATTGTCGGAGCGGGGTTTGGCGCAGGCGCGGGCGTATGATGAGATTGACAACGCACCGGAAGAGCGGGAGCGTGGTGTGACGATCAACGTGCACCATGCGGAATACGAGACGGAAGCGCGTCATTATGCGCATGTGGACTGTCCGGGTCACGCGGACTATGTAAAGAACATGATCACGGGTGCGGCGCAGATGGACGGTGCGATATTGGTGGTAAGCGCGGCGGACGGTCCGATGCCACAGACGCGGGAGCACATTTTGCTGGCGCGTCAGGTGAACGTGCCTGCGGTGGTGGTATTTTTGAACAAGTGTGATCAGGTGGACGACGAGGAGTTGTTGGAGCTTGTAGAGCTTGAGGTTCGGGAGCTTTTGTCATCGTACGAGTTTCCGGGTGACGATGTGCCTGTGATACGGGGTAGCGCGTTGTTGGCGATGGAGTCGGAAGCAGGGGGTGCGGACACGTCTTGTATCAACGAGCTTATGTCGGCGGTGGACAGCTATATACCGACACCCGTACGGGATGTGGACAAGCCGTTTTTGATGCCTGTGGAGGATGTGTTTTCGATCACGGGCCGTGGTACGGTGGGAACGGGTCGTGTGGAGGCGGGTCGTATCAAGGTAGGGGATACGGTGGAGATTGTGGGGTTGCATGACACACGATCGACGGTGGTGACGGGTGTGGAGATGTTTCGTAAGCTGTTGGACGACGCGCAGGCTGGAGACAATGTGGGATTGTTGTTGCGTGGGGTGGACAAAACGGAGCTTGAGCGTGGTCAGGTGGTTTCGAAGCCGGGTGCGATCACGCCGCATACGAAGTTCAAGGCAGAGGTGTATGTGTTGAAGGCGGAGGAAGGGGGACGTCACACGCCGTTTTTCAATGGGTATCGTCCGCAGTTTTATTTTCGGACGACGGATGTGACGGGCAATATGGGATTGCCGTCTGGGGTGGAGATGGTGATGCCGGGTGACAACGTGTCGGTGGAGGTGGAGTTGATGCAGCCTATCGCGATGGATCGGGAGCTTCGCTTTGCGATCCGCGAGGGCGGTCGCACCGTAGGCGCTGGCGTCGTTACCGAAATCATCAAATAATATCGTCCTTATCGGGCGATCCGGAAACGGGGCGGACCTCAGTACCATGTCCGGTCCTCAGCTTGTGGATACATCGGTTTCCAAAAGGAACAACGCAGGCCAGTAGCTCTAACGGTAGAGCGCCGGACTCCAAATCCGATGGTTGGGGGTTCGAATCCCTCCTGGCCTGTTTTTTATGGTTTGAACCGCAACACGGATAAAGAGGAACGGACCGGGGACAGCCATGTACGAACGCGCGGTGGTATTTCTTCAGGAAGTACGGTCTGAGCTTACGAAGGTAAACTGGCCGACAAGAAGCGAGTTGACCGGAGCGACGATCGTCGTTATCGCGCTGTCGGTCATCGTGGCCTTCTACGTCGGCGTGATCGATGTTATCGCTTCTTACGCGTTGAGTTTTTTACTCAGGGCATGATCTCGTGATTCGGACAAGAGGCACATCATGATAAAACGATGGTATGTGATCCATACCTTTTCCGGGCATGAGAACAAGGTCAAGTCTCACTTGGAGAAGCTGAGAGTCACCGAGAAACTGGAGGAGAAAATAGGCCAGATTCTCGTACCCACCGAAGAGGTGGTGGAGATGAAACAGGGTAAGAAGACCTCCACCGTTCGGAAACTTTTTCCCAGCTATGTGTTGGTGGAAATGGAAATGGATCGTGACGCCTGGCATGTGGTATCCAATGCGCCGGGTGTAACCCATTTTGTGGGAACAGGGACAAAACCTCAGCCGCTCCGGGAAAGCGAATTGAAAAGAATTCTGCATCAGGATACGGGCGAGGAAGGCAAAAAAGAACACGAAATCCCGTATCGCACCGGGGATCATATCAAAGTGACCGACGGCCCGTTTACCGATTTTACGGGAGTTGTCGAGGAAATACATCCGGAGCGGGGAAAAATCAAAGTCATGGTCAGCATATTTGGTCGAGCAACCCCGGTGGAACTGGATTTTCTCCAGGTTTCGCATGTGTGACGCAAGGAGGAGCGCGTGGCTAAAAAGATAACGACGGTCGTCAAACTCCAGGTTCCCGCGGGACAGGCTACACCAGCGCCACCGGTCGGGTCGGCACTGGGGCAGCACGGTGTAAACCCGATGGAGTTTTGCAAAGCGTTTAACGCCAAAACAGCAGACCAACTCGGTTTGATCATCCCGGTGGTGGTGACGGTGTACGCGGATCGCAGTTTTACCTTTATCACCAAAACGCCGCCGGCAGCCATACTGCTCAAACGGGAAGCCGGGCTGGCCAAAGGATCGGGACAACCCAACCGAACCAAAGCGGGTCAGGTTTCGCGGGAAAAGGTTCGACAGATCGCCACACTGAAAATGCCCGATCTCAACGCGGCCAACATCGACTCCGCCATGCGGCTTATCGAAGGTACGGCCCGTAGCATGGGCATCGAGGTAGTAGACTAAGCGACGCCTTCGGAAAACGAAAGCAGGGAGAAGGATTATGAAAAAGGGTAAACGCTATCTGGAAGCCCTCAAAAAAATCGACCCCGCCAAGCCGTATGGGCTAAACGAGGCCGTATCGCTGATCAAACAGACGGCTTCCGCCAAATTCAACGAGACGGTCGAGGTGGCGATGCGGTTGGGAGTAGATCCCCGTCATGCCGATCAGATGGTCCGGGGTGCGGTGTCCCTTCCGCACGGAACCGGCAAAGAAGTGCGTGTTTTGGTACTCACAAGAGGTGAAGTGCAGCGGGACGCGCAAGAGGCCGGCGCGGACTACGTAGGCGCCGACGAATACATAGAACGTATCCAGCAAGGTTGGATCGACTTCGACGTGGTCATCGCCACACCGGACATCATGAAAGACGTAGGTAAATTGGGACGCATACTCGGACCGCGTGGTATGATGCCAAACCCGAAAAGCGGAACCGTAACTTTCGATATAGGTCCGGCGGTAAAAGCGGTAAAAGCCGGTCGAATCGAGTACCGGGTAGATCGGGCGGGCAATATCCACGCCCAGGTCGGAAAAGCATCCTTTTCCGAGCAGGAACTGGCGGAAAACGCTTCAGCGTTTATCGACGCGATCGTACGCGCCAAGCCCTCCACAGCAAAAGGACAATACGTAAAAAGCATCACCATTTCGTCGGCCATGGGGCCGGGACTTACCGTAGACCGGCAGGGTGTCGGCGCGTCCGCATAGCGTTTCGGTCGACATACGCAGACCGTGATGGAAAGGAGTTTTCATGCCTCAGCCGCGCGCGGCAAAAGAACGGGTCGTGGAGGATCTGACCAGCCGCCTCGCAAATGCGCAGAGCGTGTATCTGACGGATTTTTCGGGACTCAACGTCGAAGCGATTACCGAACTGCGACGGATACTACGCAACGAGTCGATAGAATGTCATGTCGTTAAAAACACGCTGTCCCGCTTTGCCACAGAACGAGCTGGTTTGCCTCGACTCGACACCTATCTGGAAGGCCCTACCGCACTTATCCTCGCCCAAGATCCGGTAGCGTCGGCCAAAATCATTACCGACTTTGGTAAAAAACACGAAAACCGCCCCCGAATTAAGGGCGGTGTGTTGACCGGCGCCGTACTCAAGGCCGAACAGGTTCAAGAACTGGCCAGTCTGCCAGCGCGCGAAGTGTTGATCGGCAAGATGGTAGGCAGTATTGCCGCGCCGATCAACGGGCTGGTTTTTTCGCTCTCCGGTGTGCTCGGAAACGTGGTCCGCGTACTGGCGGCTGTTGCCCAGCAAAAAGAAGCCGGAGAAACCAACGCTGGATAAACGTTTGTTTAAGGACTCGCTCCACTGTTCAAAAATCGTGTCCATCACGAAACCCGCGCCCTGCTCGGTGCAGGGCCAGTATAACGGAGGAACATACGCATGGCAGTTTCGGAAATTGTCGAACAGATCGAACGGCTTACCGTTCTAGAGCTTAACGAGTTAGTCAAAACCCTGGAAACGCGGTTTGGCGTTTCCGCCGCCGCCGCGCCCGTAGCCATGGTCGCCGGACCGGGCGCTGCCGCGCCCGCAGAAGCCGTAGAGGAGCAAACCGAGTTTACGGCCGTGCTCACCGGTTTCGGCGACAAAAAGATTCAGGTGATCAAGGAAGTCCGCGCCATCACCGGTCTTGGACTCAAAGAAGCCAAAGACCTGGTAGACGGCGTTCCCGGCAATCTCAAGGAAGGTGTTTCCAAAGAAGAAGCCGAAAATATCAAAAAACAGATCGAAGCCGCTGGCGGTACGGTCGAAATCAAGTAAGCTGGCTGCCCTTAGCATAGTACAGAATGCACACCACACAACGATCCCGTGTGTCATGCGGGATCGTTGTGACGTATTCAGGCTAAGCGCATTTTACGTATCCTCTTCTGCCGAAAGGATGTGATCCAGCGTGCAAGACAAGACTCAGATTCCCCGGCGCAATTACTCGAAGCTCCCCTATTTCATCGATATGCCCAACCTTCTGGCGGTGCAGATCGATTCGTTCAAAACGTTTTTGCAAGCCGACGCCACGTCGTCCGAACGCAAAAATCAGGGGCTTCAGGCCGTCTTCAACGACATTTTTCCTATCACCGATATTCACGAAAACTTCTCCCTCGAATTTGTACATTACACGCTGGGAGAACCGAAGTATTCCATCCGAGAATGTCAAGAACGCGGGATGACCTATGCCATTCCGCTCAAGGCCACGGTGCGTCTTGTCATTCGCGAAACTACGGAAACCGGGGAGAAAAGAGTAAAAGACATCATCCAGCAGGTGGTCTATCTCGGTGAACTCCCCCTCATTACCGACAAAGGCACGTTTATCATAAACGGCGCCGAGCGGGTCATCGTTTCCCAGTTGCAACGGTCCTACGGCGTATTTTTCTCCGAAGAGACACACCCCAACGGAAAACATCTGTATTCCGCCCGGATCATTCCCGAACACGGCATTTGGCTCGAATTTAGTCTCGATATAAATGACGTGCTGTTTGTTCATATAGACCGCAAGAGAAAAATTCCCGCCACCCTCCTGTTGCGGGCGCTGGGATACGAAACCAACGAAAAGATTTACAGCCTGTTCTACGAATTTCAGGAAGTCAAAACCGCACAGGCCGCTAAGTATATCGGTCGGCCCATCGTCTCCCCCATCGTCAATCAGGAGACGGGCGAAGTCATCGTAGACACCGGCGAACCGCTCACGGAAAATCTGCTTGAACGCCTCGCCGCCGCCAACGGAGACGTGACCGCGATCAAAATCGCCAAAATGGACCCGACCAAAGAGCCGGACGTGCTGGCGAATACGCTCAAACGCGATACCACCACATCGTCGGAAGAAGCGCTGTTCCGCATGTACGGACTGATGCGTCCGGGCGATCCGCCGAACCGCGAGACCGCCCAGGCCCTCATGGATCGGATTTTTTTTAATCCGAAACGATATAACCTGGCCGCCGTAGGACGTCACCGCATCAACACACGGCTCGATCTCGATATTCCCATCGAACAGACGACACTGACCGAGAAAGACTTTATCGCCACCATCGATTATCTGCTCAAACTGAGACGCGGCGATGGAGATACGGACGATATCGATCATCTGGGCAACCGTCGTACCCGTTCGGTCGGCGAACTTTTAGCCATGCAGTTCAACACCGGGCTGACCCGCATGGCGCGTACGATCCGTGAACGCATCGGGCTTCAGGATGTCGATTCGATCACCCCGCAAGACTTGGTCAACGCCCGCACCGTGTCGTCGGTTATCGCCGCGTTTTTCGGTAGCAGCCAGCTTTCACAGTTTATGGAGCAGACCAATCCGCTGGCCGAACTGACCCACAAACGCCGTCTCAGTTCACTCGGACCGGGGGGACTCGATCGCGCACACGCCAGTTTCGAAGTGCGTGACGTACACCATACCCATTACGGACGGATCTGCCCTATCGAAACGCCGGAAGGACCGAATATCGGACTTATCGCCTGTTTGGGAACCTATGCCCAAGTAAATGAATTCGGTTTTATCGAAACACCCTACCGAAAAGTTTCCAACGGCAAGATGACCGACCAGATCGAATACCTGTCCGCCGATCAGGAAGAACGCTATACCATCGCACAGGCCAACACACCCGTCGATGCCAAAGGCAATCTGATCGGTGAGAAAGGGCGTACGGACGGTCGTGTGGCCGCGCGACGCAAAGGCGATATTCTCATGGTCGATGCCAAACAGGTAGACTATACGGACGTATCGCCCAAACAGATCGTAGGCGTTTCCGCTGCGCTGATCCCCTTTCTCGAACATGACGACGCCAACCGGGCGCTCATGGGATCCAACATGCAACGCCAAGCCGTTCCGTTGCTCAAAACCGAAGCGCCCCTCGTGGGAACAGGGCTGGAGCGTGTGGTGGCGATGGATTCGGGTTCGGTACTGATCACTCGGCGCGCGGGAACCGTAACCCAGGTGTCCGCCGACATGATCACGGTAACGCCGGTGTCTACGGCTTCCACCGCTATCTTCGACCAAGCGCCGGACGTGCACTACCTGACAAAGTTCAAAAAATCCAATCAGGAAACCTGTATCAACCAGCGCCCGCTTGTGCGTCCCGGAGACGTCGTCGAGGCCGGACAGGTGCTGGCCGACGGACCGGCGACGGATCGGGGCGAATTGGCGTTGGGACGCAATATCTTGACCGGGTTTATGGTCTGGGAAGGCTACAACTTCGAAGACGCCATCGTCGTAAGCGAAAATCTGGTCAAACACGACACATTTTCGTCGATCCACATCACCGAGTTCGAGCTGCCGGTCAGGGAAACCAAGGTGGGGGGCGAAGAACTCACCAACGAGATTCCCAATGTGAGCGAAGACGCGGTGCGTAACCTTGATGAACACGGCGTGGTCCGCATCGGTGCGGAGGTCGGCCCCGGCGACATTCTCGTGGGTAAAGTAACCCCCAAGGGAGAACGGGAACTCTCTCCGGAAGAACGGTTGTTGCGCGCCATATTCGGTGAAAAGGCGGGCGACGTAAGAGACGCCTCGCTCAAAGCCCCGCCGGGTATGAGCGGCATCGTCATCGACACACGGCTGTATAGCCGCAAAGACCGTGACGAACTTACTAAAGAGAAGGAACGCCAAACCATAGGCGAACTCAAGCGCGACTACGAACAGCGGATCGGCAAGTTGATCGTCATGCGCGACGGCAAAGTAAAGGAATTGCTCAAGGGGCGTATCTGCTCGGAACTGCGCGACGACGAAACCAACGAAGTCGTAGTCCCAGCCAAAAAGAAATTTACCGAAGACCTGATCGACTTGCTCCATCTCGAACGAATTATCCAAAACCAACAATGGGTGACCGACGAGACGGTCAACGAGCAGATTCTTCAGGTGGTCGGATCCTGTCAGCGGAACACGGCCGCGCTCGAACGTCAGTTGGACCGGGAGACCGAAAAAGTAATCCGGGGAGACGAATTGGCGCCGGGTGTCATTCAGTTGGTCAAAGTATACGTCGCCAAAAAACGCAAACTTTCCGTCGGTGACAAAATGGCTGGACGACATGGAAACAAAGGCGTTGTCGCCAAGATCGTTCCGGAAGAGGACATGCCGTATCTGCCTGACGGACGCTCGATCGACATCCTGCTCAATCCGTTGGGTGTGCCGGGACGTATGAACCTCGGCCAGATCATGGAAATCCACATCGGATGGGCCGCAAAAGAGTGCGGTTTCTACGTGGCGACTCCTGTGTTTGACGGCGCAAGCATCGACGAAATCAGAGAAGAGTTGCGTAAGGCGGGTCTTCCGGAATCCGGTAAGATCACACTCTACGACGGAAAAACCGGTCTTGCGTTCGATAAACAAGTAACCGTGGGTTACATGTACATGATGAAACTGATTCACTTGGTGGAAGACAAAATACACGCTCGGTCGATCGGTCCCTACTCGCTTGTCACCCAGCAGCCGCTGGGCGGAAAAGCGCAATTCGGCGGTCAACGATTTGGAGAAATGGAAGTGTGGGCGCTTCAGGCGTATGGTGCTGCGTACACGCTCCAAGAAATATTGACTGTAAAATCCGACGATGTAAACGGGCGCTCCAAACTCTACGAAGCCATCGTCAAAGGGGAAAATCCTCCGGAACCCGGTATTCCGGAATCGTTCAACGTGCTGGTTAAAGAGCTTCAGAGCCTCG
>VGJU01000081.1 GCA_016867335.1 Candidatus Zixiibacteriota bacterium | reverse complement strand
AGAAGTTTCAGGGAAATAGTAAGTTCCATATCCATAGCATACAAAACAGGTCGTTATTTTTCAGTGGGTTTCTCACTGTCAACCCTTTATGGCATTCCTCCCCACAGCAAGCTGATGGGGTTTCCATCCCACTGGAGAAGAAATGAAAAAGAGTGAATTGCTAAAACAGACGGAAAGCTGATCATGTCCTCCTATCTCCCTTTATTTCGCCTGACCGAGCCGTCTCGCGAACATATCGACGATTTTCACCGCGACGGCTATATTGCGTTTCCGGATATCTTTACCGACGAAGGCCGAGAAGAGTTGATCGCAGAGGCGCTACGCTACACCCCGGTCCGCGAATTTCTCGCGCGTAGCCCGGAAGAACGCCAAAAGCACTGCAATCCGTTTATCTATTTCGAACGCCCATGGAACGACCGTGAGGTCTGGGCGGACAGTCTTATCGACGCACCGCTCATCACCGCGCTGTTGCGCGCGACCATAGGTCCGGATTACCATTTCTGTCATTCGGCGCTCAACGTAGCGCTTCCGGGAGTCGGTCCCATCGGATTTCATCAGGATCATCACCACTGGTTTCACCAGAATCCGGTCAACCTTGCGGAACGGGAAAACGCCTATATACAGGTGTTGTACTATCCCAACGGATTCAAACGCGGCGACCGAAGTTTGTCGGTCATCCCCGGAAGCCACCGGGTATCTCCACTGCCCGAGGTAACACCGGAGCGTCTACTGGCCGGCGATTTCGACCAACAAGCCGGACGCGAACTTCGCAAAACCCAACTCGAACTGCCGCCGGGAAGCATGGTCTATCTCAATGCGCGTATGTTTCACGCCGTCGAACCCAAACCACTCGACTCCACCCAACCCTTTCGGCTTTTTGTGATCGACATTTTCAAACAGGCGGGTCCCCCGCACCGCTATACACAGGAAATTACCGATGCATGGTTGGAACGGGCCACCTCATACCGCCGCAATCTCTTTGATCGCGCGGCCTACACACCCGAATGCTGGATACCCTAACCCGGAGGTCTCCCGCATGATCCTGCCTACGGACCGGGCGTATGCGGAATCGCTCGATAGAGCCGACGAACTGGCGATCTTTCGCGCTCGATTTGTCATAGACGACCCGTCGCTTGTCTATCTGGACGGTAACTCGCTGGGGCGTTTGCCGGAAGCCGCACGAACGCTGGCGCGCGAGGTCGTGGACCGACAATGGGGATCACGGCTTATCCGGGGCTGGAACGACGGATGGATGGAATTGCCTTTTCGTATCGCCGGAAAAATTGCCCGTCTGATCGGCGCGAACCCGTCCGAAGTGGTCATGGCGGACGCCACGTCGGTCAACCTATTCAAACTCGCGCTCGCTGGGGCAAGACATCTTCCGAACCGCAAAACCCTCGTCACGGACGCGCTCAACTTTCCGTCGGATTTGTATATACTCGAATCCGTCGCCGCACTTGTCGGCATGTCGTTGCGTGTCGTCTCTTCCCGCGACGACATCGGGGTGGATATGACGGACCTTGCGACGGCCATTGACGACAAAACGGCCCTTGTAATGCTGACCCATACCGTCTTCAAAAGCGGATTTACCTACGATATGACCGAGGTTTCTGCGCTCGCACACCAACACGGCGCGCTCACCCTGTGGGACGTCAGCCATTCCGCCGGAGCGATTCCGGTGGCGCTAAACGCCTCTAAGGCCGATCTGGCCGTGGGGTGTACCTACAAATACCTCAATGGCGGCCCCGGTGCCCCCGCGTTTCTCTTTGTTCGCCAAGGTCTACAAGCCCAACTCGACAACCCGATCTCCGGCTGGTTCGGTCATGCCAGACCGTTCGACTTTGCCACCTCCTACGAAGCGGCAGGACATATCGCTCGGTTTCTGACCGGCACGCCACCGGTGGTATCGCTCGCGCTTTCCGAACCGGGTATCGACCTTCTCCTCGAAGCCGGCATGGAACGGCTTTACACCAAGTCGATACGGCAATCCGAATACTTTATCGGACTGTGGGAAACGATGTTGCGTTCGCTCGGCTTTACGCTCAATTCGCCTGCCGAACCGCACCGTCGGGGTTCGCACGTATCGCTCGGACACCCCGAAGCCTATCGGATCGATCAGGCGCTGATTCACGATGAGGGCGTTATCCCCGACTTTAGGACCCCGGACAACCTTCGATTTGGCATTACACCGTTGTATACGACCTTTGTCGAACTCCACCGTGCCGCCGAAGCCATGAAAAAAATCGTCGAAGAACGGCTTTACGAACGGTATCCGGTCGAGCGGGCCGGCGTAACATGACGGAATGGGGTATGAATCCGATCGCCAGAATCAATATCCCGGCGTCGATTTTTATCGGGGCGGGCGCGGCCGGCAAGACAGGGTATCAGGCGCGTCTACTGGGGCTTCGTCGGGCGCTCGTCGTGTGCGATCCGCATATCGCCGCCTCCGGACGCGCCGGAGAGATCGCGCGCGTGCTGGCGGCGGAGGGTGTGGAGACCACCGTCTACAACGCCGTAACACCCGACCCTACCGATCGTAACGTGGCCGAAGGACTGGACATGCTGCGCCGGGAAGGATGTGACGGAGTCGTAGCGATCGGTGGCGGCAGCAGCATCGACGCGGGTAAAGCCATCGCCGTCATGGCCGCCAATCCGGGCCGGATTTCCGACTATGCCGGATACGACCAAATCCCGCACGACGGTCTGCCCATGATCGCCATCCCAACTACCGCCGGAACGGGCAGTGAAATGACCAAGGTAACCGTCATTACCGACACGGAACGACACATCAAAATGATGCTGCTCGACCCTCGGCTTTTGCCGTCCGCCGCGCTGGTAGACTACACGCTTTCGCTGTCGATGCCAAAACCCTTGACTGCACATGTCGGTGTAGATACGCTTACCCACGGAATCGAGGCGTACGTATCATGCAAAGCCAGCGCCATGACGGACGGTTGGGCGCTCTCGTGCATACGGTTGACCGGACGGCATCTAAAGACGGCATGGACCATACCGGACGACCATACGGCGCGTGAAGGCATGATGTTGGCCGCCTCGCAGGGCGGTATGGCTTTTGCCAACAGTTCGGTGTGTCTGGTCCATGGCATGAGTCGACCACTTGGCGCGGTGTTTCATCTACCGCATGGATTGAGCAATGCCGTACTGCTGCCCGCGGTCACGCGGTTTAGCGTCTCCGGCGCACCGGACCGGTATGCGCAGATCGCCAGGACGCTCGGATGGGCGGCGGCCGACTCGGTGGACACAGATGCCTGCGAGCGGTTGATCGAAGGGCTGGAAGCGCTTAACCTATCGCTGGAGATTCCCCGTCTTTCGGGATGTGGAATTTCGATGACGGCACTGGAAACGGCGCTCGACAAAATGGCGGCGAACGCGCTGGCATCAGGTAGCCCGCAAAACAATCCGCGTGTCCCGTCCCCGGAAGACATCAAGCAATTATATTTGGAAGCATACTGAAAGGGCGAATTTTATACCCGCTCTTTTACGCCAGCACAGAAAGGACCCTGAATGACCATGGCGTTTAGAACGCTTCTCATCGGAGGAAGAGGCAACATCGGTTCTGGATTGCGGACCTATCTTCCTCGGCTGGATCCCCGCTACCATATTTTGTCGATCGATCTGCCCGGCGCGCCGGACCTCGCCACCGAACCGGACGCGCAACACATCTTTATCGATCTCGACATCATGGCGCATCCCGAAACATTTCGAAGCCATCTCGAAGGATTTGATCTGATTGTCTATCTGGCTCGAACTCGCAACTATCCGCTGATGCGCCGAATGACCGATATGGTGTTTCAGTCCATTCTTTCGCTCGACCGGGTTCCGACGGTAGTGGCTTCAAGTTCCGTACACGCGGTGGACGACGCCTATCGGTTTTTTGGCGAAGGGGAATATGCGACCTTGGCAGAGCGCCGTTTCTCGGAAATAAAGGACTGGCCCCAACCGATTCCGGCGACGCTTCCCGCTTGTCCGATCAACGACTACGGACGTGAAAAAGCGCATGTGGAGGAATGGGTGCAACGGATGGCCGATCTGGGTCACAACGCCGTAGCCGCGCGCTGGGGCGGCATAAACGCCCGCAACACCGCCATTACCGCCGAACGCGGATATTTCGCCGTCTGGTGTCATCAGGAAGACGCCGCACGATTTGTCCACGCCTGTTACACAGCCGGACGCGAAAACCGGCTCAAAAACGGCGCGCATTATTTTGTCATCTCGGACAATACCCACAACATATTTGACATAGCGACGCCGCGCCAAGAAATCGGCTACGAGCCGCTCCACAACGCTGAAACATTTTATGCATAGGTACGGATAATATGTCCAAACGCTTTGGCGCACAAAACGAACACGGCATTCTAAAACGAGTGTTGATGCACCGCCCCAGTTCCGAGCTACATCTCGTCACCGACAGAACGGCCTCCGGGTTCGGTTTTTCCGGTCCCGTAGACGTTCCTGCGTTTCTTGACGAGTTCGACGCTCTTGCCGCGTCTCTTGCCGGCTACGGAACCGAAGTAGTACTGCTCTCCGACGTACTGGCACATGATGCCGAAGCGCTTGCGTACATGGCTACCCGGCCCAACATGACGTATACCCGTGATCTTGCCGTCGTGCTTGATGCCGGCGCTCTGCTCATGAGCATGTATCACAAGGGAAGAAAGGGAGATCCTTGGGTCATTGAGCGGGCCTTGCAACGGCTTGGCATACCGATTCTCGGCGAAATTCGCCCGCCGGGATTTGTAGAAGGCGGCGGGATTCTGTTTCTCGACGAACGCAAAATGATCGTTTCGCTATGCGACCGCACGACCGAACCGGCTATTTTTCAGTTATGCGATCTTCTGCTCGGCAACCATGTTGATGAGATCGTCATGGTTCCGGTTGCCGAAGGCGAGGTACATATAGACGGATTGTTGATGTTTATCGCGCATAATTTTGCGTTGGCATACCCTCCCCATCTTGACATATACCCCTCGACGATATTTCGTAAGGGAAAGTCACCCGAACGAGTGCCGCTCACAGACTACCTGACTCGGCACGGTGTAGAGATATGGGCGGTGGACGAGCATGAAAAAGACCGCGCGTGTGTCAACTATGTCGCCGTAGCGCCTATGAAAGCCATAGGGTACGCGTGGGCGGCCCGGACGCACGAAGCCATACGAAGCCGGGGTGGAGAAGCGACGGGGGTTCCCGGCGATCAGCTGATTCGCGGCAATGCAGGGCCGCACTGCATGACCTGTCCTCTGCTTAAAGAATAGCGCCTTACTTTGGCGGCACACGGTATGCAAAAGTTGTTAAAGACGTTTCTCCCGTCTGTCTTGGCGGGCGTTTCCGCGCAGGAGGTCCGAGACCTTATGAAATCCATAGCGCTGGCAAGTACGGTTATCTTTGCGTGTGTGTTTCTGGTTGCATCGTGCAAAAAACAGGCGACCGGCCCCACGCTTACCAATGCGGACACAGAGCTTTTCGGGCCATTCGTGGTTGCCAGTACGGAAGCCTCCCAACCGGCCGGTTCGTTCGACTGGGGTGGAACCGTGCTGAACCGAAGCAAGTTTACGGTATCCGCAGCCGTAAAACTCGAACTTATAAACCCAGATAACGTCGTTTTTTATACCACCCCCGAACACTTGGTAGAAAAAAACTCGCTTGCCCAAACGATATTTCAGATCAAAGAGTCCAGTAGTCAGGTCCGACGCCTATTTTTTCGTCGATCAAAAGCTGGAACATGAAAATCAGGTTGGTCCGCTGGAAATGACGTGCTCATGAAACGCCCCCATGCTGTATAACCCTGATGCCTATCGTGGTTCCCGCCGGTCGGTCGTCATGACGCCGCGCGGGATGGTGGCTACCAGCCAACCCCTCGCCGCCGAAGCCGGTCTCGACGTGCTGAAGGCGGGCGGCAACGCCATAGACGCCGCCATCGCCGTCAACGCGACACTAGGGGTCGTAGAACCCATGTCGTGCGGTATCGGCGGTGATCTTTTCGCCATCGTCTGGCAGGCTTCTACCGGAAAGATGTTCGGGCTGAACGCCAGCGGCAGATCTCCCGCAAAGGCGTCGATAGCCTATTTTTCGGAACGGGGAATGTCCTGCATCCCTGATACCGGACCGCTCCAATGGTCGGTTCCGGGCTGTGTGGACGGATGGTCGAAGCTTCATGAAACCTTTGGAGTCCTGCCGCTTTCAAGAATTCTTGAACCGGCCGTTTACTACGCCGAGCATGGTTTTCCCGTATCCGACATCATTGCGCGCGACTGGGCAGGCGGAGCCAGTCTGCTGGCCCCATGGCCCGACTCGGCAAGGGTGTTTCTCCCCGACGGTAAAGCACCCCGCGCCGGAGCAGTGTTTCGCAATCCAGAACTGGCAACCACCTACCGCCAAATTGCCACAGGCGGACGCGACGTCTTCTATCTCGGAGACATCGCCGAACGGATAGACGCTTTTTCGAGAGGACACGGCGGTCTGCTGGCCTTGCAGGATTTTGCGGATCACGTGTCCACGTGGGACCGCCCCGTCAGCGTAAACTACCGGGGATACGACGTCTGGGAATTGCCCCCAAACGGTCAGGGCATCGCGGCGCTTCAAATGCTTAACATTCTCGAAGGATTCGAGCTTTCTTCAACCGGTCACAACTCGGTCGAAACCCTGCATCGTCAAATCGAAGCCAAAAAACTTGCTTATGCCGACCGCGCCGTGTATTACGCGGACCCCGCTTTTTCAGACGTGCCGGTGGAGGCGTTGCTATCCAAAGCATACGCCGAGCGTCAACGCGCACGAATCGATCCGCGCCGAGCACTTTGCGACGTTCCGCCGGGTAACCCTTTGCTCGAACACAGCGACACCGCGTATATGACCGTAGTAGACGCCGAGCGTAATGTCGTATCGCTTATCCAGAGTTTGTATCGCGGCTTCGGATCCGGCATCGTACCCGGCGGGGTAGGGTTTCCACTCCAGAACCGAGGAGTCTCCTTTTCGCTCGACCCGGCCCACAGAAACGCACTCGCACCCGGCAAGCGTCCGTTTCATACCATCATTCCCGCGATGGTAACACAAAACGAACGGCCTTTTATTTCCTTTGGTCTTATGGGTGGCGCCATGCAACCGCAAGGCCACACCCAGGTGCTGTGCAATCTCATCGATTTTGGCATGGACATTCAGGAAGCGGGCGATGCGGCCCGGTTCAACCATTCCGGCTCCGCCGAACCTACCGGAACCCCCATGGACCTGGGTGGCGGCACGGTAGCCCTTGAACCGGGCATCCCCACCGATGTGGCGCATGGACTCGTCGACCTTGGACATCAAGTCGTTCAATCCGTTCACGGTTTCGGAGGATACCAAGCCATCCTGATCGACCCAGATACGGGTATGCTGCACGGTGCTTCCGAACCCCGCAAGGATGGCTGTGCCATCGGATACTGACTTTCCCGGAGACGCCGGTACCATGTCTCAATATCCTGCGACTCCCCGCACGCGCGTTAAGCAGCTCCCCAAACGGGGTGTCTACGATCGTGCTACCGTCCACGCTATACTCGACGAAGCCCTACTCTGTCACATCGGATTCGTCCACGATAACCAGCCCTACGTAATCCCTACTATCCATGCGCGTGTCGGAATAACCCTGTATATGCTCGGATCGGCGGCCAGCAGGATGCTCAAAGCGCTGAGTCGGGGCGTCTCCGCCTGCGTGACCGTAACCTTGCTCGACGGTCTTGTGCTGTCCCGCTCGACCTTTCATCACTCTATGAACTATCGCTCGGTCGTAATACTCGGAACGCTCGAAACCGTGGACGATCCGCAGGAAAAGCTAAACGCGCTGAATGTCATCCTCGAACACATTGTGCCGGGACGGAGCACCGAAGCACGCGGTCCAAACGAACTTGAACTCAAGGCCACTACCGTGGTTCGGATGCAACTTAGCGAAGTGTCTGCCAAAATACGCACCAGCCCGCCCATAGACGACGAAGCAGACTATGCGCTCCCGGTGTGGGCCGGCGTCCTACCGCTTTCGTTCCAACCCGGCCTCCCCATGACCGACCCGCGTCTTTCTCCGGATGTTCCTGTTCCGTCATACGTAGACCACTACGACCGATCAACCCTCCAAGAACGGTCATAGCCATTCAGGAGGCCATAATGCCGCTTAAACTCTCGAAAGTTTTTACCTCTCCCGGACCTCACCCCAACGGATTGCAGGGCACGACCGAAGGGCTGTGGATACTCGATCAGGGTAACAACAAGATAAGTTGTCACGCCTATCGCGACGGCGCGTTGCTTAGGCTGTTGGATACCGACTCGGATCGGGGAAGCGGGATTACCGACAGCGGGGAATATCTCTATATCGCTTCGACCTATAGTTGCGAAATCCTCCGTTGCGACCGCCGGACAGGGGAGACGACGGCGCGATACGCCACCCCCGGCGCGGTAAAAACCGGGTCGCACGGTCTCGAATGGAAAGACGGGGATCTGTGGATGGCTGTTCCGCCCGCGGCAACGATCTATTGCATGGATCCGGTCACATGGACGGTAAAACATTCGATTCCCGCACCGGGTGATCGCCCGCACGGCATCGCATGGGAAAACGGTCATCTGTGGTGTGTGGAGACCAATCACCGAGCGATCTATCGACTCGACCCGCAAACCGGTGAACAGTTGGAAAAGATACCGGTCGAAGGCCCGGAGCCGCACGGTTTTACGATGTGGCAAGGTGAATTTTGGATCGTGGACGCCGAAACAGGCGAAGTACACCGAGGGGCAAGAACGCCATAGGGACGCGGATACCGTATCCCTACGGCTATCGTAAACGGGGATTTCATGGCGAAAAAAGATACCGCACGAATCGGGTTTATCGGGGCCGGATGGTGGGCAACCGCCAACCACATGCCCCTCCTGAAACAGCGCAACGACGTGGAAATGACGGCGGTCTGCCGTCTTGGAAAGACGGAACTAGGTGAAGTAAAAAAAGCGTTCGGTTTCCAATATGCCACCGAAGACTACCGCCGGATGCTTGACGAGACTGAACTCGACGGTGTGGTGGTTACCAGTCCGCATACCCTGCACTTCGAACATGCCCGTGCGGCGCTGGAACGCGGACTGCATGTCATGGTCGAAAAACCGATGTGTACGAAAAGCGCCGATGCAAAAGGATTGGTACGTCTGGCGGAAGAGCGGGGACTTCATGTCATCGTCCCGTACGGATGGCACTATCGGCCTTTTATCCAAGAAGCCAAACGCCGATTGGATGCCGGGTGTGTAGGCAACATCGAATCGGTGGTATGTCACATGGCGTCGCCCATTCGGGGGTTGCTACGCGGACACACGTTTGATCATGTCTCCAACGGTGGCGGGCTTTTTGCCCCGTCTGCGGCGACATGGGCCGATCCCATCCTTTCGGGCGGGGGATACGGCCAAGCACAGATGTCACACAGCCTTGGTCTGATGTCGTGGCTTACCGGTCTGACTCCACAGGAAGTATTCAGCATCATGGCGGAATCGGAATCCAAAGTGGAGATGTACGACGCCATGACGGTCCGTTTCGAGGCTGGGGTGATCGGGACGCTTTCCGGATCGGGCGACATCCCGGAAGGACACAGTTTTCAACTCGATGTCCGCGTGTTTGGCTCCGAAGGCATGCTCCTGCTCGACGTAGAACGGGCGCGTCTTCTTGTGGCGCGTCACGACGGCGACGACTATGCGGCGGATGTCGCCCCGGATGCGGGCGCGTACAGTTGCGAAGGACCGCCCAACAACTTTGTCGATCTCATCCTTGGGAAAGCAACGGTCAACTACGCGCCCGGCGAAGCGGCGATGCGGTCGGTGATGATACTGGATGCCGCGTACCGCTCGGCACGTTCGGGACGTATCGAGCCTGCATAGGTTGCAGCGCCCCGCGCCGCAACCGGAGAAAACCATGACGTCGGATAATGCGGGAGAAGCGATCCCGCAAATCGCATTCGAAAAAATCGTGCTGCCCAACGGTCTGGAACTGATCCTGCACGTAGACCGAAAACTACCGGTGGTACATGTAAACCACTGGTTTCATGTGGGATCGAAAAACGAAAAACCGGGACGTACGGGGTTTGCCCATCTGTTCGAGCATCTCATGTTCGAAGGTTCCCAGCATGCGCCGGGGGGATATTTCAAGTATGTCGAACAAGCAGGTGGCAATCTCCGAGAAGGCGGAGTCAACGGGACGACCAGCTATGACCGGACCAACTATTTTGCCACCGTTCCTTCGGGTAATCTCGAATATCTCCTCTGGCTCGAATCCGACCGAATCGCTACCCTTCCGGAAGCGCTCACCCCGGAAAACTTCGAAAACCAGCGCGACGTCGTGCGCAACGAACGCCGCCAGATGCTGGAAAACCAGCCTTATGGCCGCTTGCTGTCGCTGATCAACGAGCATCTGTATCCCACCGGTCATCCCTATTCCTGGCCAGTGATCGGTAGCCACGAAGACCTCGAAGCCGCCACTATAGAAGACGTCACCCAGTTTTTCAGAACCTACTACACGCCAAACAATCTGTCGCTGACCATTGCCGGAGATTTCGATCCGGACCGGGCACGGCAATGGGTGGAGCAGTACTACGGAGACTTGCCGATCGGGCCTCTGTTGGAACGTCGCGTCCGGTGGATACCCGACCTTGTGGAAGAAAAAATCGTCGAAACGCCGGATACGGTCCCGCAAGCCCGTGCCCACCTGATCTACCCAGCCCCTTCTCGGTTTGAAGAAGACGAGTATAGCCTCGATGTCGTCGCCTCCATTTTGGCGGACGGTTTGTCGTCGCGTCTGAAAAAACAACTTGTATACGACCGACGTATATGCACCGAAGTATCCGTCTTTAATATCGCCCACGAAATCGCCGGTATGTTTGTCGTAGTCGCTACGCTTAGACCGGGGGGATCTCTGCCGGATGTGGAAGGGCTTGTCACAGAAGAACTATCCCGATTGGCGGTACATGGACCGACACGCAGCGAAGTGGAGCGCGTCCAAACCCTGTGGGAATACCGGTTTATCTCCGGTTTCGAAAGGATCGGCGGTTTTGGAGGCAAGGCGGACCGGCTCAACGAGGCCAATGTCTTCAAGGGGGATCCGGGATATTACCGACAGGAGTTTGAGTGTTTTCGAAAGATGACCGCACAGACGGTGCAGACGGCAACGGAACAGTGGTTGGACACATGCAGTCGTCTTTTGCTCAGGTTTTATCCGGATACACAAAAATCGGTGGCTCCTGCCACGCTTGACCGCACCCAAATACCCGTGCTGGGGCGAGATACTCGGTTTGAAACGCCATCCGTGCAGATGGGGCGCCTGGACAACGGTCTGTAGTAGAACGTCATGAACTTCCCAAGACGGCGGTATCGCTCGAACTCAAGGGCGGGGCGCTGTTCGACCCGCCCGGCAAGGCGGGAACCACGCAACTCATGCTCGCTACGCTCGATAAGGGAACGGCTCGGCGTAATGCGCTCGATATTTCCGAGTCGATGGCTCGGAACGGAACCGCATTATACGGAAGCACGTTTCAGGAATCCGTCTCGCTCGGTTTCGACACGCTCACCCGACATCTGCCGGCGGCGCTCGACCTCTTTGCCGACGTCGTCCGCAACCCGCTGTTTCCCGATGACGAGTTCGAACGAGAACGCAATCGTCATTCGGACAACCTGTCGCAAGGAGAATCCAACCCACAGGCGTTAACCGCACGCCTTGCTCCACGATTGATCTTTGGCACAGAACATCCGTACGGTCTGCCCGTACATGGGTTTTTCTCCACGATCTCCGGTATCGGGCGACCGGACATCGTCCATGTCTATGACCATTGCTGGGGGCCGTCACAAAGTGCGATCGTTTTTGCCGGGGATGTGACGCTGAACCGGGCGATGGAATTGGCGCATCTTTATTTTGGGGACTGGACCGGCGAGTCGCTTGCAGAGGTTGCCTTGCCATTTGCCGTGCCGGCCGCATCCGGATGCGTCTATCTGATCAATCGTCCGAATGCGCCCCAGACGGTCGTAGCCCAAGCGTTGCCTGCGCCGCCACGCAAAACGAACGATTACTATGCGCTTCGTCTGGTGGACAGCATTTACGGAGGAGACTTCCAGTCGCGGCTCAACCGCAATTTGCGCGAAGAAAAAGGATTTACCTATGGCATCTCCTCCATGCTGGCGCTGATGGACAAAGCCGGATACTGGAAAGCGCAGACCGCCATACAAACCGACCGGACGGGCGATACGCTTTACGAACTGCGTGCCGAACTTGAGGCACTGACCGGAGAGCGTCCCATCACCGAATCGGAACTTGAAGAAGCCCGGATCAACCGGGTTCGCGGGTATGCGCAACAGTTCGAGACCATACGGCGTCTAGCGGGCATCGTAGGTGGGCTATGGAGTGGCGGGTTGCCCATGTCCGACATCCGCGATGCGGTGGACCGGATCGAACGTACGACGCTTGAGGAGGTTCATGCCGCAGCGGCGCGATATGCCCGTCCCGAACAGGCCATCTATCTCTTGGTGGGCGACCGCGACCGGATACTGCCGCAAATCGAAGCACGTGGTTTCGGGCCGGTTGTAATGTTGGATCAGGAAGGAAGGGGAAAAGAAGTTTGAAGGGCGAAGATGAAAGAACCTCACCGAGAAATGGTAAAAAAGATAGCCGGCATTTGATAAGGAGCGCTCCGAGCGTGGAGTTCAAACTTCACATTTCTCTATGACCAACCAGACCACGAAGCCTCAGCTTGTACACGGTCTTGGTATGGTTTCGATGGTCGCGCTGATCGTGGGCAATATGATCGGCACCGGGATATTTACCCTCCCCGCGTCGCTCGCCAGTGACGCAGGACCGGTATCGCTCATTTCCTGGGGCGTGACGGCCGTTGGATTCCTTTTGCTTTCTATCGTCTATGCCGACATGGGACATGCATATCCCCGGAGCGGCGGACCGTCAGTATACGCCCGCCACGCATTCGGAGACTTTATCGGATTCGAGATTGCCTTTAGCTATTGGCTTAGCATCATCATCGGAAACGCCGCGATCGTGATCGCTACCGTAGGCTATATCGCAGAGTTTAGCCCGCTCGTCAAAGATAGCCTTTTATGGCAAGTGATGATCTCGCTGTCGCTGGTATGGATATTGGCTTTGGTCAACATCCTAGGTGTCCGAGAAGGGGCGTCCGTAGCCATCGTGACCACAACGGCTAAGTTGGTACCGCTCGTACTGCTGGTGGCGGTGGGTATCTGGCAGTTCAACCCGGATCACCTGACCCCGTTCGCTCCTATGGGAACAAGCGCGATCATACCCGGCATGGCGTTGGTGGCATGGGCGTTTTCGGGTCTCGAATCCGCCACTGTGCCGGCAGAAGAGGCGACCGACGCCCGAACGATACGGCGAAGCACGCTGATCGGCTTTGGGATCGCCACCGCCTTATACATCCTCATCAGCGTGACGGTGATGGGACTTTTGCCCAACGATGTCATCGCCGGGTCCAGCGGTCCGCTGGCCCTGGCGGCTTCACAGGTAATGGGGCCGTGGGGCGCGACGCTGATCGCCGCAGGAGCGATCGTGTCGGGGCTGGGCACGCTCAACGGATGGATTCTGCTTTCCGGGCGCGTGCCGCTCAGCGTCGCCGAAGACGGTCTGTTTCCCAAAGGGCTGGCCCGCATACATCCCCGGTTTCACACCCCGCATGTCAGTCTCATCATCGCCGCGATCGTTGCCAGCGGCATGATACTGTTGAGACTTTCCAGATCGCTTATCGAGACGTTCGAGTTTATCATCCTGCTGTCTGTTTTGCTGGTGCTGGTTCCGCACGTCACCACCACGATAGGCGAATACCTGCTGGCACGCCAAAATCCGGGGGCATTTTCCGCACGCTCGATCCGCGCGACGTCGATCATTGCCATGGCCAGTCTTGTTTTCGTAGTGTGGGTCATCTACGGAACCGGATGGGAAGCGATCGGTTGGGGGGGTCTTTTTCTGGTCGCCGGTGTGCCGGTTTATTGGGTGATGAGAAGAGAAGGCAGGGGATAGAAACGGGGGCTCGGTGCGTGAGGACATGCTGTCCATTGCCGCCAACCCGTTACGGAAAGAGATCCTAATGGAACTGTATATCGTTCGTCATGGAGAGTCCGAAAACAACGCCCGCCCTGTCGAGGAGCGCGTGGAAGATCCCGGTCTGACGGAAATCGGGCAACGACAGGCCGAGCGGCTGGTATACCGGTTGTGGCATGTACAGCCGACCCGTATCTTTGTCAGCCCGTTTCGGAGGACGTTGGAGACCATCGCGCCGTATCTCGAACAGTCGGGCCAGCAAGCCGAGGCGTGGATCGACCTACACGAACAGGGCGGGGTCATGCGCGGGGTGGATGTGCCGGATTTCGAGGGATGTCCGGGCATGACACGCGAGGAAATCCGACACGAGTTTCCGGCTGTCCATCTTCCCGCCGAGATCGATCATACCGGCTGGTGGAAATGCCGGCCCTACGAACCGCCAACCTTGGCCATGGAGCGCGCCAGCCGGGTTGCCGCGGCACTCCGTGAGGAATATGCGCCGTCCCACGAGCGAATCGTTCTGGTTTCACACGGTTTTTTCATGGCCTTGCTTGTCAGCGCTTTTATGGGACTCACCTCCGAAGGTTTTGAGCGGTTTACCGATATCGCCAACGTATCGGTCACGAAGTTTATCCTCACCATCCCTCATACCCAACTCAGTTTGTACAACTGCGTTCGCCATCTGCCCGAAGAGTGGATCACCGGGGTCGATCTGCGCCACTTCCGTACCGAAATATCCGTAAAATAACACTGGATTATCCGTACGACTGTCGATTATTATGTCCGCTCGCACGACAAGCGGGGTTCCGGGGGAACGTTCCCGGTAGCGAATCATTACGAAGGAGCGTCGAGATGGGCGTACTGGAAGGCAAAACGGCATGGATAACGGGCGGTGGGACGGGGATCGGCGGAGGTATTGCCTGCGCGTTGGCGGAGGCTGGGGTAGACATCATGCTTTCCGGGCGGCGTGTGGAACCGCTCGAAGAGACGGCGAAGGCGGTACGGGCGGCCGGACGGCGGGTGGTGATCGAGCCGATGGACGTCACCGACCGGGAAGCGGTACGTCGCGCCGTGGATCGGGCAACGCAGGAATTGGGCGGGATCGACATTCTGGTCAACAATGCCGGGATCAATACCAAAAGCCGTATGGCCATGGACATGTCGCCCAGTGACTGGGATCGGGTAGTGGAAGTAAACCTTACCGGGGCATTCAACTGTTTTCAGGCGGTATTTCCGCAGATGAAAAAGCAGGGAGCGGGAAGAATCGTCAACATCTCCTCGATAGCAGGAAGAAACATTTCCCTGCTTGGCGGAGCCGCGTATACGGCGTCCAAACACGGTATGGTATCGCTTTCGCATTCGATCAACCTTGAAACCGCCGAGTTTGGCATCCGATCCTGTGTGATCTGTCCGGGCGAGGTGGACACACCGCTTATCGCCCAGCGTCCGCAACCGGTATCGGAAAAACGGCAATCCCTGATGTTGCAACCCGAAGACCTCGGCGCCGCGGTGGTCTTTGTCGCCAGCCTGCCGCCGCACGTGGCCATCCCGGAGATGTGGATCATGCCGGCGTACATGGTGTCGGGACAACCCATGCCATGAGCGAAGACTGGACGACGCCATTCAGCGATCCCTATTATCCGCCGTTGCCTGCGTATTACCGCAACGTGCGGTTTCAGTTTGTTATTTTCCGGACCGAGCCGGAACGGGTGGCGTCTTTTCTGCCCGCACCGCTCGAACCTTCTCCCGATGGATTGTGTGTCGCCATCGGCTTGCACGTACCGTTTTGCACCGCATACGGATCGTTCAACGAAGCGGTTTTTGAGCAAAAATGTCTATTTCACGGTCAGGAAGGCTGGTTTTGTTCGCACGTATGGCATGACGGTCCTGCGGGTATCGCCGCCGGACGCGAAATATACGGAACGCCCAAAATATGGTCGCATCTCGAAGTGGAAATGGCGGAGCGGACGATGCGGACACATGCCTCCATGGGCGGGTTAAAGGTGGTCGAGATCAGTTCGACGATGACGGTTCCGACCCCGGCTACCACCCTTCCGCCGCTGACACCGGCGTGGCGACTCAAACTCATCCCCCGTGCGGACGGCCCCGGCCCCGCCGTCAAACAGCTTATCGACTGTACCGCCGCTACCATAGACTTCGAAGCGCATGCCTGCTATCGTGGGCAGGGCGTGGTAACATTCGAACCGTCGCCGTTATGCGA
>VGJU01000080.1 GCA_016867335.1 Candidatus Zixiibacteriota bacterium | reverse complement strand
ACTTTGAGAAAAAGCGCGGGGATGACGCAAAAAGAGTTGGCCGCACATCTCGGTACGACCGCATCGGCTATCAGCCGACTGGAGCGAGCCGATTATAAAGGTCACACGCTCAACATACTCCGACGTGTGGCCCGCGCGCTCGGTTGCCGGCTGACGCTTACCTTTGTCCCGTTGGCGGCGCAAAAAGAACCCGACAGCGTCTTGGTATCCGATTTGAACGGGTAAACGTGTTGCTGTGGGTAGCCCGTCACTCCGCCGTGATTTTTACCTCGCGGCCCGTCTCGCCGGATCGGTAGATGGCGTCGATCACGCGCATGACCGCAAGCCCGCGTTCGGCGGAGTTTTCCGCCGTGCGTCCGGCCCGGATGCTCTCCACGACATGCTCCTGCACGCTGGCAGGCTGTGGCGTCGGGAGGTGGATCGAGGTAAGCGTCTGCTCGAACAATGTGCCCTCCTGGTCGCCGAACAGTGTAAGCCGCTGTCCTTTGGCGGCGTTCAGATCGAGAATGGCCCCGCCCTCCGTGCCCATCACGGTGACGGTTCCGCCGGGCCGCGTATGCGACGCCCAGGTGGATTCGAGCGAGATCATGACACCGTTTTTCATGCGGATCGACCCCACCGCAAAATCGTCGATATCGGTATCGGTCATGATCTGCGTGCCTGTCTGGCCGCTGACCGAAACGGGTGAAAAATCGCCCGCCATCCACATGGCCAGGTCGATCATGTGCGGTCCCATGTCGATCAGTCCGCCGCCGCCGGAACGCTGTTTGTCGCTAAACCACGTTTTGTGTCCCCGCATAAAGGTGCGTCTTCTGAGCGACACTGAACGCACATAGTAAACCCTGCCGAGTTTTCCTGTCGCAATAAGATGTTTGAGATAGAGCGAATCCGGTCCGAGCGCCCAGCGGTAGTTCATCGACACGGCAAGCGTTTTCTTCCGCTTTTTTGCCATTTTGACCATCGCTTCGGCCTCTGAGACGTTCAGCGCCATCGGTTTTTCCACAAGCGTGTGTTTTCCGGCTTCGAGCGCGGCGATGGCGACGGGCGCGTGGAGATAGTTGGGCAGACAGACACTTATCAGGTCGATGTCGTCAAGCGCCAGCATCTGATGATAATCCGTATATACATCCGGAATCCGGTACTGCTCCGCGCAAGTTTGGAGCCGACTTTCGTCGATATCGGCGATGGCCCGGATCGCGACATCCGGAATTTCGCTGTAGCCTTTGAGATGCCCTTGCCCCATCCCCAACCCAATGACGGCGACGTTGAACATACGTTGGCCTTTCTGTGGCGGTGTGGTTTATCCTTTTGGTGCTATGCTCAAGATCGTCACCGAATACCCCGGAAAGATGTGCTCGATCTTGTTTCCGGACAGCGGTATCTCGGTTTCCGTCGGCGCGATGCGGTGTTTCTCTTGAAAGCTATTGACCGCGTCGAGCGAGGCGGCGGAGAGCGTCCTCACCTTTGCCGCTTGTTCGGAGGGCGGCGCGGCCGCGAGTTCGACGGTGGCGGCACGGGGAGCGCCGGTATAGTTGACCACGCTCAGCGTGAGAAAGCCGTCGCCCCGCGTAGCGGCCACGTCGAGCGTATCCACGTCGGTCTCCACCCTAAGCGCCCGGTCACCGCTCCGGTTGGCATACGCCCGCTGAACATGGTACGTAGGCGTAAAGTACATATCCGACCGGCTCGTTTGTATGACACCCGAGTGGCAACTGTTGGTCATGTTCGACCGGTTGGCGATACGGATCCTATCGCCGTGACGCTGGTACAGATTCCACATCCGCGCCGCGTTGAGCGCGTTGTACATCGTCAACAGCCACGCGCGTGCCCAACCCCAATGCCCGGCGGTGTGGTTCCATTCGGTGATACCCAGCTTGAGATCCGGATTGGCGGCCTTTTCGCGGATCGTGCGGATCAGCGTTTGGATCTCCGTCTCGCCTTCGGGGGTGCAGGATTTGTAGTAGTGCGGACAGATATAGTCCACCTCGCGTGACAGTTCGCGGATGATACGGTCCGACGGATACGAGGCCAGCAGGGTAAGCTCCGGATGTTTTTCCCGGATGGCGCGGGCATAGGCGATCAAGGTACGTTCATAGACTTCTCCGCGTTGTTCGTTCCCGATCTGACAGTACCGGACGCGAAACGGCTCCGGGTGTCCCATCTCCACGCGGATACGTCCGTATGGCGTGTCCGCCGCGCCATTACAGTATTCGATTTCTTCGAGAATGCGTTCGAGCGTAGTAGAGTTGGCATTGAGACAGACCAGCGGCTCAGCTTCCACCTGTTCGCAGAACTCAAGAAACTCGTGCAATCCTACGTCGTTTTCCTCACGGTTTCCCCACGGGTGGTTGACAAACGGAACGCGGCGATGACGTGGGCCGATACATGCGTGCCACTGATAGTTGATCAGCGTCGATCCGCGCCATCGGATGATACCGGGTCTCATCGCCCGGATCGCCTCAACCACGTCGGACCGCCAGCCGGCCCGGTTGTCTTCGGGCATGAGCGATACTTTGTCTATCCATAGAATCCCGTTGCCGGACAAGCCGATAGCGAGGACGGCATCAGCGTCGTCGGTGTCACAGACCAGCGATCCCGCATGACGACTCCATGCGTCCGAGACCCAGGAAAGTTCCAGCCGGGCGTAGGCGCGAAAAAACACGCCGTACGGGCGTCCCAGCAGGACGGTGACGGGCCGATCCTGCGTGTCGCCCCGCAGATAGACTTCGAAATCAAGCCGTTGTCCCGTCTTCACTGCGATAGGCGTCTGCATCAGTCCGGCGATAAACGGGCGGTCGTCGCCGTGTTTGACACGGATTTGCGCGGACCGACTGCCCACATACGGACGATGCGCATCCAGACAGAAATGGACGACGGCATCGGTCATCTGCGTATCCTCCGGCCCCCCCGGCCATGTCTCAAACGCGGGTTGTCCGGCGACAAACGTCTGCCAGCGGGGATAGGTCCAGTCGGTTCCCGGCGGCCAGACCACGCCGGGCTGAAGCGGCCCCTCGAAACTGCGGTCCTAAACCTTTTCGGCCCACATGCCCGGCAGGAGGTCGTTGAGCGGTTGCATAAAGTCGCCATAGATAAGCGGAGAAATGCCTTCGGGATACAAAAGATCGCCCGTAATCCGGATGGTCGCCATCTTGCTCCTTTCAAACTTCAAAATTCCGGGCGTCTGTCATGCGCCCTACGGGTTTGGCGGGGAGGTACAGATCATGATTTCCATGGTATCGTTGCCGGTATTTTCCAATCCGTGTTCACACCACGCCGGCAGATGGATAAATATGCCTTCCGACACCTCGACGGGTTTGCCGGCCAGCATCATCGTGCCCTTTCCTTTGAGGATCATGTACACTTCCTCGTTTTCGTGACCACCGGAGGGGAGCGTCACATGCGGGGGCACGTAAAATTTGGTCACGGAAAAGTTTTTGGACGGCGCATTGGGATTGGTAGGGTGTAACACCCGCACGCCGATGCCTTCGCATCCGGGGTATTTGATCGGGATGCCCTGTTGGACGGTAACGATGTTCGGTTCTACGGGATGATCGGGTTTGGGAATCGTAGGCTCAGGCATCTGAGCGTACCCTTTGTAATGCGTGATCTGGGCCATGTTGGGGGCTCTTTCGAATTAGGAATTATGAAGGATGAAGCTGGCTTGGTTCAACCCTTTCTCTTACAAAATACAAGGATGAAAAAAGCCAGGATGATTGGACGGCGAAATGCCGGAAAAGGTATACCTCGGTGACGCAAAGTACCAGTAGAATTTCCCTGAGAGGCTATCCGAAAAGTGGTTCGTCGGCTAAAGAACGAGCGAGAAAGCCGCTATTAAGCCGCGCGAAACAGCCATATCTTGAGGATATGGCGATGCAGCGCAACGAAGAGCGCGGTTTTCTCAGCCGTTCGACGCCAGAATACACTTTCTGGACAGCCTCTGAGACGGGGGCAGGTATGCCGGTGTTTGCGGAATAGAGACCATAATCTTCGGTAATGGCCTCAAGGGGTTCGCCCGCCTCATACCGAGATACAAGCATTTTAACAGACCGGAAGCGCGGGTTTGGGAAAAGCGAATTGACAACACCGGCGCATCTGTTCATGATAGACAAATTTAAGGACGAGATTTCATCCTTCAAACTTCAAACCTCACGCTTCAAACTTCGCACTTCTCCCTTGGAGGCTTCATGCGTACACAGCAAAGAGTAGCCATCGTTACAGGCGCCGGTTCGGGCATAGGCAAACATTCGGCGCTGGCGTTGTTGCGGGACGGGTACTGCGTAGCGCTGGCGGGGCGGAGCAAAGAAGCGCTGGAGGCTACCGCCGCTGCCGGGCCGGATGCCGCGCGCGCCTTGGTCGTTCCGACCGATGTAGGCCACCCGGATTCGGTAAAGAGCCTGTTTGACAAAACCTTGGAAACCTTTGGGCGACTGGATGTTCTGTTTAACAACGCGGGGATGGGCGCGCCGGGCGTACTGCTGGAGGATATCACCTACGAACAGTGGATGGCGGTCGTAAGCGTCAACATGACCGGGTCTTTTCTGTGTACGAAGGAAGCCTTTCGCATTATGAAAGACCAGACGCCGCGTGGCGGGCGGATCATCAACAATGGGTCGATCTCGGCGCATGTGCCCCGTCCCAACTCCGCGCCATATACCGCCACCAAACACGCGATTACCGGTCTTACCCGGTCCACCTCGCTCGACGGGCGCAAATACGACATTGCATGTAGTCAGATCGACATCGGCAACGCGGCGACGGACATGACGCAACGGATGGAAAACGGTATCCTTCAGCCCAACGGCTCGCTTATGGTCGAGCCGCGCATGGATGTGGAACAGGTGGCCAAGTCGGTGGTGTTTATCGCCAATCTGCCGCTGGATGCCAATGTGCAGTTTATGACCATCATGGCGACGAAAATGCCGTATATCGGACGCGGATAGGGCGGAATAACCAAAAAGACAGGGAAGCATGTAATGCAAATACAGCGAGGAATCATAGGCGTGCTCGGTTTCTCAGGGTTGCTGTGGGGATGTTCTCCTGATGCTGCCCAACCCCCTGCACAGGTCAAGACGGCGGCTCTACCGCCAGAGCCGGTTGTGACCCATTCGTCCTCAGACGCCCAGCCGGGGCAGAGAATTGAGCATGGCGAGTTGATCCTTGATGTCGATGAAGCAAGGAGGCAACTCAATGCTCAGCACCATGCTTACAAGGTCCTGGAGACTCGAAGAGTGCCGGGGCCGTTCCAGCCGCCCGAGATGACCGATGTCAAGGATTTCGCACTTTCAAAGAGTGATTTGGACGTGATCAATCCAGGACCAGGCGAGTACGTCCATGTAATGGATGGACAGCGACACGGCTATGACAACGTGACCATCGGGATCACTTACACAGCGCCAGGCGGCGCTCCGCCGATGCACACCCACAAGGGAGAGGAATCCCATGTGCTCTTGAAAGGGCAGAAGGTTCTCTACGCCTTGGCCGACAAGATATTTGTAAAAGAGGGCCCCTACATCATCAACATTCCCCCTGGTGTGCCTCACTCGTTCCAGAACCTCGATAAAGAGGTCGCGGAACTCGTCGTCATATTT
The DNA here is from genome assembly GCA_016867335.1 of Candidatus Zixiibacteriota bacterium. Lineage (GTDB taxonomy): Bacteria > JAAXHH01 > JAAXHH01 > JAAXHH01 > JAAXHH01 > VGJU01. Next base: position 10,723 of record VGJU01000080.1, on the reverse strand, counting down.
CCCACCAACGTGTGGGAATACGATGTGCTGGATTACTTCCCGTTTTCGACTCCCGAAGCCAAAGCCTTGGCGGAAGAAGCGAGGCGAGCCATGGGGCAACCGAAGGGTAATTAAAGAATCCCGAAATGGAATCGCAGACCTGAGGTCTGAGATGACTTTTATGCGCCCTGTCGAAGATACTTCATCTGCTCTTCTTAAAGCGCATCTCCTTGCGGTGAAACGGTTTCGAGACCTTCGGTTCGGGTTGTTCGTCAACTGGGGCGTCTACTCGATCCCGGGGCGCGGGGAATGGGTGATGCACCAAGAGCAGATACCGACGGCAGAATACGCCAAACTGCCGCCGCAGTTCGCGCCCAGCCGTTTCGACGCCGAAGCGTACGCCGATCTCATGGAGGCCGCCGGCCAAAAATACATGGTGTTCGACGCCAAACACCACGACGGGTTCTGTCTGTTTGACACGGCGCTGACCGACTGGAAAGTCACTCGTACCCCCTTTGGACGTGATCCGGTTGCGGAGTTGGCTCAAGCGCTTTGCAAACGCAGCCTGATCCTCGGTTTTTACTACTCGCTTCTCGACTGGACCCACCCTGCGTACCGAAACGACTGGCCCGCGTATGTCGCCTACTATCAAGGACAAATACGCGAACTCTGCACAAAATACGGTGAGATCGGGATGATATGGCTCGACGGCTACTGGCCAGCCCACCCGCTTCCTGCGCCGCATTTTGGCGAAGGGGGATCATGGCAACTGGCGGAAACCTACGACATGATCCACACGCTTCAGCCCAACGCGCTGATCGGGAACAACCACCACGTCGGTCCGCTAAAGGGCGAAGACTTCCAGATGTTCGAACAGGATTTGCCGGGGGAAAATACGGCGGGGTTCAACGCCGAGTCAGTGGGGGCGCTACCGCTCGAATCGTGTCTGACCGTCAACGGAAACTGGGGGTATCATGCCGGCGACCACAACCATAAGTCGCCGAGGGAGTTGATCCGTTTTCTTGTACAATGTATCGGACGCGACAGCAATCTGTTGCTCAATGTCGGCCCGACACCGGACGGAGATGTCCAACCGGAGCATGTGGAACGGCTAAGGGCTGTCGGCGATTGGCTGCGAATAAACGGTGAGGCTGTATACGAAAACCGTCCCGGTCCAGTTCCCCCGCAGCCGTGGGGGTATGTCACGCATCGTCCGGACGACGGGAGGCTTTTTCTTCATATCCTCGACTGGCCGAGCGCCTCCCTCACGGTTCCGGTTCCCGGCGACTGTTCCGCCAGACTGCTCTGTGATGCTACCCGGATCGCAACAGTCAGCAGAGAGGGCGCGGTCACGCTTTCGCTTCCCCGCACCCCTCCGGACAAGGCGGATACGGTCGTCGAACTGACGCTTACACCCTAACCCAATAGGTCATCAGCGAGCATTCCAATCCCTTTACTTGGACGTTGCCGCGCGGCTCGCAAAGAATTTCATCTTTTACCATCTGATACGTCGATTCGGAGATGAGAATCCTACCGGTTCCGGCTACCCCTTCCAGCCGCGAGGCAACGTTTACCTCCCTGCCGATGATCGTATAATCCATCCGGTGGTTGCTTCCGAAATTGCCCACCGTACACTCCACTGTGCTGATTCCGACCCTGATGTCGATCCCTAACGTTTCGGCATGTTTGAGCATGTCGAGCGCCATACGGACGCACTGGATGGCGTCCTGCCGCGCACCCATCGACGTCGGGTCGCCAAAAAATACCATCACCGCATCTCCGATGTATTTGTCGAGCGTGCCGCCATACCGCATCACTATCTGCGCCATCTCGTTGAGGTAATGGTTGAGCCATGCCGTCAATCGGTCTGGTGGAAGCATCTCCGCCTTAGGGGTAAAATTGACGATGTCCGCAAAACAGACCGTCAGCACTTTCTGATGCGACTCGATACGGACTGCCTTCTCGCCTCTGAAAATGGAAGCGTATACCTGCGGGGATAGGTATTTTGCCAGTTTCTCCGTGAGGTCCGCCAGACGCTGACGCGCGCGTCGCAACTGTATATGCGTTTTGACTCGCACCAAAAGCTCGACGATGTTAAACGGTTTGGTCAGATAATCGACCGCACCGAGTTCGAACCCGTGTACGATGTCGTCCAGTCCGCCCTGCGCCGTAAGAAACATCACCGGGATGTCACGCGTTCTTTCCTCGCTCTTGAGCCGGGCGCAGGCGTCGAATCCATTCATGACAGGCATATTGACGTCGAGCAGGATAAGGTCGGGAGACATCTCGAAAGCCTGCTCAAGGGCGTCTCTGCCGGTGCGGGCCGTACAGACGCGATATCGTTCCTCTTCAAGTACGACGCTAAGCAACTCGCGGTTCTCCTCGGCATCGTCCACCACGAGGATAAGCGCAAGACCGTCGGTCAGGTCTATACTCATTCGTCCATCCCCGCTTCCCGAAGCGCGCTCAGCAGAAAGGGAACGCCAAAAAACAGCAGACTGACATACATAGGACTGGAGCCTATCGCGCCTCGGCGCGCGGGGCGATCGCTCCAGTCCTGCATCTCCATGAGACGGCGCAGGATCCGTCGGCCTGTATCGAGATAGCGAACGTCGCCGGTCTGATGGTACGCATAGGCGACGTGGCGACATAGAATGCCGCCATAGTGTTCGCGGAGCGGACGGTCCGAGTCGAATGTATCCGGGTAGCCGCAAAACCAATCCACTGCGCGGCGATACACGCCCCATACGTCTTCACGCCCTGTCATGCGGTGTAGCATCTCCAGCCCGATCATGAGATAGTGGGTCTGATACCCTTTCTGTTCTTCGTAGGGCAGTACACGAGTCAGACGGGCAAAAGGGCCACCGAGCGCGCGAAATTCGTCATCGGTAAAGGGTGGGGCCGCGCCGGTTTCGACCGCCAAGGTCGCGCCTTCGGTTGCCATGCCGTACGGCGTCTGATCCGGCAGTCGGTCCGACGTAGCGATGTGAAAACGCTTATGTCAGCTTCCATCGTCGTTTTGTCCTCGCGCGATGACCGTGTAGACTTCTTCCGCCCGTGTCTTCTAGCGCGTCTCGCCCGTAATCTCGAAGAGATAGAGCAACCCTCGAAGCGTATTGCCGATGCTGCGAAGACTCAAACTATACGCCGGATTTTCGGACCAGTGGTAACGCAGAAAAAAATCGCCCGCCTCTTTGATCACATCGCGCGTGCGTCCGTCACCCGTGAGATAGTAGTAGTCCACCCAGTTGTCGATAAAGGTGTGCGAGGCGCATGGCTCGTCGCCAAAATGGTCGACGCCGTGCCGGAAACAACCGCCGGCCATGTAGGGGCGAAACGGGTGCTCGTGACAGGTGTCCACGTCCATCGAGTGACGGCTCGAGGCTTCTCCAAGTGCAAAATACCGGGGATCGCCCGTAAGCATATACTGAATCCATACGCCGTGCCGGGGATCCCATTCGCTATTGCACCAACCCCATCTTCCCCGAAACCGCCAGTCCTGCGCATCGTCGTCCCAAGCAACCAGCACGTCGCCCCGGTCGAGAAAACCCTACCAGCGGCCCAAACGAATACACCGGTTCATCCAGTCCATAAACCCGGTCATCATCCGTTCGCTGTTTGGAAAACACTCCGAATCGGCCGGCATCATCCCGCCGGCGGCTTCGCAACACGCCATCCAAACCGGATCGACCGCCGTATGAGGCGGATGCAGGACGGCGCGTAGCGTCTCTATCGCTTCGGCCCGCCGTTGGGCGTCGTAGAATACCGCAACACATTCGCTTGTTCGTGCAATCCCCGTTCCATCCGCATAGACGCCTTCGCCTTCATGCCAAGCCACCTGCTCGTCGTAGCGTTTCAACGAAAGCCGTTTGCCATCGGGGTCGCGCCAGAAATATATGTGTATTCCTTGTTCCAAAGCGGAAATTTCGAGTGTTTTGGGGTACTCCTCCGCCATGTAGGGTAGCGCTACACCAACCCCGACATGACCATCGTCAAGTGTCATCCAGCCCTCCGAACGCTCCCCCTCGGTCGTGATACGGACCGATACGCCTCGGTAGCGGTACACCCGGAAATGATTGTCCGACCGTTGGGCAAGATGAAGCGTTTCACCCGGCGCCAGTTCTCCCTGTTCGTCGCGGTTGGCATGAAACGCATAGCGACAAAGCCCCCCGCCCCGCGTCGCTGGAATGCGGAATGAAATTTCCTCTATTTCGGTTTCGCGCGGATTGCACCGCATCACGAGGGTATGGAGCAGACGGACGAACGGTTTTCCCGTATAAGCCTCTATCCGTGTGCAACAGCGAAAAGGACGGTAGCCGGCATAGTGATGCGCCGGTATATCGGCCTCAAGCAACGCGTCGAGTCGAATGACGACACGCAGCGGCCCCGACTCCTCCACAACCGCCCGGTACGCATCGGACGCCAGAGATGCGCGGCATACGCCGCCCATGCCGTACAGATGCCGCTGGGTTCCGCCGTCGGAACTACCCTCCGAAATGCGAACACAGGCGTCGCCCCCGTCCCCCTGATACACTGGATAAAAGCTGTCGTCTCGTTTCAGTTCCACGGACTCGAAAAGTCCGTATCGCCGTTTTCCGACACGGAAACGCAAAAGATCGGTATCTACCATAATGCGGTCCTCGTCTTCTTCGACCCGGATCGCATCGCTCGGGTTGTCGATCTCGGAAGATGCGGGGGATAAACCGGGTTCCGCCCGGAAAAGCGTGTAGACGTTTTTTCCCTGCGCCGGCGCGTCGGCCTGAAAGTCCGCCAGCACCCACCGGATACTACCATCCGGCCATAGTCCCAAGATACGGCACTGAAGGGGAACGACCCCTCCATCCGGCCCGGAAACCCGCAGGTCGTCCGTATCGCGCAAAAACCCAGCCGGCAAAGGAATGCCGCGTGTTACAGGCCATGCGACCCGGTCGCAAGCCGTCTCGTTGGTAACGGCAAGCGAAACGGCAAACAGGGACATACCATCTCCTTGTGGGGAGTTCCGGAGCAAAACAGATCGGGAAGCGGCGGAGGTCGACCGACAAATTCTGTTGCTTGCCACCCTGATCTCGCTCATGATAGGGAAAGAAGATTTCGATGTCAATTATCCCGTAAGACGGAGACCCCCCATGAAAGCCGTAAAGTTGCAAACGACGACCCTTTCCGGTACGGACGGACCGCATCTGCTGATTTTGGGAGGCGTACACGGAGACGAGTTCGAATCGATGGCGGCGATACGTCGTCTGCGTGACAGGGTTGATCCGGATGCGTTGCAGGGGCGGCTGACGCTGATTCCGGTCGTCAACGAGGCGGCGTACCGCCGTGGCCAGCGTACCTCCGAAGACGGGCTGGACCTTGCCCGCACCTGTCCCGGCAACCCCACCGGTTCGATCACCGAACGTATCGCCTGTGCGGTCAGCCAAAAAATCGAAGAGGCGAATTATCTGATCGATCTGCACAGCGGCGGCATTGCCATGCACTGTTATCCGCTGGCCGGATACATGCTCCACCCGGACACCGCCGTTTTGGAAGCACAGCGCCGCATGGCGCGGGTGTTTAACCTGCCCATCGTCTGGGGAACCTCCTCGCATCTCGACGGACGGACGCTTTCGGTAGCGCGCGACGCCCGTATCCCGGCCATCTACACGGAATGGATGGGGGGCGGACAGTGCGACCCGCAGGGTGTAACCCGTTACATGGAGGGGTGTCTAAACGTTATGGCCGAACTTGGCATGATCGACCGACCCCGCCCTGTATCGCGTATCGAATACTTTGTGGAAGATGCAAGAGAACATTCGGGGCATCTTCAACTCAACTATCCCGCTCCCTTTTCCGGTTTTTTCGAGCCTGCGGTACGGCTCAAAGACCGTGTCAAACCCGGCGACCTGCTCGGCGTGGTCACCGACCCCCTCGGAGACCGGCGTGAAGAAGTACGCTCGGTACAGTCGGGGATCGTACTCTGTCTGCGTGTATACAACCGCATTCTCGAAGGAGAAAGCGCGGCGGCGGTGTTGGAGGGGTAGGCAAAAAAACACGGCGGTGCATCCAAACCCGTGTTAGGGCAGTCGGGACTTTCATCATTGAAGCCTCCCCGCAGCCATTGCGCAGCAATGGCTGCGGGGAGTACGCTTGCAGTAGTACCGCAAGCTATCTTCGACAGTAAGGAGTAGGCGCTCTTGCGGCCGTTCTGCCGCAAGATATTTTGATTGTTTGGAGTTAGCTCGTTTACCTTGCAGCCATTGTGCAGCAATCGAAGCCTCTTCACGCTTCTACCTACGGGGAGTATTTGCTCTTGCAGCTTGCTGCAAGGTATGCACTCGCTGTTCTGTTCATCATTCATCCTTTGGGTAACCCCATGACCGAGCTTCCTGTTTTACGCAGCATAGATTTGGAGCGCGATGCGGAAAAACTCGCCCAGATGTGGAACGCCAGCGACAGCCAATGGCCCGGCACGTGGAACTGTGGCGTGCCGTGTACCGCCGATTGGATTAAGTCGGGGATCGGCAGAGAAGAATACCGCGATTATCTGGTCTGGGATGCCGGAGACCGGATCGGTGGATCGTGTTCGCTTAGGGACGACACGGACGAAGACGACGTCATTTATCTGCCCCTGCTCAACGTGGCGCCGGGGTTTCAGAAACAGAGTCTGGGACGCCGGGTGCTGGTCGAGGCTGTCCGCAAGGTCGTGGAATGGAAAAAATACCGGCTCGACCTCGACACTTGGTCCGGCAACCTCAAGGCGGTTCCGTTGTACAAAAAATGCGGATTTTTCTGGATGCCCGGCCCGCATGTCAAAATGCTCAACTTCACACCCGCCATCTTGCAGATGCCTTGTACGGCGGCGTTTTTCGAAAAACACGACTGGTATACGGCGTTTCGGCGCGAACTGACTCAGGTTCCGGATGACGAACGCTGGGAAGGGTTGGGTGTTTTTACCTACCGGTACGAGGCAGGCGACGAGCGGCTCGTCGTCCGGGTGGACCGCGAAACGCGGCGGGTAACCGCGATAGACACGCCCGACTTTTTTGTCGCCGCAACGGTGGACAACCCATCCCCGGTGCGGGGCGGTGACGTGATCTTGCGTTGGCAGATCGTCAACCGCCGACACGAACCGATGGCGCTAAGCCTGATCGCGCAGGCAACGGGCGACCTGTCCATAGATTACCGCGAAGAGACTACCGTCGGCCCCGATGAAACCCGCATCTTCGAGTCGAAAGTGGTCGTGTCCGACACAGCGGGGGCCTCCGACCCGGACGGCCCCGCGCCACGGGTTATCACCCGACTCCTTATCGGACAGACACCCGTGGAGTTAGGAACCGGTATACGGCCCCGTCTTCCCATCACGATGTCCGCGCATCCCGAATATATCACGCTCATGCCCGGCGTTCCGCAGACCGTCCATCTCAGGCTTCGCAGTTTTCTTTCGCACGACACCGATATTACCCTCGGTCTTTCCCCGTCGGAAGGTCTTACGGTGGACCGACCGGAGCACATCGTTACGCTTCCGGCGGGTGGACATGCGGGAACTTCGGTGACACTGACCACCGACAGAGGAGGACGGTTCGACTGGGCCGTTTCGGGCCGATTTGTCGCAGAGGGTAAAAACGTCTCTCTACCTGCCGAAAGCCGTACCGTATTTGCCCTGCCCCCCGGAGGGTTGCTTTCCCTTCAGTCCCCCGGCGAAATCCGCATCGAAAACGAACGGTTGCGCGCTGTCATAAAAGCAAAAGCCGGTGAATTGACTCTAAGCGATCTGGCTACGGGCGAAAGCCTCTTGGTGTTTGGTGGACGCCCCATCCCACCGCAATGGCCCAGCGAATACCGCAAGGCGGACTTTACACTCGCATTGGACCGCGAGGGCGAAACCGCGGTCGTCACAGCATTTAGCGTATCGAAAAAGTCGCCGGGATTTGTCTTTCGGAAAACTATCCGGATCAGCGCCGGGGCAATGATCGAAGTCGAGCATAGTTTTGAAAATACGGGTCTTGACCCGTATGTATTCCGACTGTATCAGTTTGCGTTGAATCCTCATCCAGGCTTGTCCACCTTGACGCTGCCGCTCAAAAAGGGGCTGGTGCGTGAGCGGTGCGCCGACTTCCCGGGTCCGCACGACACGGCGTTCGAACGGTCCGGCGTCTATGCGGAGACGTGGGGTGCTTATGAGTACCCGCATGGGACGATAGGTCTTTTCTGGCCGGACGACGGCGAGGAAATTTCGTGGTCTTGGAACGAGATGGGATTTATCTCACGTGAATTCCGCTGTCCTCCGGGGTCGCGGATCGCGCTTACGAAAATGCGTTTGTACGTGGGTGACGGGGGATGGACCTCGGTGCGGCGTGTATGGCGGCGGCTGACAGGCATTGCCACGATTCCGTACCAAGCCCATCCCGCGCCGATGGGGGGTTTGGATGTCGATCTGGAGCCGTCCACACCCGTTGTGACAACCCAACCCGTGGTCGCTACGCTCCGGGTAAAACATTTTCTTTCCCGACCGGTTTCGGGTGTGGCAACGCTTGAGCTTCCGGACGGATGGACCGGCGACCACACCCGGTGGACGTTTGAAAATGTCCATTATCATGCTCCGTTTGCAACGGAACTGCGTCTTTCCACCGTGGCTCCTCCCGGTGCATATACCGGCAACCTTGTGCTCAAAGGTGGAGAGTGCGACGTACAACGTCCGGTTTCGCTGATCCGGTTTGGAGACGCAAGCCCTGTCGCCGTATCGTCGGCGGAGCGGCAAGGCCATCTCGTCTACACCATAGCCAACGGGCGTTTTGAAATCGACGTTACACCGTCTTTTTGCGGGTCGGTAAGCGCGATACGGGACGACCGGGGAGTCGATCATCTGGCTTCGGCGTTTCCGGAGGCGGAGACGTTTAACTGGCTTCATCCTTGGTATGGCGGTATCGTGCCGATTATAGACAGCGGACTCGAGATGACACCGCCGGGGCTGGCTCCGTTGGAACGCTTTGCGGCGGAGCCGATAACGGCGACGGACACACACGGGATCGTCTGGACCGGGGTGCGTCAGCGCGCTACACTCGAACACGAGGAACTGCGCGGATTGACGCTGGAGATGGATACGCTTACCGTGGGTGGAAGCCCAGCGGTTTGGCTGGTATGGCGGTTTTACAACCAAACGTCGGCCTTGCGTCGTATCCGCGCCGGATGGAGCGTGTTTGTCCAGCCCGACGGCGACCGATCCCGGACGACTTTGTTTACCGACGGATACGAGCGCAAGCGGAGTCGGCGTACCTTTGGCGGACACGGGGGCGGCTGGGTCGGCTCCGAAAACCCGGAAACAGGCCGCGTCGTCGCGCTCATCTCGTCTACGCCTCAGGTGGAGATAGACGATTGGGGCGATACGGGCGGGCATCTTCAGCTTCGGCCTACGCACACGATAGCGCCGAGTGGCGAGGTTGCGATGAGCGCGTATTTCGTCATCGCCGATAGTCGTGAGGAAACGGCGGCGTGGGCGGCGCTAAGCGCTTATCCTAAGACTACATTCTGAAGTCGAACGACCGAGAGAAAACGGTCTCGTTGCGCTCGGTCGCGCTATGGTAGGTAACGGTGATCACCCGTCTTTCCAACTCCCAGATCAAACACATCCGCAGTCTTGCCCATCGCAAGATACGCAAAGAGACGGGGCTGTTTCTTGTCGAGGGTATACGCCCGGTCGTCGAGGCGGTTCAGCTTGGCGCGGACATCGAAACGCTTGTCGTTGCGCCGGATTTGCTGGACAGCCCGTTTGGCCGTGAGACGGTCCAACGCGCGCGACAGGACGGCATGCCCGTACTCGAAATAAGCGCAGAGGTATTCGCGTCTTTTTCGCGTAAGGACGGCCCGCAAGGTCTTGCTGCGGTTGCGCGTCAGCGGTGGGAGACGCTCGATCGGATCGTCCCCGGCGATGAGTTGGGCTGGGTCGTGCTGGAAGAGGCGGGAAGTCCCGGCAATCTCGGTACTATTTTGCGAACCTGTGACGCCGTCGGGGTCGACGGTGTGATCCTGCTGGGCGAGACAACCGATCCGTACGATCCGGTCTCGGTGCGTGCCAGCATGGGCGCGATCTTCTCACAGCGTATCGCGCGAGCCGATCTGGGAATGCTGGCGATGTGGAAAAACCGACACGCCCTGCCCCTGATCGGCGCATCGGGCGACGCCGCGACCGGGTATCGCGACATGGCCTATCCCCGCCCGGTTTTGCTGTGCATGGGCGGCGAACAACACGGACTTTCCGCCGATCTTCGCACCCTCTGCGATAGGCTTGTCCACATTCCCATGACAGGACGCGCCGATTCGCTCAATCTGGCGGTGGCGACCGGTGTTTTGCTCTACGAGATATTTTATCAACACTCAAAGATTACGACATAACCTCTTGACTCACCTACCGAATACCGTTTTACCCTCTTATGTCGCTCGTTCCGAAATCACGGGTTCCGAGACTTTATCCAACCGTTCCCGGATTTCCGGCGGAAGACGCCACCCCGCACCGCCACATACTTCGACGACATGCTCCGGCAGGTCGGGGCCGGTCATCGCGGCGGTAACCTCCGGATGATCCAGTATCCAGGCGAAGGCCACCTGCGCCGGTGTTTTCCCCAGTGTATCCGCCGCCTCGACCAGCGCGCCGATGACAGCATCCCGCTCTTTTGTCATGACCCTTTTGAACCGTGCCGGATCGGATCCCCAGTGCGTATTTTCCGCCGGTTTCTGGTTGCGGCGAAACTGGCCGGACAGCAAGCCGATC
>VGJU01000079.1 GCA_016867335.1 Candidatus Zixiibacteriota bacterium | reverse complement strand
TGACGAAATCGCCAATCCGCGTCTGCGAAACTTTAGATCGTCTCGCCATACAAAGGCATCCCGGAAGGAAGACGGCGTTCCCGAACCGGTCGGCGATACGTCGTCGGTGTTGGAGGTCCGCGATCTTCACGTACGCTATTTTACGCCGCGCGGAGCGATTCCGGCGGTAGACGGCGTTGCCTTCGGTGTCGGCAGAGGGGAGATAGTAGGGTTGGTGGGGGAATCGGGGTGCGGAAAGACAACCGTGGCGATGGCCATTTTGCAGACGGTACAGACCCCGGGTCGCATCACGCAGGGCGAAGTCCGGATAAATGGCAAAAATCTGATCGGTCTGTCCGAAAAAATGCTGAGGCGCTTGCGGTGGCGGACTCTGTCGCTCGTTCCGCAAGGCGCGATGAATTCGCTCAACCCGGTGTTGCGTATCCGCGAGCAAATGGCCGATGCCATCTTGACACACGAACACATCGGGAAAGCCGAACTGGACCGTCGCATCGTCGGTCTGTTGCGTGACGTGGGGCTTCCGGAGCGCGTTGTTTCGCTGTATCCGCACGAGTTGAGCGGGGGAATGAAACAGCGTATCTGTATCGCCATGGCGATCGCGCTCCGTCCTGCGGCGATCGTCGCCGATGAGCCTACCAGCTCGCTCGACGTGGTCGTTCAGCGTGTGGTGGTGCAGACCCTGCTCGATGTAAAAACACGGCTTGGCGTATCGCTGTTGGTGATCAGCCACGACATGGGTATACAGGCGCAACTTGCCGACCGGATCGCGGTCATGTACGCGGGGCATCTGGTCGAAACCGCTCCGGTGGAGGCCGCCTACGCCAGACCGCTCCATCCGTACACGCAACTGCTTATCGCGTCCATCCCGTCGATACGGGAACGCAGCCCCGTGCCTGTTTCGGAAGGTCTGACCGACGACCTGCGTAACCTGCCGACGGGATTCGTTTTTCAACAACGCTGTGGCTTTGTCAAACCCGAATGCCACGCCCGTCGCCCGTCGTTGACGGAAATCGAAAAAGACCATTTCGTGGCGTGCTGGATGTATGAGAAGTTTGAAGGGTGAAGTTTGAAAAAAGACAGAAAAGTCACCCTTGACCCTTGACCCTTGACCTTTCACCCTTCGAACTTCATGCCTTTCCCTCTTCTTCAAATCGAAAATGCCACGACGATGACCTTTGGGGGCGGGCTATTGAGCGGGGCGCCGGCGGTTGTGGCGCTGGAGGGGTTCAACCTCGACCTCCACGAGCACCCGGCGCGTATCACCGCCATTGCGGGCGAAAGCGGCAGCGGCAAGACTACGCTAGCTCATTTGGTGCTCGGTTTTTTGCATCCTACACGGGGACGGATTCTCTACCGGGGCGTCAATCTGGCGGACATGGACCGCACGGAACGGCTGGCCTACCGGAAGGACGTGCAGGCGATTTTTCAGGATCCCTACGAGGTATTCAATCCGTTTTTCCGGGTACATCATACCTTCGATCTGGTTACGCGCTGTTTTCTCAAGACCGAAAGTCGGACCGAGACGCGCGCGGCGGTCGAAGAGGCGCTTAGGCGTGTGGGACTGCGAGGCGAGGAGATACTGGAAAAATACCCTCACCAGCTAAGCGGGGGGCAACGCCAGCGTGTGATGATGGCGCGCGCGGCATTGGTGCAGCCCCGTCTGATCGTGACCGACGAGCCGGTGTCGGCGGTGGACGCCTCGCTCCGCGCTTCCATCCTAGACCTCATGCGCCGCATGCGCGACGAAAACGGCATTTCGTTTCTGTATATCACCCACGACCTGTCTACCGCCTATCAGATCGGTGACCGTATGGCGGGGCTATTTCGCGGCGTTACGGTCGAAGAGGGCGACGCACGCGCGCTTATCGAGCAACCGCGTCATCCATATGTCAGGGAACTGATCGGCTCGATTCCGGTTCCGGATCCGAAAACGCGGTGGAACACGACCGTCGAACTGCCTGCCGACGAAGACCGGGTGCGTTCTGCATCCGGATGCAGGTATTACAGTCGGTGCGCGCAACGTATGGACGTCTGTCTAAGCGTGTCACCGCGACTTGTCCCGGTCGCGCCCGACCATGCGGTCGCCTGTCATCTATATGTCGACAACCTCGGGGTGAACGGTCGGCCCATCCCTTTCTCATCGAAGGATACTTTATGACATTTCGATCTTACGATCCCGATAAAGATGCACAGGCGGTGCATCGGATATGGCGCGAGGTACACTGGGTAAAAAGCGAATCAGAAGAGACGTTGATGGATGTATTTCTGTCCGGAAGCCGGGCACTTGTCGCCGAGATGAACGGCGTGGCGGAGTGCTTGGCGATGTCCGTTCCGGGCCGGTTTCGGTATGGGAACGGCGATCTTCGGCTTTCTGCGGTCACGGGAGTGACCACAAGTCGCGTGGCACGGAAACAGGGTTTTGCCCGTCGGCTTGCGGCGGAACTGATCGCGGCAGATGCCGCCGATGGTGCGGAGATATGCGCGCTTAGCATGTTCGAACAGGGATTTTACGACCGTCTCGGTTTTGGTACGGGCGGTTATGAACATATGATGAATTTCGATCCGGCAGATCTCACGATAACGCAAAAGCCGCGCCCGCCTGTGCGTCTTACGACGGATGACAGCGCCCGGATGCATGAGGCGCTGTTGGCTCGCAAAGTCTGGCACGGCGCCTGCACCCTGCTTCCGTCTACCGTGATACAAGCGGAAACGGGATGGTCGGAAAACGGGTTTGGTCTTGGCTATGTCGGACCGAATGGCGAATTAACGCATTTTTTCTGGGGTTCCGCCAAAGACGATCACGGCCCCTATCACCTCAAATTTATCGCTTACCGGACATATAGTGAGTTTATCGAACTGCTGGCGCTGCTCAAATCGCTGGGCGATCAGGTTTGCGCGGTCAGTCTGATCGAGCCACCCGACTTTCAGTTGCAGGATTTGCTGCGAACTCCGTTTCGAGGCAGGATGATTACGAAAAAGTCCGACTACGAACAGCACTGCCGCGCGACGGCGTATTGGCAGACCCGCATCTGCGATCTCGACGCGTGTCTGGCAAAAACGTCTCTTCCCGGTGAATCGGTCCGGTTCAATTTGTCGCTTCACGATCCGGTTGCGGAAAGTCTTCCCGTGTCCTCTTCTTGGGGGGGTATCGGAGGGGAATACACGATAACGCTGGGGGTTTCTTCGCACGCCGAATGTGGAACGGACGCCCGTCTGCCCACGCTTCGCGCTTCCGTCGGTGCGTTTACCCGGTTGTGGCTTGGTGTTCGTCCGGCCAGCGGTTTGGCGGCGACGGACGACCTATTCGGACCGCAGGAGTTGCTCAACGCGCTCGACGTTCTAGTGCATCTCCCGCCGCCCCATCTCGGATGGGACTTCTGATTTCTATCCTTTTAGCGCACCGACCGTGATGCCTTTGGTAAGATGGCGTTGAAGTAGCGCATAGACCACCATGGTCGGCAGCATCATAAGCACCAGCCCGGCAAAGGCCATCCCCCAATCGCTCCGGTACTGGCTGACGATGGTGATGTTTGCCAGTCCGAGCGGCAGGGTGCGCAGGGACTGAGAGCCTTCGCCCGACAGAAACATAAAGGCCATGAAAAATTCGTTCCATGTACTCAGAAACGAGAAGATGCCCACGGTGATGAGTCCCGGACGCGCCAGCGGCAACATGATCGACCAGAAGGCACGGAGCTCTCCGGCCCCGTCCATCAGTGCGGACTCGTGCAGGCCGGAAGGCAGGGATTTGAAAAAGCCGGCAAGGATAAAAACGGCAAACGGCATGCCAAACGCTATATAAACCATCAACAGCCCCAGACGCGAGTTGAGCAGGCCTATGTCTCTCATCTGAAAAAACAAGGGTACGATGGCAAGTTGGAGTGGGATCATCAGCCCGGCGAGAAAATAGTAAAAAAGCGGGCGTGCCCCGGCAAAGCGAAACCGCGAAAGCGCATACGCCGCCATCGCCGCAAACAGCAGGGACAACGCAACGGTGGACGTGGTCACCAAAGCGCTGTTCAGAAAGTATTCACCAAAAAATCCCTTAGTCCACGCCTCGGAGAAATTTACCCACTGCAGGTTGTCCCACGCCGGAAGCGTAAAAGGCTCCAGAAAAATATCGCGGTCCGTTTTGAGCGAGGTATACAGCAACCAGATCATGGGATAGACGACCACGCCCAGATATCCGATCAGAACGGTGTAGATGAGAAGATGTATGCGCACTTCTCAAAACTCCACGGTTTCGCGGCGCATGGCTCGCAGGGTCACTGCCGTACCAAAAAACACCATGGCAAAAAGCAGCACCGCAATGGCCGTAGCCTCGCCCACTTGAAACTCCGAAAACATGGCTTGTAGCATGCGTGTGCCGATTACATGTACCTGTGTAGTGGGCGACTGGTTAGTGAGCAGCCAGATGCCTTCGAAGGCTTTCATGCCGCCGATGACCATAAAGACGAGCGAGATGGACAACACTTCCCAGATAAGGGGAAGGGTGATGTCTCGAAACTGCCGCCACGCCGAAGCACCGTCGAGTTGCGCGGCCTCGTAGAGACTGGACGGGATCGATTCCATGGCGGCGAGAAACAGCACCATGTTGAATCCACAAGCTCCCCATATCGACATAGGGATAAGCGCCCGGTAGAGGTTGGTCTGCGAAAGCCAGGCAAACCCTTCGAGCGAGGAGAACCATCCGCCGATGCCCGTGAGACCGACTGTTGCAAGTAGGTTTCCGAATCCCACCAGCGCCCCGTTGATCGGCCCGCCCTGCGGGTTGTACAGATGCATCCACAACAGCGTTGCGGCGACGCCCCCGAGTATGTTGGGAAAAAAGAAGACGATACGGAAAAACTGAGCGCCTCGCAGTTCCCGGCTGATGCACACCGCAAGAAACAAAGACAGCGGCAAAACGAAGAGCGGGATGACAAACATGATAAACAGGTTGTTGCCGAGGGCGATCCAGAAGCCGTCGCTTTCGAAAAGCATCCGCACAAAATTGTTCAAGCCGATAAATCGCATTTCCGTAAGCCCGTCCCACTCGTGTAGACTCCACGAGAACGATTTTACGGACGGAACGATTACAAATACCGTATACAGTGCGACGGCGGGTCCGAGCAGGACGATACGGTTGAACCGGCTGAGCCGGGGTTTGCTTTCGGTGATTTGCAAGGATGTCGCGCGTATGCGGTTGCGGTATCGAGTGACCGTTGTGGCGGTCCAGTAGAGGATCGCCGCACCAAGTAGCAAGAGTAGCAAGGCGGGTTTCCAGACATGGCGGACGGTGATGCGGTCGGGTGCGGCGGCGCGGTTTCTTACCTGCTCCGCTCCGGCCTCCAGACTGGCGGCGACCTGCTCCGGGGTGGCCTGTCCGGTGACGATCTGAAACCGCGCATCGCTCCAGTATTGCCCCATCTCCGGAAAATCTTCGCCAGGGGCCATGCCATAGCTGGTACGGGCGTTCTTGACAAGCGCGGCCAGATCCTGAAGGTCCTCCGATAGATTTTCTTCAGCCACGCCGGCTACGGCGACCGCAATATCGCGCATCCGACAAAACCGACCTGCCATGCGACGCGAGGTCATAAACCGTAGAAATTCCACCCCTGCTTCAGGGTGTCGGCTGTGTTTCATGACAAAATAGTACCCGGCTCCGGCATAGATGGCGCTTGGGTCCGTCTTCCCGGCGTGTGCGATGGGCAAATTGAACGATCCCAACCGGAAACCTTCAGGGATTTTTCCGAGCATCTCGCTTTTGAGCCATGACCCACAGAAAATCATGGCGGTATGTCCGAGAAAAAACTCTAATTGCGCCTCGGTATGGCTCATGCCCATCGAACCGGGCTGAAAATAGTTGAGCGCGGTGCGCTGTGCCAGCGTCAGGGCCTGTATAAACTCCGGGTTGTCAAAACTGCCGGGAACAAGCTGTTGCTGTGCATAAAACCGCTCCGGTCCGGCCAGATGATAGAAACCGTGATCGATAAGGCTCTGGGCATACGCCGGATACCGCCCCTGAAACGCAAGCGGCCATATACCCGCCGCCTTGATTTGGTCGCACAACGCAAAAAACTCGTCCCACGTCGTAGCAGGTTGCCACCCGTGCTGTTCGAAGAGGGTTTTGTTGTACCATACCGCATATACGGAATACATCAGCGGAATTCCATAGGTTTTGCCCTGATAGGTGTAGCGGTCCAGACTGCCGGGCAGAAACGAGTCGCGCCAGGTGGTATCCCCTTCCCATGAGGGCTGATCGAGATATTCGTCGACCGGCAGGATATCGCCGTTTCGGATTAACGCCCAGTAGTTGAGACCCGCGTTGGTGACTTCGGGGTAGGAGCCTTCGAGGATGCGCACCCGCGCCTTGTCGGCAATTCTTGGATCACCGTAGAGATCGACGATCATGCCGGGGGTTTCTTTTTCGTAAGTTCGGGCACACTCGATAAAAAAGTCGAGACCCGCGCCACCTTCGAACACAGGCATTTCGATACGCACCTGCGCGGAGGCAGGAGAGACGCAGAGCAGTAAAATGAGAAAGATACCGCTTGAGCGCATCGGAGGGTTGGGTCAGTGCGCCTGCTGCTCTTGTTCGAGCCGTTCGCAGAGCAAGGCGGAAAGTTGTTTTATCGATGGATGCTTGATCAGGTCCATCTGGGAAAATTCCACAAGTGTTTCGGTCCGGAGTCCGGAGATCATTTCGGCGGCGAAAAGCGAGTCCATACCCTGTTCCATAAGCGAACGGTGGGGTTCGAGACGGTCTTCAGGCATCCGCAGGACACGCGCCGCCTCTTGGCTCAGCCAGTTTTGGAGATAAACGGGTCGCTCTTCCGCCGACATCTCTTTAAGACACGACAGCAACCGAGAGGTGTGGCCGTTGGTAGAGGCGCTCAGGACGGGCGCGAAACGTGCCGAAATCCGCGCGCCCGGACGATGTGCAACCCATAGATGCCAATCCACATCCATAACGGCGATCTGCGCGGGGGACCGGTCCAGCGTGTGTCAAAGCGTTTTCAACGCTTGTTGCGGCGGCATGGCCCGGAGACCGGCGCGGGACAGATGTGCCAGCACCTCGGGAGTTCGGGCGGCCATGCCTATATGGTCTATGACACCCCAGTTGACGCTCAACGCGGGCAGTCCTTCCAGCGTGTGTCGCCAAGCCAGCGCATCCAGAAAGGCGTTTGCCGCGCTGTAATTGGCCTGCCCCTCGTTGCCCAACAACGAGACGGCGGAGGAGTACAGTACAAACAGATCGAGAGGGATATGGCGTGTAAAGGTATGGAGATGCCAAGCGCCCCGCATTTTGGGTTTCATGACCCGTTCGAATTGTTCCGGGTTCATGTGGATAAGTAGATCGTCCGCCGTGACGCCTGCGGCATGAAACACGCCGGCAAGCGGAGGCATCGACTCTTTGACACGGACGATGAGTGTCTCGACCTGTGTAGGGTCCGAAATATCGACGGTTTCGATCTTAACGTTTACGCCTTTGGCCCGAAGCGTTTCGAGGGTTTTCCGGGCTTCTTCGGTGGAAGCGCCACTACGACCGGCGAGCAGCAGATGCCGTGCTCCGGCCTCGGTTAACCATTGGGCGGTGGACAATCCGAATCCTCCAAGACCACCCGTGATCAGATAGGAAGCGTCCGGGCGGATGGAGGTCCGACGTCCCAAGGGAACCGCCGGAACCTCTCCAGGCTCGAACGTTACCGCTACCTTGCCGATATGTCTGGCTTGGGCAAGATGCCGGAACGCCTGGCAGACCTCGGCGGCGGGAAACGTTCGCACAGGAAGCGGACGAAACACCCCTTGGCGTATGCATTCCGAGACCTTCTTGATAAGCCTAAGCGCGTATGCGCGTCGTTCCGACAAAAGACGATCAAGGTCGATGGCGGAAAAAGACAGGTTGCGGTTAAAGATCCGGAGTCCGATCAGGCTGTTTTCTTCGATGTCCCGTTTTCCGATTTATATAAAACGACCATACGGAGCCAGCAATTCGATACTCTTGGTCAGTGCTTCACCGGAAAGCGAGTTGAGGACCACATCCACCCCCACTCCGTCCGTCCAGCGTCTGATATCGTCATAAAACGCCAACGAACGCGAATCCGAGACGATACGTCCGTCCATCAGCGTGATCACCCGTGTGGCGTGCTCGATGATCCGCATGTCGTGGGTGACGAGAAGTACGACACATCCGCGATCCCGCGCCAGCGAGCCGAGATGGAGCGCCACTTCTTGGACATTGTCGCGGTCGAGCGCTGCGGTGGGTTCGTCTGCCAGCACGATACGCGGATCGTTGACCAGCGCGCGGGCGACGGCTACACGTTGTCTTTCTCCGCCTGAAAGCTGGCGCGGCTTTTTTTGCGCCAGTGCGCCAAGCCCAAGCGCCGCGAGCAGTTCCATGGGTTTTGTTTTCAAATCACCCGGCGTATGTGTTTTATTTACATGCATAGCCAACCGTACATTGTCGATAGCGGTAAGCGCTTCGAGCAAGTTGTGCTGTTGAAAGATAAAGCCGATCTGACGGCGAAGCCGCATCTGTTCGGATAAAGAAAGACCGTTTATTTCCCGGTCCAGCACACACAGGCTACCCGTCTGCATGGTGCGCAAAGCCCCGATCAAGGTCAGAAGCGTCCTCTTACCGGCGCCGGACGGTCCGGTAAGAACGGTCATTTCCCCTGAGCGAAACAAAAAGGAACAGTCGGACAGCGCCGGTCTGCGCCCCGTCTCCTGTTCATAGGAATACCAGACCCCGGTCCCTTGGATAACCGGAACACCGATCTCGTCCGTGCCGACAGACGGCGGTGCTTCTTGCATGGAGTCTCCACGTATACTCGAAAAGGATAGACAGACTACGATATGATGGATAGAATAAGGGAAAACCCGGTCAAGGTCAATTTCTCTCTCCCGTCGAGACCATGTCAGTTCTACCCCGTTATATCAATGCGATATGGACTTCCAATTCGGGGGTAGAACTGTCCAATGCCGTCGTCCTCCGGTATTTCGAGACCGTTCTCAAACGTCTGCCGTTGTCTGTCGCGGATTTCGAATCACTCCGGGACAGGATTCGGTTTTATCTGGTCGGGGAAAGGACACGGTTTGGGGTGCCGGGCTGGGATACGCTGACAGATTTCAGGATGCGGGCTTTGCTGTACGAGACGGAGGCGGAAAAGGCGCTCGGCAATCTGGCCGACCAGATTCGAGCGCTTCCGGCTATGAAACACGTCATTTTTGATGCCATCGTCGCTACCACCGCTACGGGGCATCTCATGCCCGGTCTTAGCTACCGGATGGCGAGTCGTTTGGCCGAATGTCTAAAACCCGATGCCATGTTGCTGGACCTCGGCGGGGTCGGGTGCACGGGGGGCGTCAAGGCGCTCAACCTGGCCCGTGCACTCGACGACGGACTCGACAACTTGCTGATCGTTTCGGTCGAATTGCCGACAACCCTTTTCCGGAGCGATACCATCGAGCCGGACGTATGGCAGGGCAACTGCACCTTTGGTGACGGTGCGATGGCTTTATGGGTGTCTACCAGAGCGGAAAACGGAACGATGGCGCTTTGTCTTTCCGATCTTCGCTACACATTCGAGGTAGGTCGCGGACTCGATCTGATCCGATGGGGATACGAGGATTACTATACGTTTCGGCTGGCCGACGAGAAGACCTTTGAAAATAGCGTGCTCGATAGGATGACAAACGCGCTGGAGCAGGCGGAGCCGGTGTGGAGAGACACGCCGCACTGGGCCATCCATCCCGCCGCCATCCCACTGATGCTAAGGCTGTCCCGAAAACTCGGTCTCGACCGGGAAACGCTCGGCCCGTCCGCCGAACACTACCAACGGTATTCCAACATGAGCAGCGCCAGTATTTTCTATATCCTCAAAGATATCGCCGCAATGGTTCCGGAACAAACACCGATCAATTTGTTGACCATGGGCGCCGGTTTCAACGTCCTGTATGGTCAGGTCGTCAAAGAACGATGATAAACGAATCCGACATTCTATATCTGATAAGACGATATATGGAACAACATCTGCCCCAAATCGTTATCGAGGGACCGCTGGAACGGGCGCCGGTGGTTTCCGTGTTTCGGGCCAGCATCGTCATCGTCGATTTTATTCTGTACATGGAGGAAGAGTTGGCGGTAGAAAAACCGCTCGATCTGGAAACGATAGGACCAAAATTTACCCAGTCGGAGATAACGTTTGGCGATTTAGCACGGAAAATACTGCCCATCGTCAATGGACGATAAACCATAGCCACACCCTGCAAGGTGCGCGTATCCCCCAAGATGCGTCGTGTCCCGGAGACTCTTATGGCCAGTATCCATGGAACCGTATTTGACAAAACGTCCGGCGCGCCGGTCGCGGCCAAAGTCCACGTACTGGAGAGCACCGGATATTTTCGCGCCCCGTCCGGCGCGGTCATGAAGGTGGGAACCGGGCGTCCGTTTTTTTATTGCGAAGGCAGTTTCGAGGTGGAGGTAAGCCGCGGCCCCGTGGAAATCCTCGTGGAGCGAGGCACCGAATACGAACCACTGCACAAGCAGGTATATGCCCCGTCTACCGGTCATGTGGATGTCGAACTTTCGCTCAGAAGATGGGCCGATCTGCCTTCCCTGAACTGGCATCCCGGCAATACGCACATCCATTACGACGAAAAGGAGACGCAACCCGACGAACGTTTGCGTCTCGATCCGCATGTACACGATTTTAGCGTCACAGTGGTCAGCATTCTGGAGCGTCGAGGTCTTGCCTACAAGAGCAATCGTTTTCCACTCGGCGTCATGACGGACATTTCTACGGCGCATCACATCGTCGATATCGGCGAGGAAAGCCGTCATAACGAGATGCCGTGGAATATCGGGTACGGGCATGTCATGTTTTTGCGGATACAGAACCTGGTGGAGCCGGTAAGCCGGGGCGTGTTGGTAAGCGAGTTCGACCCGGACTATCCGCCGATATGTTTTGCCTGCGACGGGGCGCATGAGCAAAGCGGTATCGTGTTGTGGTGTCACAACGGAAACGGGATGGAAGTTCCGGTGGCGGCCGGTCTTGGCAAACTCGATGGGTTCAACCTGTTTGATCCCTTTTGGATGGACCCGGAATACGACATCTGGTATCGGTTGCTCAATTGCGGATTTTTTCTCCCCGCCTCTACCGGTTCCGACTGGTTTGTATGCTCCAACAACCGCGTGTACGTGCAGACGGGACAAGAATTTACCTATGACCGTTGGATCGAGGGGATGCAGCGGGGACAAACGTTTATCACCAATGGGCCGGCGTTGTTTCTCGAAGTAGACGGTCAACCGCCCGGCGTCCGACTGGTAGGCGAAAAGAAGACGACAGCGCAGATCGTCTGGCGGTCCCATTATCCTGTAAATGTCGTCGAGTTGGTGATGAATGGGGAGATCGCCCGAAAATGGTCGTACCCCGAAGGCAGCCGAGAGGGGACGCTAACGACGGATGTGTTTCCCGAAACGGACGGATGGATCGCCGCCCGGTGTAGCGGTCATGCCCGCGACAGCTTCGACCATTCGGTGTTTGCCCATACGAGTCCGGTATGGTTTGACGTGGGGCGTCCGCCGGTCCGGCGTGCCGAAGACGCTCGGTTTTTTATCCGTTCCATCGACGATGCGCTCGGGTGGGTCGCCCGCAAGGGACGGTTTGCAAAGAACGAGCAACGGTTGGCCGTTGCGGAGTTGTTTCGGCGTGGACAGGCAGTATACGAAGGGCTGGTAAAAGAAGGTTGAAGAAAGGCTTATCCGATTTTTCGTTCCCCTTGTATTTCCTCTAACAGTTGGCTGACGATTTTTTTAGGGCCTTGAAAACCGGCTTGTTTTTTCATTTCGTATACGCCTTCCGATAGTTTGCTTCGGTATTCCTCTTTGGGCCCGACTCCCGGCGACCAGGACGCATAGGACGTGGAATAGCGCACGAAAACGGTGCGGCGCGGTCTATCTTTCGGTGTCCATGGGAGCGCGCCATGACAGAGCGCTTCGGTAAAGATCACGGCGTCGCCCGCCCCTATCGGCACGTTGGTCACCAGCGGAGGGCCGGTGCGAATATCGACGTAATCCGGGCGGCGGAAGGAGGATTTGTGGCTTCCGGGAATACACACGAATCCGCAACCGGGTGGAACATCCACCAGCGATACGGCGGCGTTTAGAAAAGTAGCGAAGATTTTGCCATCGGCTACTTGGTAGTCATTCGCCGGGTTGTGCCAGGTACCTTCGGTTCCGCCGTGCAACCCGATCTCATCGTTTTTCCATGTATTCATCGTCAACGCGGAAAGCAGGTGTTGGGGACGTTCATAGGTCAATGCAAGCACAATCCGCATAATCTCCCGGTTTAGAATCAGCCGGTCGAATACGTGGTCCGCGTATTCGACATCTAAAATGGCGCGTGCCGCTTTAGGGTGTTTTTCAGGATCTTCATAGGATCGAAGCGGCGGCGGAAGTTCACGGTCAGACAGTGCATGCCACTCGTCGCTCCGTTCCGTCATGATGGCAAGATCGTTATCGGATACCACCTTGCGGAGCACCAGATAACCTTGCAGATCGAATATCCACTTTTCGTCTTCCGTAAGCATGATTCAGGTTCTTTCTATCCGGATACGGGCAGAGGGTTCTGGCGGAGGCATTCTTCGAGTACCGCGATCTGGACACGCACCTGTTCCAGTGGAATCAGCAGGGTTCCGCCTTCTGTGATCACGTCGTAGAGGTTTTCGTAAATTTTTTCCGGGCCGCTCTGGAGCGAACGAAGGGTATATCCCGACGCCGGGCGGTTTTGCTCTTCCGTCAGCGACCAGGTTCGTTCCTCCCACGGCAATTCCTCTTGCGGATACTGCTGGTCTACCGACCAGCCCCACATTTCTTGTTTGGGCGCGCGCAAAGGGTCGAAATATTTCCAGCGAAGCGTGTCAAAACCACCGCTCAGACCGCCATATGTGCCATAGACGGTGTACATGTCGCCTTGCGGATAGGCCATATATCCGCTGACGAGGATATCGATCTGGGGCGCGATACGTTCGGGATCGTACAAGGTAACGGTGCAGTGATCGTCGGCATCCCCGCCAAACGGGTTGTTGCAGTCCATCCGGCAAAAGACGTGAGGCGTTCTGTCATAGCCGAACAGGGCCAAGGCTTGGTCTATGGCATGAGGACCGGTGTTGCGCAACCCGCCGCCCATGTTTTTCTGGAGCGTCTGCCAATCCCATCGACGGGCAAAATTGCCCCAGGTGGAGCGGATATACACGATTTTTCCAATCACACCGGATGCCAAAATCTCTTGCATCTTTTCAAAAAACGGCTGAGGACGGTTGTTTTGAAACGGCGACAGCACAAGCCCGTTGCGGTGGGCCGCATCGACCATGCGGTCGAAATTTTCCAACCGATCTGCCATGGGTTTCTCGCACAACACATGCTTGCCCGCTTCGAGTGCGGCCAGTGTCGCAGGGACGTGAAAAGGGGTGGGCAAAGCATTGACGAACAAGTCGAACCCATCATCGGCCAGCAGATCGCTCCAGTCGGCGTACGTGCGTGCTCCGAATTCGCGGCTCGCGTCTTCGCGGCGTTCGGGAAGCGCATCGGCCACAGCGACGATGCGGTATTTTTGCGGAATCTGCCGGAGCCATTGCGCATGGATGCTGTAGCCGCTGCGACCCTGACCGCCTATGGCGACACGAAGAACGGGATGGGGCATATAGCGTTTTTCCTATCGGAGAATCGACACCTGTTCGTGTAGCATTTTAAAGATAGCTTCGGCGGCGATACAATGGCCCGTCGCGTTCGGATAATAGGGGTCAGCACCTACCTCTTCCGAATGCCGTCCTTTGAAATAAGGCAGCAAGTCCACTACGGCCATCGAAGATTCTTTTCCTACAGCGGCAATTTTTCGGTGAAGTTCTTCCCATGGGTATGTACGGTCCAATTCGGTAAAAAAGGGGAAGATGACCAAGACAACGGGGATTTTGCGTTGTTTCATGGTGTAGCCGATCTCGTAAAGCGCTGTTTTGCAGCTACGCCATTCTTCCGCGTTTTCCCCGTATAGCGTAAAAGGATAAGCCAGACGCAGACCCAAACGTTTCAAGGCCAGATCATAACCCCAGCGGAGAAAACGATACAAGTGAGAATGGTCGGAAGCCCAGTTTTTCAGTTCATAAGGAAGGGGAATACGGATTGGAAAGCGGTCTTCTGTAACGGGCTGTGCCTTTGGGGGTGGGCTGTGGTGAATGGAATCCGAAACAATGGGCATGACTGTCTGCCCCGATCGAGACCGTCTTCTGTCCTCCGTCCAGCTTTTCGCCGTCCATGCGGGAGAGGCCGGATCCCATTTTTCCGGTGGCTGATCCAACTCGGCGTCGTTCAAGCAAAAACCTATGATCACCACATCCGGCTCGTACGACAAGCCGATTTCCTGAAGAAACCGCTTTTCGTACAGGATATTCCATCCGGGGACCGAGGCATTCATTACCTCAAAACGGTTCTCGCTCCCTTGTTTATTGAGCATATCTTCCAAAAGGCTTAAATATATCTGATTGAAATGTACAGACCATCCATAGGTAATAGAATCGCCGATCCCAAGCAGTCTTACGGTTCGAGGGTCTTTCTTTGGCATGCGCTCTTTGTCTCGCCAGCCTGCGGCATTGAATTCGTTGGGGCGAGTATCCGTTTCGACGGGTGGAGGGTTTTGCTGGACATAGGTGGATCCGCTGGGTTCCATGATGCCCGATATCCGAAGTCCTGCTTCACAAAAACCCAGTACAAGCACAGGCGGGACGATCAGAAGCACACCCCAGAAAAATATGTCCATCACCCGCTAAACCCGCTCATAAGGGTCGAAAAGCCGTTTGTGTTCGTCCAGCGCATACCGATCGGTCATCCCCGCGATATAGTCGCAGATGGCGCGTTCGAGCGGCATGTTGTGCAGGTCGCGCTGTACGGCCGGGGGAAGCTGGCGTGGGTCTTTCCGGAATTCTTCAAAGAGGTCTTCCAGAAACCGTGTAGCCTTGCGTGACATACGCATCACGCGGTAGTGCTCATAAAATTTTGTGCGTAAAAACTCGCGCAGTCCGGTATTTTTCCGGATCATGTCTTCGCTGTAGTTAACTAGATTGAAACCGATGTTGCGAACGTCTTCCACCGAGCTAATGCGATGGGTTTCCAGATTCTGGTGTGTGGTGTGCACTACGTCGGTAATCTGAAGATTGAGCAACGCTCGGACGATCTGGTATTTCTGGCGGGTTTCGTCGAGATGTTTTGCTTTACGGGTGGCGTTCCGGGTTGCGTCGTCGCAGATTTCCAGCTTGCGAATGTCATCGAGCGTAATAAAACCGGCGGTCACGCAATCGTCGATGTCATGCGTATTGTACGTGATCTCGTCTGCCAGATTGGCGATCTGGGCTTCTATGGACGCGCATTTTCCCGGTTCGAATTCCGCCGGGTCGGGCGTGTCATAGGGGGTGTTGTGTTTGACGATGCCCTCGCGGGTTTCCCATGCCAGATTCAGACCGGGAAAGTCCGGATACCGCCATTCGATCTGTTCGATGACGCGCAGGCTCTGTTTGTTGTGATCGAACCCGCCGTGTTCCTGCATAAGACGGTTGAGCGCGCGTTCTCCGGAGTGGCCAAAGGGCGGGTGGCCCAGATCGTGGGCTAGGGCGATGGTGATCGCTAGATCTTGATTGACGCCGAGATTACGCGCGATGGTCTGCGATACGCCGGCCACTTCCATGGTATGGGTAAGCCGGGTCCGGTAATGGTCTCCTTCGTGGAATACGAATACCTGCGTTTTGTATTCCAGCCTACGAAACGCCTTCGAATGCACCACACGGTCACGGTCGCGCTGAAAACAGGTACGGAACGGGTCTTCCGGCTCCGGGTATTTGCGTCCCCGGCTTTGGGCGCTTTTGACCGCGTACAAAGAGAGCGTCCGATTTTCGATTTCCTGAAGGTCTTCACGGGTTACCAGCATGATATACCTTTAAATGGAAACTTCGTAAAGACGACGTTTCGTCTTTACGAAGGTAATGCACCCAACTGGCGGGCTAGGTCAAGGATATCGACAGCGACAAGGTCAAAGGAGGGATCCGGCTCCCGGTCCGGTCGGCCATGGGGGCCGTATTCAAGAAGACGCGGGATAAACGCGGTTTTGAAACCTACGGCCTGCGCGCCTTTGAGATCGTGGATATGCGCCGCAACCATCATGACCTCCGAGGGCGCCAGCCCCAACAGGTCAGCAGCGGTGGCGTACACCTCCGGATCGGGTTTGTAGTGACGCGCTAACTCGGCGGACAGAATGCAGTCCCACCATATATCCGCGTTTTTGGCCATGTGGGTCAAAAGCGCCATGTTGCC
>VGJU01000078.1 GCA_016867335.1 Candidatus Zixiibacteriota bacterium | reverse complement strand
TGCGCCCCGGGTGTCGTGGGGTAGCAGGGTTTGTCCGTAACGCAACGCAGCATCACCTCACCGGCCATGAATAGCCTCCTCGTCTCAGAGCGGTGGAAAGTACGCTTGGCGTCTTCCGTACACGCTATTATCTTTCGAATGTTGCCGTAACCGTGTACCGGCTTTTTTCGCCGGGTTTCTGAGCGTAAATCTCCACATAATACCAACCGGAGCGGTCTACTTCGACCGACACCCGCTCGCGGTTGCTGTTGCGGCTGTGCGACGTCGCCAGCGGCGTCTCGCGGTCGTTGCTTTCATAGACGGCCATATCGAGATTGTTGGCCGCATCTCCTTCCATATCGACGGTCAGGGTTCCGGCGTTTTCCGCCGTGATTTTCCACCAGTTGGCACGTTTTCCCGCGCTGTAATCGATCACGCCCTTGGCAGGTCGCCTCAGATGGAGAAGGTCCGGCGTTTCGTCCGTACTTCCACCGCGATCGTCGGTGTCGCCCGTTCCGGCAGAATACCAACTTACCAGTTGATAGTCCCCGGCGTTCCCCTCGTCATCGGCAAACACGCGAATCAGAAACGTATCCTTGCGCGAAAGGTCTACGGTCATCTCTTCGCGTCCATTCCCTGCCGGTTGTCCTTCCGAAAGTTTTTCAATTCCGGCTCGGTCGTAAAGCGCCATCCGAATGCCGTCTGACGTGTTGCGACCAAACAAGGTGACGGTCAGCATACCCGGTCCGGCAGGAGAAATCTGCCACCAGTCGGTGCGGTCGCCCGCGTCGTAATCGACCCTTCCAGTCGAACTGCCATTTACGGCAAGTCTTTTAGCGCCCGCAGGCTCGCCATCCGGCCCCGAACGGGCGTCGGGACTGACGAGCGTCCGAGTTTCGAGGCGATACGGAATCTGACTACCGCGTTCTTCGGACACGACCGCAAGGTAATACGTTTCTCCGGCATTGCCGTCTACTTCCATGCTTCCGCGTCCGACCGTCTCGTGAAGGGCGTGGTCCGGATCGGGTTCGGGGTTGCCACGAACGGTCTCTGCGGCAAAAAGCCGCATACGAATCGCTTAGTTGCGTCGTGTATCCATCTCTATGCCGATGCGTCCGGTCGTGCCAAAGGCAAGCCGCCACCAGTCGATCTTGTCGCCTCGGTCGAAAGACACGGTATCCTCCACGGCCATGCCCGTCACCAGTGTTTTTGCGCCAAAGGGCGTCCGATCAGCCCCGGAAAGAGCGGCGGGGTCCGCATACATCGTAGCGGAAAGAGCATAGGGGACCGGGGCGGAAAAACCGGAGCCGGAGAGTTTGACAAAGTACTCCCCGTTTTCCAGCACCGGTACTGATATACCATCTGCCCGGCGAGACGACGGGGTCAGTGGGTTTCGCTCCGCATCGTAGCATTCCACCGACAGCGGCGCGTTGCCGGTTCGTGCGGTGGCGGTAAGGGTAAGCACATCGGTTTCGGGCGCAAAAAGCCGTCACCAGGTGAGACCGTAGCCGTCGGCGACCTGTAGACGGCGTTGTGTGATGGCGTTGAGCCGCAACGTTTCGGTGGTTTCGGGCGTAGTCCGGTTTAGGTCTGTGGATGTGGCGGCAAAACGACGTCGCCGTCGGCAAGCGACGCATACAAGGTGCTGTCCGGTCTTCCGGTCGTCGCCTGTATGGTATAGGTGACGGAATCCCAAACCTTGAGGGCCTTTACTTCGGCCAGCACAGAGGTCGCCCCGCCTGCAGGCAAGATAGTTTGCAAATGTGTAGCGTATGTTTCCGCCCGTTTGAGCGTTTTTTTCCCGGCTCGGTCGTACAGGGTAAGCTGTAGACCGTCGGTTCGGACTCTCGGCGTCACGGTAACGGTCAGCGTATCGACCCCGTTTGTGTCGAGTGCCCACCAGTCCGTGCGGTCGCCTTCGTAAAAAGACACGCGGTCGTTTTCGACACCCGGAACCGCAAGCGTTTTGGCGCCGCCGGGACTGCCGTCGTCGCCGGAGGCCCGCTGTTGCCATTCGCCGATCCAATCGGCGATAAAAAGGCTGGCGATTATCAGGGCTACGGTCCATGCGCGGCGTCCGAAACGCGATTTGGGTGGGGTCGTCTGCACGGTGGACGGTTTGGCCGGGGGCGGTGTGGCTGGTTTGGTCTGCACGGCCGGGGGCGGTTTGGGTGTCGTCTGCGTCGTCTGGCGAGCCGTCGTTTGGGTTGCCGGTTGTGTAGGCTGACTCGTGATCCGTGTGGTTTCCTGTGCAAACAATGCCTGTTTGAGTTCGGAGACCGAGGCAAACCGCTGGTCGGGGTTGATTTCCATCGCCCGCAGGATCACCTGATCCATCCGGGGAGAGATGCGACGGTTGATCTTGCGCGGTGGGATCAGCAAGGCGGGCGTGGGTTTGATACGCTCTACCGCCGCCACCGGGACTTTTTTGGTAAGCAGATGATACAGCGTCGCGCCGAGCGTATACACGTCGGACCGCACGTCCGTCTGGCCGCGCCCGTATTGTTCGATGGGGCAGTAGCCGGGCGATCCGAGGCTCAGCGTGTCGGCACTCTGACCGGCTTTGAACACCCGCGCGATACCGAAGTCGATCAGTTTGATCTCGCCCGAACCTTCTTCGAGCATGATGTTGCGGGGATTGAGGTCTCGAAAGATGATCGGCGGTATCTGGCTATGCAGGTATTCGAGAATGCTGCACAGTGCGTTGCACCAACGCATGACCACCGACTCCGGAAGAAAATCGGAGGTGGACTCTACGATGGATTCGAGCGTTCTCCCCTTGATAAAGTCCATCACCAAGTAATTGCGACCGTTTTCTTCGAAAAAGGCGTGTACCCTGGGCAAGTTGGGATGACGTAGTTTATGGAGGATACGAGCTTCCTGTTCGAAAAGCCGCGTGCCTTCCTGACGTTCCTGTGGCGACGAGAAATTGTCCAGCATCTCATTGACGGCGTAGAATTCGCCGGCAAGCAGACGGCTTTCCGCCTTGTAGATCGCCCCCATCCCGCCTTGGTCGATCACATGGAGGATTTTATAGGTATTGACGAGGATGGTCCCGGAGGACAGAAGAGAGGACACCGCTCACCTCACTGGCCGGACGGCCGTCCGTTACGGGTCGTCGGTGGTGCTTTGTACGACGATGACCGTGATGTTGTCTTCGCCGCCGTTGGCGTTGGCTTGGTCTACGAGTCGGTTGCACGCTTCTTCCGGAGATACGGCGGTATTCAAAATCTCTACCATGCCGGTGTCGCGTACCATTTCCCAGAGACCGTCCGAGCATAAAACGAGACGATCTTCGGGAAGAAGCGCAACGACAAAGGTGTCTACGACAAAGTCGTGCTGATCGCCGAGGGCTCGATAAATGGCATTGCGTTGGGGGTGGGTGTAGATTTCGTCGGGTTTTATCATACCAATCGCCACCAGACGGGCAACGAGCGAATGGTCCGTCGTTACAGGCTGAAGCCGTCCGTCGCGGAACAGATAGGTGCGGCTGTCGCCTACGTTGGCTACAAAGGCGTGGCCATCTGCGATCAGTGCCGCGGTCGCTGTGGTGTTCATATTGGCATGATGCAGACGACGGGCTTCTACGACGGCATCGTTGGCGGCATGGACGCTGCGCTCCAGCAACGACGAAAAGTATGCTTCTCGGGTGTCGGTGGGTGTTTCGGAGGTTTCGTCGGTCAGGGTGTCGAATACCGACCGGATCAGCGCCGTGACCGCCACCCGGCTAGCGACTTCGCCCGCATCGTGTCCGCCTACGCCGTCCGCCACCACATAAAGTCCTACCGTAGTAGGTTGCGACTTGCAGACGACCGAGAGGTCCATTACCGCCAGACTGTCTTCGTTGAGTTGGCGTACCCGGCCTTCATGCGACCGGCTGGCAGCGGTGTATCGCAGGGCGATCGGCGGAGGCGGCGCTTCTTCGCATGGTCGTCGAGGCGATCGAGACCGCGCCGATGATGCAACCGTCCCCCCTGTTTACGGTCCATGTGCTTGATCGTCTGCCTGCGCTGGTCAACGTGTTTGGCTTTTTGCCCTTGGCTGTTTTTCGCATCGCAGCAGCGTTTGTCGCTATGGCAGGTGGTGCGCTAGCCTATTTGTATCGAGACACCCTTGCCGGTTTGGTTCAGCACCCGGCGGCTATTGCGCCGCAAGGCTCTACGCTGTACTACATGTATGCAAACCTCAATACCATTGGATACCGCCTGCTGGACTACGTACCCATCCACGCATTTCGCTCGCCGGAGTGGAGTCCCGTTACCTCGATTCTCATCGCCATAGGGGTAGCCATGGCCATTCTCCACATGGTAAACGGGTTCGAATCCTTTGAAGACGACATGGAATGGGATCTCGAACCGGTCGCAGATTAGTAGAGACGCAAAACTTTGCGTCTCTACGGTATCGCCCTATCCTGCGGAACCTCCTATCATCTGCCGCGTTTAATCGTTGACAGCAAACTTGTAATCGCTATATTCTATGCGTCTTTAGACGATGGTCCCGCTCCATTTTCGTTATCAGGAAAGTATGTCTGCCACCCATGACCACCCAGCATATCCGTAATTTCTCCATCATCGCCCATATCGACCACGGCAAGTCTACGCTGGCCGATCGTCTTCTCGAACTGACCCACACGCTTTCCCCTCAGCAGATGCGTGCTCAGGTGCTCGACAGCATGGACCTTGAGCGTGAGCGGGGCATTACCATCAAGGCGCATGCCATCCGTATGGAATACACCGCGCCTGACGAGCGGCATTATGTGCTCAATCTGATCGACACGCCGGGTCATGTAGATTTCTCCTATGAAGTGTCGCGTAGCCTTGCCGCATGCGAAGGCGCGCTTTTGGTCGTGGATGCCGTTCAGGGTATCGAGGCGCAGACCATCAGTAACCTATTTTTGGCACTGGAAAACGATCTGACCATCATTCCGTTGATTAATAAAATCGATCTGCCCAATGCCCAGACCGATGTAGTCGTCCGGCAGATCGTGGAACTGCTGGGCGTGTCGGAAGATGAAATCCTCAAAATCAGCGCCAAGGCGGGTATCGGAGTGGATGGTGTGCTTCAGGCGGTCATCGACCGGATTCCGCCCCCACCGATGTCGGACGACGCCCCACTGCGCGCGCTTATCTTCGATTCGATCTACGACCAGTACCGCGGCGCGGTTCCTTATGTGCGCGTGGTCGATGGAGTGATCAAACCCGGCATGTCCATCAAGATGTGTTCGAACGGAAAAATCTTCGAAGTTCAGGAAGTGGGCATACTCCGGCTTAACAAGTCCATTGTGCCCGAACTTACCGAAGGCGAAGTGGGCTATGTGGTCGGCAATATCCGAAACGTGGCGGAAGCGAGTGTAGGCGACACCATCACCGACGCCGCCCGTCCGTGCGCCGCGCCGCTGCCGGGCTACCGCGAAGCCAAGCCGATGGTATTCAGCGGGCTGTATCCGACATCGAGCGAGGATTACGAAGGTCTTAAGGAAGCGCTCGAAAAATACCGACTCAACGACGCCGCATTGGTATACGAACCGGAGACGTCGATCGCGTTGGGGTTTGGTTTCCGGTGCGGATTTCTCGGTCTGCTTCACATGGAGATCGTCCAAGAGCGTTTGGAACGCGAATATGGGCTTAGCATCCTTGCCACGCTGCCAAGCGTGGAATACCGCGTGACGACCACCGCAGGCGCGACATTTATGGTGGACAATCCCGCCGACATGCCCGACGCCTCGGTAATCACCACGATGGAAGAGCCGTATGTGCGCGCCCAGATGGTCGTGCCTTCCGAATTTATCGGCAACCTCATGAAACTGGCCAAAGACCGACGCGGGGTGTACAAATCCATGGAATATCTCGACTCCACCCGCGTGGCTTTGCACTACGAACTCCCGCTTGCCGAAATCGTGTTCGACTTTTACGACCGGCTCAAGTCCACTAGCCGGGGGTACGCCTCGTTCGACTATGAATTTTTCGACTACCGTCCCTCGGAACTCGTCCGGCTCAACATCCTGCTCAATGGGGAAATGGTGGATGCGTTGTCGATGATCATCCACCGGGAAAAAGCCTACGAATGGGGCCGCGAGCTCTGTCAGCGGCTGCGCAAGATCATCCCGCGTCAGCTTTTCGAAATCGCCATACAGGCCGCCATCGGCGGTAAAATCATCGCACGCGAGACGATAAGCCCGCTACGCAAGAACGTTACCGCCAAGTGCTACGGAGGCGATATCACTCGGAAACGCAAACTCCTGGAGAAACAGCGCGAAGGAAAACGCCGTATGAAACAGGTGGGGAACGTGGAAGTGCCTCAGGAGGCTTTTCTGGCGGTACTCAACATCCGGGAAGAGGAGATGACACCGGGTTGAGGATACAGGAGACGATATATGGAATCCGAAGCATCGCAGACGGCTGAACAACCACGCGTTTCCGCGCAGAAATCCCTGTTGCGGGAATACATGGAAATCATCGTGTTTGCCGTGGCGCTTTTCGGCTTTATCCGAACCGACGTGGTCCAGGCATTCCGGATTCCTTCCGGTTCGATGGAAAATACCCTGCTGATCGGCGATTTTCTGCTGGTCAACAAATTTATCTACGGCCCTCGTGTTCCCTTTACGGACATCCGTTTGCCCGGTCTCCGCGATCCCCGCCCCGGTGATGTAGTGGTGTTTCCTTTTCCCCAAAACCCGGAACAGGACTTTATCAAACGCTGTATCGCCGTCGAAGGCCAGACCATCGAAATCCGTGACAAAGTCGTTTATGTAGACGGGGTTAAAATAGACAACCCGCAGGCGGTCAAATTTGACGACCCCTCGATCAAGCCGGCATCTCGTAACACACGCGACAATTTTGGCCCGAAAATCGTGCCACAGGGCCATCTATTTGTCATGGGCGACAACCGGGATTACAGCCACGATAGCCGGTATTGGGGATTTGTAGACCAGGAGACGGTCATCGGAAACGCCTTTATCGTCTACTGGTCGTGGGACCGAAAAAGCGAAGACCCCGAACTGACATGGTCCGGCTCCAACCCGGTGGAAAGCGTGGTTTCCTTGGCGCATGTGGTGGGATACAACATCGTGCATATTCCGTGGCGGGTCCGCTGGGGCCGTATCGCCGATTTGATCGACTGACATGCCTCGTCCCGGCGACACCCGTCGTCCGAAATCCACCCCCCCTCTCGAACGTCCCACCCGAAAACACGGCGGCACCGGCAAATCGTTGCTGCGTGAGTATGGCGAAGCCATCTTTTTTGCGGTGGCAGTAGCCTATATCATCAAATCGTTCTGTATTCAGGCGTTCCGCATTCCCACCGCCTCGATGGAAGACTCGTTGCTGGTCGGCGATTTTCTGCTGGTCAACAAATTTCTCTACGGCGCGCAAGTGCCGTTTACCAACTGGCGTCTTCCTGGGATCCGCGAACCGGTCGCCGGTGACATCATCGTGTTTCAGTATCCCAGAAATCCGATGGAAGACTACATCAAACGATGCGTAGCCGTAGAAGGCCAAACTGTGGAAGTACGCAACAAAGTCCTACTGGTGGACGGAAAACCGAGTCCTCTGCCGTCGACCGGAAAAATCACCGACATGGCCACCCGTTTGGACAACTTTGGTCCGCTCAACATTCCACCAGGTCATATCTTTATGATGGGCGACAACCGCGACAACAGCCTCGACAGCCGTGATTGGGGACCGCTCGACAAACGGTTGATTCGCGGCAAAGCGTTTATCCTGTACATGTCGTGGGAATTTCATCCGGGCGACCCCGAAGTGATCTGGACCATAGATCGTCCTTTTGCCAGCGCCGTTTCGCTGATCTATGTAGCTTGCTACGACATCATCCGTTTCCCTTGGCGCGTAAGATGGAGCCGTCTCGGCGACCTGATCGGGTAATGCCCGGTCTCTATCTGCACATCCCCTTCTGCGCCCACGCCTGTCCCTACTGTGACTTCTCGTTTGTCCTGCTGGCCGGCGCGCCGATGCCACGTTTTCTAAAGGCGCTCGATGTCGAAATCGAATCCTGTCGCCGATCGCTCGCATGGAAAAACACCCGTTTTGCCTCCATATTTGTGGGGGGCGGAACCCCCACCAGCCTGCCTGTCCGTTTTTTAGAGCAAATACTGGGCCGTCTCCACGAGACGTTCGATCTTGCGCCGGACGCCGAGATCACCGTCGAAGCCAACCCTGAAACACTGACCGACGCCAAACTCGCCATGATGCGTGCGAATGGGGTCAACCGGCTTAGTATCGGGGTTCAGGCGTTTACGCCGACCTCTCTTGAACAGCTGGGACGCCATCACTCGGTAGAACGGGCAAAACGGGCCGTGCGGCAGGCACGCGCGGCAGGGTTTCCACAAATCAGCGTCGATCTCATGTTTGGCGCGCCGGGACAGACACTGGACGACTGGAACGAGACACTTACGACCGCTGTCCGACTGTCTCCGGATCATATCTCCACGTATGGACTTACCATCGAAGAAGAAACGGTCTTTGGTAGACGGCGAAGGGAAGGAAAACTCGAACTCCCCGATGAAAATACCCACATCGCGTTGTACGATCGGGCCATAGATGTATTAGCACAACACGGATACCGGCATTACGAGGTGTCCAATTTTGCCCGTCCCGGTGCCGAGTGTCGTCACAACCTGATCTACTGGACCGGTGGCGATTATCTCGGTCTTGGCCCTTCGGCACATTCGCACCACAAGGGCAGACGCTATGCCAACGTACGTAGCGTGGCGGACTATATCGCGCGACTGGAGACAGCGCAAAGCGTCGTGGATTTCGAAGAAAGACCGACACGTGAACAACGGATATACGAGGCCATACTGCTCGGATTGCGTCTTTCCGACGGGCTTGACATCGATATGTTTCGTCGGCAATTTGGAGAAAACGCCTTTCGGTCCCGAAAATCCGTCATCGATCGACTGGAAAAAACCGGATGGGTAGAACGGACCGGATCCCGTCTACGGCTGACACGACAAGGTCTTGCCGTTGCCGATACGGTATGCGCGGAAATCATGTAGCCCACCCCGGCCCTCCCCGCGAACGAGGAGGGAGCCAACGTCCCTGTCGGTCCAAATCCAAAATCGGTATAACATGAACACACGCAAACTCAATATCGCCGTACTGATGGGTGGAAAATCGGCGGAACACGAAGTATCGCTGTCGAGCGGTCGGATGATCCTCAAATCATTGGATCGCTCGAAATACAACGTCAAACCGGTTACGATCACGAAGGAAGGCAAATGGCTCATCCCGCCGGGTTATCTGGCGCTTACCGACGGCAAACCGGGGGAAGAAGTAGCCCCATCGCCCGTTGTGACACCGCTTTCCACCGGCTTGGCGCTCCAGCAAACCGCAGAAGAGGGTATCGATGTGGTATTTTTGGCCTTGCACGGAACCTGCGGCGAAGACGGAACCATACAGGGATTGCTTGAACTGGTCGACTTGCCGTATACCGGTTCCGGTGTGCTGGCCAGCGCGCTGGCCATGCACAAGGTGAGAAGCCTTCAGATTTTCCAGCAGGCGGGGCTTTGCGTCGCCCGCTATCGGGCCTTCGACCGGTGGCAGTGGGAGAAAAACAGGGTAACCCTGTTGCATGGACTTGAACAGGAACTGGGGTTCCCCTGTGTCGTGCTGCCTGTCGAATTGGGTTCCAGCGTGGGCGTGACCATCGCAAGAGATGTGGAGCATCTGGCCGAGGGAATCGACCGAGCGCTGGAATATGGAAACGAGGTACTGGTAGAAGAGTATTTAGCGGGCGAGGAGGTAACCTGTGGGGTGCTTGGCAACCTGCCTGGGCATGAACCGGTCGCGCTGATGCCGACGCATATCATCCCCAAAACACACGAATTTTTTGACTACGAAGCCAAATACACACCGGGTGCGACCGAGGAAATCACACCGCCGCGTCTGCCGGAGACGCTGATCCGCGAAACACAACGCGTGGCGGTCGTCGCGCACAAAGCGCTTGGATGCGCCGGGCTGTCCCGCTCCGATATGCGTATCCGCGACGGCGTGGTGTACATGCTGGAGACCAACACCCTGCCGGGTATGACGCCTACCAGCTTGTTTCCGCAGGCCGCCGCCGCCGCCGGGATGAGCTTTGCCTCGATGCTCGACCGACTCATCGAGCTGGCGATCGCGCACCACGAAGCAAAACGAAAAAAGGTAAGCCGCGAGTGAATACGGTCCGGCATCGGCTCCCGGCGTATGCATGGATAGGACTCGGCGTCATCCTGATCTCCGAAGTGCTGATGTTTCAAGACGTCGAACCGGTTGCCACGTTTTTTACCGCCATCGTGTGGACTGGGTATATCCTGCTGATGGATGGACTGGTATACCGGATCAAGGGCGCTTCGCTCATCCGGACCCGGCCAAAAGAGTTTCTGTTTCTCGTTCTCTTCTCCATCGTCCTGTGGCTTATTTTCGAGTTTTACAACTTCCATCTCAGAAACTGGACCTACGAAAACCTGCCGGAAAACCTGCTGTCTCGGTGGTTGGGGTACGCATGGGTGTTTGCCACTATCTTACCGGGGGTGTTTGAAACCGTCGAGTGGATAGAGGCAAACGGTTGGTTTGCCCGAATGCGGGTGCGTCCGCTCAAACTGCCCCCCATGCTGATCCGGCAGTCCGTGCTGTTTGGCGCGTTGTTTTCTTTTGGTCCGCTGTTTGCCCCGGAAGAGGTGGCGCCCTATCTGTTTGCCTTTGTCTGGGTCGGCTATGCGCTGATGCTCGACCCGCTCAACTACTTTCCCAAAGACGCTTCTCTGTTTGGGGATCTGGAACAAGGAAGACTGGATCGATTCGCCTCGTATTTTGCGGCGGGGCTGATCTGTGGTCTGTTGTGGGAGTTCTGGAACTACTGGGCGCATGCCCGGTGGGTCTATACCGTGCCGATCATGCAAAACTTCAAGCTGTTCGAAATGCCACTCGTGTGGTATCTTGGCTTTCCGGCATTTGCATATGAATGTTTTGTGATGACCACGTTTGCAAAACGCTGGTGGGGGGTAAAGGAGCGCGGGATAAGCGAAGTGGAGCGCGATCACCATCACGAACGATCAAGACAATCTATTTAAAGGAAAGTGCTATGCCGGAACCGGGTCTTCGTTTTGTAGAGCCAAACGACGTCGAAACGATGGTGTTTGATTGGGGTACGATCAAGTGGTTTAGCGAGCCGAGGGTAACCTATACCCTGGGGTTTAGCATGGGCGTGGTAGTGCTCGAACCCGGGAAAGGACATACCCGTCACAACCATCCCGGTGTCGAAGAAATCCTGTACTATATGTCGGGCGAAGGGATGCAGATGGTGGAGGAGGATGGACAGGAGATACGCAAAAAGGTGGGACCGGGGATGATGTGCCACATTCCGGCGGACATGTATCACGAAACGGTCAATACCGGATGGGAGCCGATGCGTATCATCGCGATCTACTGTCCGCCGGGACCGGAGGCGTTTTTGCGCACGCTTCCCGGATGCCGTATCGTTCCGGCAGGGGAGTTGCCGGTGCGGTAGGGCGAGGAACGCCTCGCCCTACCGCTACCTTGCGCGGGGTCGCCCCATCACGCCCGGGTCACCGCGCCTTCGGATGCCGATGACACCAGTTTGGCATATTTGGCCATCACCCCGACGGTAAACTGTGGTTTGGGAGGTGTCCAGCTTTTCAGCCGTTCAGCGATCTCCGTGTCGGACAATTCCACGTCGAGCCGTCTTTTTGCCACGTCGAACACGACCGTATCGCCGTTGCGCAACGCGGCGATGGGACCACCCACCACCGCTTCCGGCGCGACGTGTCCCACCATGAATCCGTGCGTGGCTCCGGAAAACCGTCCGTCGGTCATGAGCGCCACCGACTCGCCCAACCCTCTTCCTACCAGCGCGCCCGTTACCGCCAGCATCTCGCGCATCCCCGGTCCGCCTTTAGGCCCTTCATAGCGGATCACCACGACGTCGTTGGGTTGAATCGCCCCCTGCTGTACGGCCTTCATGGCATCCTCTTCACAGTCAAACACCCGTGCCGGACCGCGATGATAGACTTTTTGATGTCCGGCGACTTTGAGTACGCATCCTTCGGGGGACAGGTTGCCTTTGAGGATCACGTACCCACCGGTAGGTTTGAGCGGATCGTCCA
Organism: Candidatus Zixiibacteriota bacterium; assembly: GCA_016867335.1. Classification (GTDB taxonomy): domain Bacteria; phylum JAAXHH01; class JAAXHH01; order JAAXHH01; family JAAXHH01; genus VGJU01. The sequence continues at coordinate 4,278 of VGJU01000078.1, read as the reverse complement.
GACCATGCACCACTTGCTGGCCAGACGTTTCCTTTGCCTGACGCGCCTCTTCGCCCATGCTTCGGCCTGTTACCGTCATTTCATCGGCGTGGAGCAGACCCGCTTCGAGTAGTCGGTTGGCTACGATGGCGTTGCCGCCTGCCTCGAACAGATCGCTGGCTACGTAACGTCCGCCCGGCTTGAGGTCGGCCAGCAACGGCGTCTTCTCGCTGATCCGGTCGAAATCCTCTATCTTGAGGTCCACCCCCGCCTCTTGCGCGACGGCCAGCAGATGCAGCACGCTATTGGTCGAACCACCGGTCGTCAGCACCGCGGTGATCGAGTTTTCGAACGCCTTGCGTGTCATGATGTCGCGGGGGCACAGATTTTTCCGAACCAAGTCCATGACCATGCGGCCACACTGGCGGGCCGTTTCGGGTTTGTCGGGGTGGGTAGCCGGTACGCTGGCACTGCCAAGCGGTGAAATGCCCAGCGCCTCGAAGGCGATCGCCATGGTGTTGGCGGTAAACTGACCCCCACACGCGCCGGCTCCGGGACAGGCATGGTCTTCGATGTCTTTGAAGTCCGCTTCCGACATTTTTCCGGCGGCGTGTGCGCCGATCGCTTCGAACACGTCCTGTATGGTCACATCATGGTTGTGGTGCTGACCGGGCATGATCGAGCCGCCATAGAGCATGAGCGACGGGATGTTGAGCCGGGCAAGCGCCATCACCGTGCCGGGGATCGTCTTGTCGCAGCCCGACAGCGCCACGAGGCCGTCAAACAGGTTGCCCAATGCCACCAGTTCGATCGAGTCGGCGATCACCTCGCGGCTGACGAGCGACGCTTTCATCCCCTGACTGCCCATGGTGATGCCGTCCGAAATCGATACGGTGTTAAACTCCATCGGTGTGCCGCCTGCGGCCCGGATGCCTTCCTTGACGTATTCGGCAAGCTCGCGCAGATGATACGTGCAGGGACCGATTTCGATCCATGTGTTGGCGACGCCGATGATGGGGCGCGACAGATCGTCATCGGTAAAACCGACCGCCTTGAGCATGGCACGCGCACCGGCACGGCCGGCCCCCGTGGTGATGGCGTGACTGTGTTTTTTTCCTTCCATTGCCATGACATTCTCTCCCGGTCGAACGCTGAGATGGACTTACTGAAGAGTAAACAGAAAGGCAATCAATTGATCGGTCTGTTCCGGTGTAAGATGGCGAAAGGTCGGCATCAGACCGTCGGGATGGTCGAAACGCGGATTTTCCAGATGTTTGATCAGCCAATACCGGATGCGTTCGTCGCCTTGCGCACTTAGAATGGTCGCATAGTCCGCCGCGTAGGTGTTGTAAACCTCCGGGTCCGATTTTCTTATCTTTTCGGTCTGCATCTGGTAGGCGGTCGTATCGAGTTGAACCCGCAGTCGGTTGATGACGCCTGCAAGGTCCGGACCACGCGACATGCCCCCGCCGATAGCGTGACACGAGGAACAACCCTGTATCCTGAACAGACGTTTGCCGTGCTCGACCGGGGTGACGGGTTCGGAGGAGGATTGGCCGGAGCCGCCGACGATCAGAATTCCCACCGCGACGACGACCGCAGAGATGCCAAAGATCGCAGTAAGGGTGCTGGCGTTCATTTAACCTTTGACCTCGATTCCCGCCATCCGCTCCAGCGCCTTGACCAGAATCTGTGTGCCTTCGGCTCCCTCTCCCGCCGCTTCGATCGTGTTGAAAAGCTGGTGGACAAGACTGACGCCCGGAAGACCAAGTCCCAGTTCGTTGGCCGCCGCCAGCACAAGCCTAAGGTCTTTTTGTTGAAGTTTTACCATGAACCCCGGCGCAAAATCGCGTTTGATGACACGCGGGGCAAGGTTGGACAGTTGCCACGAACCGGCCGCGCCGCCGCTTATGGCCGCCAGCATCTTTTCGAGATCGAGACCGGCTTTTGCGCCGAGCATGAGCGCTTCCGCCATGGCAAGATTTGCCAGACTGACCGCCACTTGATTGCACAGCTTGGTCATCTGTCCTGCCCCGTGACCGCCGATCAAGTTGATATTTTTGCCCATCCCCTGAAACACCGGAAGACAACGGTCAAACACCTGCTGCTTGCCGCCTACCATGATCGACAGGGTTCCGGCGATAGCACCCTTGTCACCCCCGCTGACCGGCGCATCGAGCATCTCGACGTCCTTCTTTTCAAGCGCGGCGGCGATCTCCTGCGTAACCGACGGAGAAATGGTGCTCATGTCGATCACCACGACGCCGGGTCTTGCTCCCTCCAAAACGCCTTTCGGTCCCAGCATGACGTTTCGCACATCCGGTGTGTCCGTCACGATGGTGATCACAATATCCGATTTTTCTGTGACTTCCTTGGGAGAATCCGCGACCACCGCGCCTTCGGCGACAAGCTCTTCGGCACGCGCCCGCGTGCGGTTATACACGGTGCAGGAAAACCCCGCTTTCATAAGATTCCGACACATGGGTTTTCCCATGATGCCAAGACCGATAAAACCGATACGTTCCGCCATGATCGTCCTTTCCGGTGGGGTGAGACTGTGCATTTGACGTCGGTCGCGGCAAGAGACTCCAAAGAGATACGGCCCTGTCGATCACCCGCCTGCGGCATGGAGACCGCAAAACGCCTCGTAGTCGATCAACTCGCGGACCGTCGGGTTTTCTCCGCAAATCGGGCATGAAGGATCTTTCTGGACGTTAAACGTCTGAAAGCTCATTTCGAGCGCGTCGTACATCAGGATGCGTCCGATAAGCGATTCCCCCTTGCCGAGAATCATCTTGAGCGTTTCGGTCGCCTGGATCAGCCCGACCGTTCCCGGCAGCACGCCCAGCACACCGGCCTCATCGCAACTGGGTACGGCTCCGGGTGGGGGAGGCTCCGGATACAGACACCGGTAGCACGGTCCCTTGCCGGGGTGAAACACGGTCGCATACCCATCAAACTGATAGATGCTTCCATGTACGTTGGGTTTGCCCGCCAACACGCACGCATCGTTGATCAGATATCGCGTGGGAAAGTTGTCACAGCCGTCCACTACGATGTCGTAGTCCTTGAGGATGTCCAAGATATTGTCGGACATCAGCCGGGTTTCATGCAGCACGACGCGAACGTCCGGGTTGAGTTCGTTGATGGTCTCTTTGGCGGAAAGCACCTTGGGGCGCCCGATGTCGGACGTGCCGTGGATGATCTGCCGCTGGAGATTGGTCACGTCCACCGTATCGAAATCCACCAACCCGATGGTCCCGACGCCGGCCGCAGCCAGATAATAGGCTGCGGGAGATCCCAGACCACCCGTTCCGACGAGCAACACACGGCTTTCGAGGATTTTGACCTGTCCCTTTTCGCCGATTTCGGGCACGATAAGATGACGCGAGTACCGCTCCCGCTCCGCAGGCGTCAGGTTGCGTGTTTTGGCTACCGGATACCCGCCGTTACGCCACCCGTTAAACCCTTCCTTCATCGAAATGACGTTGGCGTATCCCATGGCTTCAAGCGATTTGGCGGCCAGCGCCGACCGATTCCCGCCCGCGCAGTACAGCACGATCTCCCGGTCGCGGTCACCCGTCAGATTCTCCACCCGCAGTTCGAGAAATCCACGCGGAATATGTACCGCTCCGTCTATAAACCCTTGGTCGTATTCGTCCTGCTCACGCACATCGATCAGCGTAAAATCGTCACCCCGGTCGAGTTTGGCTCGGATCTCTCCCATGGGCATCTCCCGGATTTCACGCTTGATCCGGGTAAGCAGTTCCTGTGAAGAAAGTTTTTGACTCATGACCCTGCCCTCCGGCACTTTGGATGTTGGATGTTGGGCTTTGGACTTTGGAGGGTATTTATCCGCCGATGGCGGACATGGTGCGCGTGGGCTGGACAAACGTCGGATCGTTGATACGATGTCCTGCCTCTTTGTGGCGCACCGCCTCGACGATCATCTCGCCGATCTGCGTATCCGAAACGCCGGACCGCAGAGGAGTTTTGAGATCGGTTTCCGCAAGCGAAAAAAGACATGTGCGCAGTTTGCCTTCCGCCGTGATCCGGATACGGTTGCAACTCTCGCAAAAAGGTTCGCTGACCGAGGCGATGATGCCGATCTCGCCTTTGCCGTCCCGAAACCGAAACAGATCGGCAGGCTCCCGTTGACCGGGACGCACGACCGGATCGAGCGGCCATACCGCGTGAATACGGGAAACGATCTCCGCACCGGTCAACACTTTTTCGCGCTCCCATGCATGGTCGGCGTCAAGTGGCATAAACTCGATAAAACGAATCTGATAGGGGCGT
>VGJU01000077.1 GCA_016867335.1 Candidatus Zixiibacteriota bacterium | reverse complement strand
CCGCTATCAACCGGCCCATCGTGGACAACGCCTTTGGTGTTGAACTACAAACCCCGTTGCTTGCTACGGGGTAGTTGATAGAGGGTGTATGGAATATGTGTTCCGAACCACTTCACTCTCTTAAAAAAGGCAACCCATGAAGAGGGTCGGCATATTTGGGTGGGGGATCGTCGCGCCCCGGTCACCTAACATCGAGAGGTTTGCGGCAAACCTGGCCCGTTCAGAAAGCTGGCTGGCGCCGTTCGACGGGTTCGGTCCCAACAATTTTCTGGTCGGAACACCCGACTTCCGATTTGAAGACTACCGGTCATGGATCGACGCCCGGTTTCCACCCAACCGTTTTACACAACTGACCGAAAAGATGGATCCGACCGCGTTGCACGCGATCGGCGCGTTTATTCAGGCGTTGGGTCAGAATCCCGGCATGGAAACCGAACTTCAGACGCTTGGCACGGCGGCACACGTCTACATCGGAACGGGCGTGGGCAATCTCCCGACGATCAGTCGGTGTACGCTCGACCTATACCGTGCCCAGCGTGTCTGGAACCGATTCTGGGGAGACAAACAGCGCAATGAGGCATTGCGAAGCTATCTGGCGGCTTCCGGAGAAGATCGGCTTGCATGGACCGATGCGCCTGTCGCCCCGTCGTCGGTTCCGGATGCCTTGCGCGACGAGACCGAGGAGGCCTGGTATGCTTATTGGACGGGTCACTCGTCCGAGTTGGCCCAGTATTTAGCCACGCTTGCCCAAATAGAAGGCATGAGTTTGGAAGGCGATGTGGAGACGGGCAAGATACGGCTTATGAAGGAGAAACAGCGGCGCAAGACACGGCTTCAGGAGGAGTGGGGTGCACCGATACCGCCGTGGGAAAGTGTCTCTCCCAACCTGATCTGGAACATTCACAACACGCCGGCGTCGCAGGTGACCATGATGGGGCGTATCCATGGGCTTTCGCTGGCCCCGGTGGCCGCGTGTTCCACCTTTGGGGTTTGTCTCAAGTTAGCGCTCGACGCCATACGACGCGGAGAGGCAAAGGCTGTCGTGGTCGGGGCAACCGACCCGCCGCCTACCGCGCTTCTGGTCGGCGCTTTTTACCGGGCGCGGGTGTCGTCGGCAGATGCCGCGACTTCCCGTCCGCTGACGGGTCTGCGTGGCACACACGTCTCCGGCGGCTCCGTACTATGGATCGTAGGCGATTACGAATACATGACCGCAAAAGGGTTTCGTCCGCTCGGCATGGAACCTGTAGCGGTCGGCGTCAGCTCGGACGCCGAACACATTATCACGCCGTCACGCGAAGGGCCGTTACTTGCCATGCGGCAGGCGCTCGAAGTGTCCGGCGTCAAACCGGAAGACATTGCCTCGTGGGATTTGCACGCCACCGCCACGCCGGGCGATTTTTTGGAGATGGAAAACCTGCTCGAAGTCGTACCCGGCACGGTGACGGTCACCGCACGCAAAGGCACGTTTGGTCACGGCATGAGCGCCGGCGGCGGATGGGAACTCACCGCCCAGTATTTAGGCTATGAACGCGGCATCCTTTACCCGACTCCCCTGACCCCCGGCGACCTCAACCCGGAAATCGCCCGTCTCCACGACCGATTTGTGTTTGACGACGCCTGCAAAGCCGCCGGCATCGCCGGCAAACTGTCGATGGGTATCGGCGGTATCAACGCCTGTGTCATCTCCCGACCGCTTTCGCATAATTCGGTCTGACCGTACACGACGGGCATACGTCTTTAAGATGGGCCCGTCGTGTGTTCCACAGGTCGATCCCTTTTACCAGTGAAGCCTCTGTATCCCCTATCCGGCCATACCGCTCTTGCCCGGTAGCCCGTAGCGTATCATGAAGCCGCACCGGCGGAACCGGGCACTCGCCCGCTCGAAAGGCCAGACTTTTTACTTCCCGTACAACACCGTCGTTCCCGACGATTTTGTGCATATTGCCAAACGGGTCGATACACCCACAAGGGATAGACACTTCCGCCACATGATAAGTGGTGGTAGTATGATGCGTAACCCCAAGCGCCAGCAAATAGCCGTCGTGATGGATCAGCTTTCCTATCGGGCTTTCGGGCGACCAGATTCCGGTTTCCGCGTGGTTTTCGCAATACCACTCCGCCCTTGGGCCTATGGCCGCAACCGCATGGGTCGGATGGTCGCTACGCACGGCTTCGGACCGACGCCAGAAAACATCCGGAATAGCTCCGTTTATCGTGGGGGTGGTCATGGGGTTAAACACCTGTGCCACTCGGTGGTGAAACGACGGCATCAACACGGTTCCCGACGGTCCTGCGGCTTCCAACAGCGCATCGACGACGGTCTCTGCACCACCGAGGACAGGTCCAAGCACCGACAGCGAACTGTGAACCATTACATCCATACCGGGGCAAAGCCCCAGCCGGCGAAGATCGGCAATTAGACGGTCTTTTGTGATCATCCGCTCCGGTTGGATCATCTTTACGTATCCCAGATCGGCAAGCCCGCGCAAATACTTTTCTACCTGCTCGGTTTCGACCGGACGCTGGTATTCACACGAAAGCTCGGTGGCGATATCGGAGATCGTTCGCCTGCCGTCCGCCCAGAACACCGCCCAGTCGGCGAGACCGGAGGCGGAAAGACGATGGGCAATATCCGTCGGTACATTGGCAGGCATAGGAGACAGAAAGGCCGTACGGTAGGGGATCGGCTCCAAGGAGGACGCGCGCGTCTTTTTGCGTTTTGCCCGTGCCGTATCCGATACCGTTTTTTTGCAGGTATCGAAGACCGCCATGAGTGCGCGCCGATCGCCGCCCCACAGCCACCGCTGAAGCCGATCTACCGACACCGTGTGTGCCTCGCGCAAATAGTCGATCTCTTCGAGGGATAAAGGCTCCGCCCCATCTTGTGGCGTATCCGGTGGTTTTTGTTTGGTTTGTCCCGCGCTCGGAAGCAAACCGGATGCGGCGTCTTTTACCCCTCTGCGCAGAATGTCGAGCGTACGGGCTGTCTCCGTCTGCGCCATCTCGACAGCCTGTTCGCTCCCCATGTCGGCAAGATAGTACAGATATGCGGCTGTACCTGCGGCGCATACCGCCAACCCTTCGGGACTCAGCAGTTCACGGGTGTCCGCCGAACTGTGGTAGGCGTGATACACGCCCTCGTCACGGTAATGTGTGGTAAGCCATGGGCAGGGAAATCCGTATTTCGGATCGCCCGCCAAGGTGTCCGCCGTGGAGACGAACGGTCCTGTGTGCAGGGTATAGCCCGAAGCGATATGCGGGAGCGTCGCACGCAAGACCGCCTCACCGATACAATCGACAAAACCGGCAGACATGGGAATGGTTGCACGCCACGACAACCTGCCGTTGCATACATCGGGTTTCATGCCGAGCATGTCGAGGTTTACGCCCGCCAGCGGGGTCTCAAGCCGGGATACCTGCTCCATGTAGTGAAAAAAGCCGTAGCACTCGTAGGCGTTGAGAAAACGAATGGTTCGGCGGGGCCGAGACAGACGTCCGGCGGCGATGAGGCTTTCGAGGATGCGCGCCATTTCGAGACACACCGACACGCCAGAGGCGTTGTCGACCGCTCCGGGTTCGGCGCTGTGCGCTAAAGTCCACACTTCGTCCTGCGGATCGTCACGTCCCATAACACGCGCGCTCACCAGATCGTGATGCCCTCCATATTTACGGACATCGACTTTGACATGAGCGCGGACGACGTCGTGTAGACCGATCAGCCGACGGAGCGCCGCACCCTGATTTTCCGAGAGGACCAGCCCCACCAGACGCGCCGGATCTTCGGACCGGGGGATGTGGCCCCATCCGAATTTGATCCACGCCGTGGCATCGGGCAGATGGGGCTGTGGATAGTCGGTGATCACGCCGACAGCGCCGGCGGCGTCCAATTTGCGGAGTAGACCGCGTGGCGAAAGACGGGTAAGCACCATCTTGTCGATGAGATGACCGGCAGGGACGCGGTCCAGCGCCTCGGTCGTATCGATGACCGTCAGTTCGCAGGTAAGCCCTTCTTGCGGGGTTCCGCTGCTCCACTGGATGACATGCCACGGGTTTTCCGTGTAGTCGAGGAGTCGGTGTGGTTCCGGTTATCCGATATCCACCGTTGCGCCAATCACGTCGCTGGCCTCGCGGATAACCCAGCGTCCCGTATCCGCCTGACCGCCGGTTTGTATGGCGTATACTTCGGTGCGAGTGCCTGCGGCTTCGTAGCCCTGTACAAGGGTCTTTGTGGTCTCGTGAAACCGGTCAAAGGAATTCCACCGATCCGTGGCGACAATGGTGTCCACGTCGTTTATCATACGCCGTCCGTCCGTTTCATGACAAAACAGGGGGACGGCGGTCCGGCAGAAGGATGAGAGCGAAGCAGGAAAGGGCATGATTTACGGTGCGATGGATGATGAATGGAGCAAGCCGCTCCGAAACGAGCGGCATACGGCTGTCAGCCCGGATCAAACGCCGCTCTGTTGCCGACTTGTGATCGCATACGCCATGTCAGCCACGAAACGCTTGAACGACCCGTTCTCCATGGAATGGGTCTCATGCGAAGACGCGAAGTCGCGAAGGAGACCTTCGTTCGGCAGCCACGCCGCCGCCTCGCGCACGTCGAGCTTGCCGGTCACCACATCCGCGACAAGGCGCGTGCGGTATTCGCGGAGAAGGTCAATCTCGCGTTCGAGACGGGAGATGGCACACCCTACTTCAGCCGTTGCACCGTCGATCTCGGGCGCGAGGGCCTCAGCCTCATCTTCGAGGCGATCGGTACATAAACAGAGCCAGGCTCGGGCTTCGTGACGTGGACCAACCCAATGATCCCGCTGAAACGCCATCTAATCTGATCCAGCCAAGTGTGTAAAAAAGCCAGCGGATATCAGCCTTTGTAACGCGGCCATCAATGAAGAAGGCTGTATCTATCACGAATGCGGCGTCACTACAGAAGTTGACTTTTCCGAAGGAGCCTTTACGGCCGACAACGATCCATGGTGCTATCGTGTTGCTATCGGAATGCCAACCCACTCTCTCGTTTGAACCGAAAACGGGCACTGTTCCCTCTATGCGTCCCGTTTGAGATAGAGCGTCACCATAAGCGAGCCGTGCAATCTGTTTGAGGCGACGCGTTTCCCAATGCCCCGGCATCTGCCCGAGCCACGGCAGCCCCGACTCTTTGTATTTCGCATACGGCTTGAGGCTTGGGCTAAGCGAAGCCGAAGTGTCGGCGATCATTTTTCGCGTACACTCCCCGTTAAACAGGATGGCAACGGCAAACGCTTAAATAAGCATTCCCTTGGGATTGAACGTGTTATGCCGATCTTCATTTTTGCCATAGCGTTTGTCTTAAATAAGATCATGCCCAAAATGGCAGGTATCGGGCGAACTTCCTGGAGGTACCCACCTTATCATCTGATTTGATCATTCCGGCTTCATTGGTAGCAGCGATAATCTGTGAGATGATCGCGCTCTTACCTTCCGGCAGGTGGAACCGTTCACGCAGGGACTGATTCGTCATGCGCTCCGACATCACCCACTTCAACGCGCAATGCTGATAGCAGGATCGAACGCGATCTGCCCGATCCATGGCGTCAAACTCCTTTGGTCCATAAATGACTACAGATGTATGGCGGTGATCGGCTCGAAAATACGGAGCGGGCAACTGATAGACTTCAACGGTATGGATCACCTTGTCTATCCCACTGCTTCTTTCTTAGCAAATGCCCATGCGGCGCATGAGGTCTGCCAATCGCTCGTTACGGGATTGGTAACCGTCGATGAACCGATCCACAGGAACGACAGGTTCAGCGGGATTGCTGATTTCCACACGGTCAGCGTAAATATCCACGATGACGGATGTTCCGGTCTGAAGAAGGTCTTGATGAATCAGGGCGTTGTCAACCAGTTCACGAATGACAATATCAGGCACTAACTTGATACCTTTGCGAAGCGCATCTTTGATAATTTCATTCTGAGGTAGCTGGCTCATAACAAAAATGAACCAATCCTTGAAATCCAACAGCATAACCCTTTATTCCGGTCTGGTCGAGCCGGGTGTCCAGTTTCGAGCTGGCAGTGTATACCACGACACGCGGTGCCTTGCGCACCACATCCGGGAAGTCGGTTAGTCGCCTGGCGAGCAACAGCGCCCCTATGAGTCGAATCGTGTAACCACCCCCAACGCTATCGATCAAACGCTCTTGAACAAAACGTTCGAGGACACCGACACGGTTGGATGGATACTGCAATTTCAACAGACGGAAGAAGGTCTGTGTATCCAAGAGGTCGATCACATCCTGTGCGTCAAGGCCCTGTTTCGATGGTTCTTCCAGCCAGTCCGGTTTCCCTTCGGCGAAAATTCTGCGAAGTTGATCCTCGCTCATGGGTACCAACTCCGAACCAGAACGCATCAAATAAGCACCATCAAGGTGATAGGCTGTTCCTTTGGGACTCGAAGGTATGTAAAAGACTAACACACGCCCCTTAGGGTGATCTACTTCATCGATGTCCACACGAAAACCAATGGTTCTCAAAAGCTTCTCCGCCATCTCTACTGTGTTGTTGAAAGCGGTCGTACCCACAACGGGATGGCCTGGTTTATCGGCGACCCCGAGCAGAAGGTGGCCGCCCCCTTCATTCGCCAGAGCCACACAATATTGATAGAGTTTTCGGTTATCAAATTTTGTTTTGGCTTCCTTGAACTCCAGACGTTGATCCTCCGAGGGGTTGTTACGCCAGAGGTCAATCTGTTCTGCCGTCGTCATTTCTTATCCCCGAAAATCTCCCCAAGCCACCCTTCGGTCTCTTTCTCGATGGCGATAATGTCAGCCGTGAGTGGGGTTGAAGCGTCCGTGATCAAGGCTGGTCTCCCGCTTAGTCGCTGTCCCATAGCTCACGGTAGGCGTTAACGTAGAACGCGGTGACGGCTGGGTCGCTGTCCCAGTAGTGTCGACACATCTGTCTGTAGAGGTGCAGCACGGGTTCGTGGCCACGGAAGTCGAGCAACCCATCCAGCGTGTGCTCAATGAGCTGAATATTGCGGCTTCGGGTGCGCAGGATGTCGTCGGGGATGCCCCAGATAAAAGAGACGATCCTTTTGTGGGTGGCCTGGTCCATATGGCTTGCGCGCTATTGCGGTCATCGGTTTACAACGGGGAATGGTCACGCGAAAGCTTTCCCGCCTACTGCCAGAGCGGTTCGCCGTCCAACTGCGCCGCAAGAAACGCCTCGTTCAACTCGATGCCCAATCCCGGTTTTTCGCTTAGCACGACATGACCGCTCTGGATCACCGGTGCATCCGAAAGCAGCACGTCGTTCCAAGTAGGATCGTTAAACCGGTGAAATTCGAGCGCCAAGAAGTTGGGGACGCTTGCGCACACATGCGCGTCTCCGACCGTGCTGAGCGCGCTGGAGTTGTTGTGCGGCGCAAACGGGATGTAATACATCTCCGCCATGTTGGCAATTTTTCGGCACTCGGACAGACCGCCACACTTGGAGATATCCGGCATGATGATGTCTACGGCCTGTTTTTGCAGGATATCGCGGAACCCGTAGCGCAGATACAGGTTTTCGCCTGCGCAGATGGGGGTTTTCGTGGCTTGCGTGATCTTGCCGAGCGCGTCGATGTTTTCGGGGGGGACGGGCTCTTCCAGCCACATCAGGTTGAGGTCTTCGAGCGCTTGAGCGATCTTGAGTCCGGCGGTGACGTCATACCGTCCATGCAGGTCCATGGCAAGGTCCATCGACGCGCCCACGCCCTCGCGGATCTCATAGGCAAGGTCTACGATGGATTTGAGTTCGTCCGGTGTTACGGACCAGTTCCATGGGTCTATTTTGTTCGGATTGTTTGCATCGTCCAGATCGAATTTCACGGCTGTAAATCCGCGTTCCTTGACTTCTTGCGCGCGCTCCGAATAGTTGGAATGCGCGCTGTCCACGTACAACCGGATGCGGTCTCTAAACTTGCCGCCCAACAGCCGATATACGGGCGCGCCGTAGGCCTTGCCCGCCAGATCCCACAGCGCGATTTCGATACCGCTCAGCGCGGAGATGCCTGTGCCCGCACACCCACCGCGAAAGATATACGCCCGCCGGATATACTCGAAACACGCATCCACATCGCGCGGATCTTGCCCGATGATAAGCCGCGCCATATCCATTGTCGAATCGCGCCAGCCCCGGTCCACATGGCTGGCCTCACCGGTTCCGTAGATGCCTTCGTCGGTATACACACGTACGTAATGATACAGATACGCGGGCTTTCCCCCAATTTTTACCTGTACCTGTGCTGTTTTGACATCCGTAATCTTCATGGCGTATCCTTTCGACTTTTCCGCCGACGTGGATGCAACGCCCGACGGGGTTATCGTCAGGCTTCAATCGGTAAGTTGGGAGCGGGTTTGACACTCCGGTATAGCTTGATACCCACGTCAATTAGCGTGAAAACGACGATGAGGACCAGAAAAAATTTAGCCGTCTGTTCGCTGGCTGGGGCCATGAGTATCGGACCATCGAGGACGGTCCATACGATCGCGGCGCACATGGCAAGGCTCAGCACGGTCTCGCTACGCTGCACGAGGACCGACCGGCGACCGGTTACGATTATGGCGATGAACAGGGGAATATTGAGCAGGATGAGCGCAAGCAGGAAGGGCGCTTGGCGGTGAAGAACCCTATCGGTGTATGTAAGCGCCTCATACGCCGACGGCGCCGCGCGGCCGCCCCAAAAGACATCCAACAGCCAATGGGGATCGACGAGTATATATACCCCGAATACGATGCCGACGAGACCCATCGCCCTTGCAACTGGGCTTCCGGCACTTTGATTGTGCGCACGCGGTTTCCATTCCGAGGTTTGTGGCCATCGGCGGCGCGTCCATGCGGCCACCCCGAAACCCACGACCAAAAGACCTGGCCACCACAAGGAAGGAATTACGGTGGTTCCCCACCACTGGCCAAGCGCTCTCAGAAAGTCCCCTGCGGAATCGATGGGTTGCCACAGGGGCATCAACAGCCCCACGCCCCAAATAATCGCCATGCCGATAATCGTTGCTTGCAAAAAACGGTATCCGTCCGCAGGGTCGATAACGGTCAGCGTCGGGCGATACCGCGCGGCCACGTCTGCGGGTCGGCCAAAGGCATGTAACAGTTCGATTGCCCTAGCTGCATCGACGCCGCGCCCGTCGGTCTCGGCTTTGGCCTGCAACTCTTCGTTGAGCAATGCGCGCAATTCGAACGCCACGTCGTTGCGTTGCTTGCGTGGCAACAGCGCCGCCACATCGGCGACGTAGGATTCGATCACGTCATTCGCGTTCATGTTCAGCCTCTTTCAAAAGTAGGTTCAAGGCGTCGTTCATGCTCTGCCATGCCTCGGTGAGCTGTTTGAGCAATTTTTGGCCGTCCGCATTTAGCGAATAGTAACGCCGTGGCGGCCCGTCTTCGATTTTCCATTCGCTTTTTAGCAAGCCTTGCGTTTCCAGACGTCGCAATAGCGGATACAGCGTGCCCTCTTCGATAGGCATTCCCTTTTCTGCCAATGCCTGCCGCAACTCATACCCGTAGCGCGGGGCGCACAGTTGCGAGAGCGTGGCCAGCACCACCACCCCGCGCCGTAGTTCGAGTTCCAACTTGCTAAAAGCGTCCGGATCACCCATGTAGCACATAACACTGTGTATTGCACAGTAAGTCAAGCATATTTTTCCCACAACGGGCGTTTATCTCACGGAGAACCGGTTTTATTGGCTTTCCACTTGCCGGACCGTCCGTCTCTGCCAAGCGAGATGTGGTTGCTATTTTATAGCGCCCAACGCAAACACGATTCTTTTAGCCATGGCGATGGCGTGGGTTGCGAGGGAGTTGGCAGGGCGGTCTAATTCCGAATCGTAGTGGGCTTTACATTACAGCCCATACAAACCATGCTTTGATATTTCTTACTTTCCATTCCCCAATAGCGTCGCCAGTTCCTCGGCCGTCGTTACCGGACGCTGGCATACAAAGTTACGACACACATAGGCGGTAGGTTTGCCGTCGATCTGCGGACGGTTGGCCAATAGAGGGATCGTGGCGGGTGTACGCGGATCGCCCGAAACCGGGTCATAAAGCGCCACGACCTTGTGCGGCAGAAAACGGCCGTCTATTTTGGGGAGCAACGCCTGCGTACCCTCGTCCTGCGGCGATCCGACGACAGCGATTTCCAGGGGGTTGGATAGATACCACGACAATCCGCACAGCAGATGCCCAAAACCGTTGGGCGCGCTTTCCATAAAATCCCCGAACACCCTAAGCGTTTGCTCCGCTTTTTCCCGGTATGCCGCTTTGCCCGTAAACGCTGCAAGCCTCAGCAGATTGTGAACCGCCACGGCATTGCCCGACGGAATGGCGTTGTCGTAGGGATTTTTGGACCGAACGATAAGTCGTTCGTGGGCTTCGCCGGTAAAAAAGTACGCCCCCCGATCCGTATCCCAGAACTGACCGTCCATGGTGTCGTGGAGTTCCAAAGCCCGCTCGAACCACCGCAGGTCGAAGCTGGCTTCGTACAAATCGAGCAGGGCGCCGACAACAAAGGCATAATCGTCGAGATAGCCGTTGAGTTTGGCGACGCCGTCTTTGTATACGTGAAGCAAACGCCCGTCTTTGTACAGATCAGAGAGAAGAAAGGACATGGCTCCTTCGGCGGCGGCCAGCCAGGCGCGATGACCGAAGACGCGATAGGCGGTTGCCATGCTCCCGATCATAAGACCGTTCCAGTCGGTCATGATCTTCTCGTCGCGAAACGGTTTTACTCTTTTCTCGCGTTCGGAAAACAGGAGGCTTTTTCCTTCCCGGAGAAGGCTCCGGTAATAGTTTGGATCCACGGAGAGATTTGCGGATAGGGATTCCACGGCTACCGGCGTGTGGAGTACACTACGTCCGTGCTCGAAGTTGCCTCCTTCTTCGACACCGTAATATCGGCAAAAGAGTTTTCCTTTTTCCGCGCCGAGCAGATCTACAATCTCCTGCCGCGACCAAGCAAAAAACTTGCCTTCCTCGCCTTCGCTGTCCGCGTCCTGTGTGGCATAAAATCCGCCGCCGGGCCGTACCATCTCGCGCAACAGGTATTCGGCGGACTCCTCGACGATCCGATGGTAGAGCGGGTCTTGCGTAAGCTGGTACGCCTCTGTGTACGTCCGCATCAGCAGGGCGTTGTCGTAGAGCATCTTCTCGAAGTGCGGAATCAACCATTCGGCGTCTACCGAATAGCGATGAAACCCACCGCCAAGCTGGTCATAGATGCCGCCGGACGCCATTTTGCGAAGCGAAAGCGAGACGGTGTCGAGCGCTGTCTGACGCCCCGTACGCAGGTGTTCGCGCAAACAGAACGAGAGCGTCATCGAGCCGGGGAATTTGGGTTGTCGCCCAAATCCGCCGTTGACGTGGTCCACGGTGGCCGCAATGGCCTGAAACGCCTTTTCGAGCAGGTCTTCTTCAAGACCGGTATCGCCTGAGACAAACGAGGCGATGTCGGAAAGCCGTTGTTGGAGTTTTTCACCCTGTTCTTCGGCTTCGGACCGCCGTTCAGTAAAAAACTGAGCCACCGCCGTCAGCACGCGCGGAAACCCCGGACGCCCGTAGCGGTCGTCGGGCGGAAAATACGTGCCACCGTAAAACGGTCTGAGACCGGGGGTCAGAAATACCGTCATGGGCCATCCGCCGCTTCCGGTCATGGTGGTAACGGCGTTCATGTAGATTTCGTCGAGATCAGGCCGCTCTTCCCGGTCCACCTTGATGTTGACAAAATGCTCGTTCATGATCGCGGCGATCCGTTCGTTTTCGAACGACTCGTGCTCCATGACGTGACACCAGTGACAGGCGGAATAGCCAATGGACAGCAAAATCGGTCGGTCTTCGCGGCGTGCCCGTTCGAGCGCCTCTTCGCCCCAGGTGTACCAGTCCACCGGGTTGTGCGCATGTTGCCGCAGATACGGGCTGGTCTCGTGGATCAACCGATTGGTATGAGCGGATTCTTCGGACACGCAAACTCCTTTATAAGACAGAAATGTGAAGTGTGAAATGTGAAAGGTGAAAAAAGCACATAAGACAGAGATGTCTTGTCGTTCTTCACACCTCTTTACACAACGCCTTCGCGGATCATGCGTTCGAGGACGAAGTCCTGCGCGGCGATGGGAAAGTCCAGCACACAGCGCCGGTTTGACGATTCGAAAATGCCCATGATGACTTCAAGCGCCCGGCGACCGTTGGGTGCGGCGTTGCGGTGCGTGGCGCGGCCTTCGACGACATCGACCAACTCTTCGAGTTCACCCTGAAACGCCGGCGGCAGATCGGGCAGATCGGGCGCAAACCATCCCCGTTGGCGAAACCCGGAAAGGATTTTGAGGGTCGGACCGTTGGGACGGTTTACCTCGATGACGCCATCCGTTCCGACCAGTTTGAAAGCAAACGATGGGTCGGCACGTTCACCGAGTTCGATCAGCCCCACGACCCCGTTGGCATATTCGACACGCCCGACGGCCATGTCCTCCATGATCATGTCGGGATGGTTGCTGCGACCTTCGAGTTTACGCCGGCGGTCGATCTGTCCCATCACCCATACAGGGGCGGCATCGCCGTTCAAAAAGTGAATCAGGTCGATGACGTGTGTCCCGTTGTTCATAAGATCGAGCGAGCAGTGGCCAGAGATCAGCTCCAGTTTGCCGATTTCGCCCTGACGCACCCAATCACGCGCTTTTACCGCCTGCGGGGAAAACCGGTGCGCATGACCGATGGCCAGCGAAGTACCGGATTTTGCACACGCCTCGATCATGCGATCGGCTTCGGAAAGGCTGATCGCCATGGGTTTTTCGCACAGAATGCCTTTTACACCATGTTCGGCGGCGGCTATCGTACTCTCACAGTGCGTACGCGGCCATGTGCAGACGCTTACCAGGTCGAGCGCATGACGGTCGAGCATCTCGCGGTACTCTTTATATACCGGGATGCCGTATTCATCGGCCATGCGTCGTGCATTTGCGCCCTGCGGGTCGATGTCCGCACCGGCGACAAATTCGATCCGGGCGTTACGCAAACCCCTGTATCCGGGGGCGTGTGCACGGGCGATCCCGCCGCAACCAATAAATCCAACACGATAAGTGTTCATGCAGACTCCTTACGCTTGGGATTCCGAACTGTCGTCTTTATGTCCGAACGCTTGTGCCGCTCGGTCCATCCGGTCTTCGAGGTTGCGAATACGGCGCTCGATATCCAAAAGTCCCACGGCTTCCACACGCGCCGGGGAAACGGAGGGCAATACCGTCCCACGACGCACAAACCGGATATAGCCAAGCCCCAACGTGATCGCCAGCGCCACGGTCATCACCCAAAACCGCGCCATGGAGGTATCGGTGACGACGATCCACCCGACGCCGTAGAGCATGGTAAAGACGCCCGCCAACAGCAATCCGTTGCTGATGACCGGCAACTGATCGGCGCGTACAAGGGAGACGGCCATGGAAAGCGTGGCAAACAGGATAAGTATGATGCTGGTACTGCGTCCCCAATGTTTTAGCGCTTTCTCCTCGGTGTCCGCCAATTCGTTTTGCCGGCGGTTGATTTCCTGAATCTGTTTCCGGTCTTCGTCCGTCAACGCATCCGGCAGTTTTGCCTCCCGGATCGCCTGTTCGCGGCGGCCTAAATCTCGCCGTTCCGTATCGAAGTGCGCGGGCGGCGGGTGGAAAGTATACACGCTTACGCCGGCAAATGCGGTGAGCATCAAACCCAGAAAAAAAGAAAAGATGGTGCGAAGTCCACCCGACTCGGTAGGGACCATGACGATACTCCTCGGCTTGCCGGACGATTTTGTCTTCCGGGTACGATACGGCGCAGAGCGGTATGTGGCAAGAAAAAAGCCCAAACCGCGTCTGGTATCCTTTAGCCGTTTTTTTTGTAATCTTCGACGATCTCCGTCACGGCGCGTCGGGCGTACCCAACTCCCACGGGGTTGGTATCGAGATAGTACGGAATAAAGATCAACGCCTGAGACAGCGCCCACCCGCGACCACGCGCCCATGTCGCGTCATCGACTTGCATCGTTGCGCGAAAAACATCTCGGCTTTTGTCGGAAAACAGATTCCACGCGATCATCAGATCGCAGGCGGGGTCTCCTACGCATAGCGAGCCAAAGTCGATTACCGCATTCAGGAGACCGCGTTCGAACAGCAGGTTGCTCGGCAAAAGGTCGCCGTGAATCCATACGGGTGCGCGGTTCCACGCAGGCGTACGCAACGAAGCTTCCCATGCGGCCGTCACGGTATCGGTTTCGATGATGCCCTTGAGGGCGCGGATCGCCTCACGGGTATGCTTGTCTCGCGGGGCCAGCGGTTTGCCGCGTGCACAATCGTCCGGACCGGGTAGTGGACCGCCCATTGTATCGACCCGTTGGAGCGCGGTTATAAAGTGCGCCAGCCCGACCGCCGCGTGGTTGGGGTCGGCAATATCTTCAAACGCGACCGATTCACCCTCGATCCACCGATAGACAGCCCATGGATAGGGATACCCTTGGCCGGGGTCTCCCTTGGCAAGCAGAAGGGGGATGGCAAGCGGCACATGCGGAGCAAGATACGGGAGCCAGCGGCGCTCGACGTCGATCTGCCCGACGGCCCCATGGATACGCGGGAATCGCGCCACAAGATCGTCGCCGATCCGGTAAAGCGCATGGTCCGTGCCTGCGGAAGAAACCGGATGGATACCAAGGTCCGCCCACTGCGGAAACTGCGCCGCAAGCAGTCGGCGTACAAGCGATACGTCGGTATCCGCTTCGTCGGCGTGCATTTTGACAACGGTAGAAGCCATGCGACTCCCAAACGCCTGTTTTGCCGACTCCGGTAAAACGCGAAACCATGCGATACCCGCCAAAACATCCTATGGACCATCGGTTTGGGTTTATCCCATGTCAACGTTTTTCTTGCCACAACAGCAACCTTTTCGCCATCGCTTGCCGGAACAAGAACGGTAGACTATATTTCTCAGCATCGTCCACCGGAAACCGTTTCCGTCCCAATCCAAAATCCAAAATTCCCATGCCCTCTCTCGACGATATCGACCGCACCGCGTTTGCCGCCGGACCGGCCCCGTTTGACACGCCGCCGGTGTTTCCCATCCTGCATCCTGGTTCTGCCCTTCATCCCCCGTCGCCTGTCGCCGTCCGGCTCGGCGGTCTGTGGGAAATGGCCAAAGACGGAACCCCGGAAACCCGTCTTTTGGGCGATTGGCCCGATGCCATTTCTGCGCAAGTGCCCTGTAGTGTCCATGCCGCACTGGTCCGCGCTGGTTGGATCCCAGATCCCACGGTTGCCAAAAACGACCGTCTTTCCAGAGAAAACAGCTTTAAAACGTGGTGGTTCAAAAAAACGTTCGACCGGCCGGAAAACATGGAGCACCCGCTGTTGTCCTTCGACGGCGTGGCGGTCCGCTTGACGGCATGGCTAAATAGCGTGATGCTCGGCAGTCACGAAGGCATGTTTGGGGGTCCCGAATTTGACCTGTCGGACCTACTCGAACCCGTCAACACGCTGGTGGTCCGCATAGACCCTGCGCCGTATGTGGAAAGCACAGGACAACCCAACGATTTTTTCAAGGGCATGAACGTCGGATGCCTATATACGACCGTATTCAACAACGTCTATGGGTGGCATTATGCCAATATCCCCGCTATCGGCATCTGGCGGTCCGTGCGGCTCGACGACCGCCCTCCGGTGCGTCTTGAGCACCCGTTTATCGGAACGCACGAAGTATCGACAGGCACGATAGACCTGCACGTCCCGATACGAACAGATGCGACGCTTTCCGCAGGCACGCTTTTTATCACTTTTGCACCGGAAAATTTCTCCGGCGCAGTTTATCATCTGTCTCACCCCGTAGCGGGTGGCCGCACGGAGCATACCGCGCGTCTGCGTGTTTGTCTTCCCGACGCCAACCCCTGGCAGCCGGTCGATCTCGGATTCCCTCACCTGTACCGCGCCACGCTGTCGTTTGTTCCGGACAACGGATCGCCGGGCGACACCACACAGACCACTTTTGGCATCCGTACAATAGAAATGGCATCGCTACCCGGTGGACCGTATCCCGACAAATACGACTGGACCTTTGTCGTCAATGGAAAGCCGTTGTTTGTCAAAGGCGCCAATTGGTGTACAATGGACCCCCTGATGGATTTCTCGCGCGAACGCTACGCTCGGTTTCTGTCGCTCGCCGCCCGTCAGCATCTCATGATGCTTCGTGCTAGGGGAAGCGGCATGCCGGAAACGGACGATTTTTACGATCTGGCCGACCGGTACGGCATCATGGTCATGCAAGAATGGCCTACCGCATGGAACAGCCACCGCGAAGGCTGGCAACCGTCCGCATTGCTGGAGGAGACCGTAGTTCGCAACA
>VGJU01000076.1 GCA_016867335.1 Candidatus Zixiibacteriota bacterium | reverse complement strand
TCCGGAATCCGTGGTTGAACATAAATCCGATAAGCTGATGACTCCCGCAAAAACCGATTGTAGGCACTTCGGGCAAGGCGTTGAGCGTATCTTCAAATGGGAAAAAGGCTTCCACAGGAAAACGCTTGAACCAGGTTCCGCAACCGCTGAGCAGTAGCGCGCGCGGTTTGAGCGGTGCGACAAGCTCCGGCGTCGCCTGGGACATGTGCAACACGAGACATGGTTCCCCGGACAGCGCCTCGAACCGGCGTTTGAGTTTGAAGTCGCCATCGCCGGCTTCGTAGTTTTCCATCGTTTCGACGCGAATCCAGATGATCATGGCCCCTCCCTGCGATAATGTTTCTGGCGATGATTCCGTCATCAACAGGCGACCGGTCGGTTGTCCTTACGCCCCCGGTACGGGGTGACCCTGCGCCAGTTCCGGACTCCGGTGCAGGTGCCCCATGCGTCCGCCCGGCGGGCATGGGCCTTCGAACCAGAAAGCTTCGAGGTCTTTGTATACTTCGAGTACGTCGTGTTCGTCTCCGGCTTTGGTGCATACGATGTCGCCTTTTTCGACGACAAACTCGTGGTTTTCGGTCATCACCTTTGCTCGGCCTTTGAAGACAAGCCAGTATTCGTCAAAATCGTGATAATGTCGATCAAAACGCCCGTCACGAGCGACCTTGAAGATGCCCACGCTGGTGACGTCACACCAGTCCGGCCGGTTGGATGGCGAGAGTCCGCGATGAAGCGGCATGGTTTCCTCCGGGTGACAGACAGGGCAAAAAAGGGATTGTGTCGGCCTTCACGATACTCATCGGGAGCGGTAACGGCAAGCGAAATCTCGCCGATTTTGCTATCGTCGCACGGCGATGATTTCCAGCACGGCGGGCGTGATCATGAGTGTTCCGGGGCGTGTTTCACAGGCTTCGAACGCACGCTCCACGGCTTTTGCTTTTTCGGAGGTGATACGTCCCAATTCAGACAGCCGGTGTGCACCGACACGCAGAAAGGCGCTTGGCCACAGCCATACGAAGTTTGAAGCCGGCACGACATCGATAAGGGGGGTAAGGGTCTTGATCTCAAAATCGAGTTCGCGGAGCCAATCCGGGATATCGAGACCTATGTCCGGTTCGCCGCCATCGGCACGCCAGCTTTCCATTACGATACGTACAAAATCCTCGATCTCTTCCGATCGAGGGGCGACGCGCCAAGTAGAATAGTCCATGTAATCATGGATAACAAGGATGCCGTTTTTGTTTAGGGTGTCATGCACCCGCTCCAATAGACGGCGGGGGTGTTTTACGAAGGCGAATACCCAGCGCGCCCATGCGCCGTCCGCCTTTGGCATCGGCAGGTCGTCGTCGAGATCGCGCTCTAGGGGAGTGAGGTGGTCCATACCGCGTATGGCTCGTGCGGCGTCGAGCTCGTCGAGAAACCGGCGCGACCGGTCGATGGCATGAATATGCCCCGATGAGCCGACGATTTCGGCAAGATCGAGCGCCGCACGAGCCGGGGCCGCATCCTACGTCGAGCAGTGTCTGTCCGGCAGTAAACCCGCCGCGACGCCAAGCGTCCAGTGCCCGTGGTCTCCACACCCGGTGTTGAAGTCCCAAACGGGCGAGTTCTTCGTCGTGTGTTCCCAGTATGTAATCTCTGTCCCGGCTCATACGCAACACTCCATGCAGACGTGAAAGGGTGAAAGATCGGTATAGCAGGGCGCGGCGGCCCGGCGATATTCTATAACACCGTGGACGTCTGTTGCGTTTGGTATGTTTTCAAAAAATTTCCCGCCGCGCCGTCGTTGCCCGGTGGCCGGGCAGGGTGTATAATAAACGGGGCACAGCGGAGTGTCGTATCGGGCAGAGGAAAAGGCGTGTATCGCCTCAAACGCCGGGTGCGTAGCGTATCGCCATGATGGCGATATCGTCGGCGGGGCGCGCCGGAGCCGTGTGGCGGTGCAGAGAGGCTATGCAGGACCGGATCAGATGGTCAGGCGCGGACGATTTCCAGCGCGCGCCGTCGTCTGCCAGACGCTCTGCGCCGTACTCTTGACCGTCGCTGTTGAGCGCCTCGGTTACACCGTCGGTATACAGAAACAGCGTATCGCCGGGGTGGAGACGTATCGGTTGGCTGTGAAAAATCGCGTCGCAGAACATGCCCACCGGAAGACCGGTGGAGGGAAGCAGGCCGAACCCTCTACCATGAAATACCATGGCGGGCAGATGCCCCGCGTTGCAAAGCTCCATCTCGCCCGTCGGACGAGCATATCCACAGATGAGCGTGGCAAAGTGGGTGGGCAGGGTGACGTTACAGAAAAGATGGCTGATCCGGGACATCAGGTCGAGCAACGGAAGTCGGCGCGGAGCAAGCGCCCGAAACATGGCCTGTAGATTGGACATCAAAAGCGACGCGGCGATGCCTTTTCCCGATACATCGCCAATGACAAAAACCAGGCTACCGTCGTCTTGCACGAGATAATCGCAGTAGTCGCCGCTGACCGGACCGGCGGGAAGATAGGTATAAGCAACCGACCATGATCCGCAAGTTTGCAACGCTTCGGGCAGCAGACTGCGCTGGATAAGAGCGGCCAGGTCGATGTCCTGTTCGATGGCCCTCTGCTGGACATCGGTCAGGTGGTCGATACAGAACTGTTAGAGCGGGTTGGCCAGAAGACGATCGGTTTCGACCGGGTCGCCGCACACCGCGCATTTTCCGAAGGTATGGACGTCGAGACGGTGTAACGCTGCGTCTACGTCGTGCAAAAGCGTCAGGAGTTCCGTATTGTCCGGAAATACGGACAGCGCACCCGTCAGTTTATCGTGGCGTTCGACCAGTTGCCCCCGGACCGCGCTTTCAAGAATGTCCGCCATGACCGCCTCCGTTTTGTTAAAGGAGTTCACCATGTTCGATTTTCCGTTTCTCTCTTCCAATATAAGGGTTCGACGCATTGCATACGTGGAAATTTCCGGTGAAAGTCCCAAAATGATCGGCAAAAACGCGGTAAAGGACGATCACGGGGCGACGACGCGCGAACGATTGGTACGTGTTTTTACCGATACCGGTCAGGAAGGGTTTGGGGTGACCCGTGCATCGGCCGACGAGATCGGCCAAGAGGCGGAACAGGCGCTTGGCCAACCTGTTTCCGAGTTTCTCGATCCGGCGGAAGGGATACGGTCGCGGGGACTGGAACACGCGCTATGGGATTTGGTCGGACAGATCTCAGACAGACCGGTGTGGACGTTTCTCGGACCGTCCCGACGCGAACGGATCGAGGCGTATGACGGCGGATTGTACTTTTGCGATCTGGTAGCGCCGGAAAAAGGGTTGGACCGTGTGGCGCAGGAGGCGCAGGAGAGTGTGGACGCGGGGCATCGGGCGATCAAGATGAAAATCGGGCGTGGCTATAGATGGATGTCTGCGGAGGAAGGTTTTGCGCGCGATGTCGCGGCGATACGACGGGTGCGGACGGTCGTCGGGCCGGACGTACTGCTCATGGTGGACGGCAACAACGGATTTGACCGGGCCGGTGCTGAGCGGCTTTTCGAGGCGATAGGTGATCAGGATATCTGCTGGGCCGAAAAACTGTTTCCCGAAACCATAGACGACTATGTGCGTTTGCGTGATTTTCTGACACGTAAAGAGCTGCATACACTGATCGCCGACGGGGAAACCCTGTCGGCGCCGGAAGGGCTATATCCGTTTATCGAACCACATCTGATCGATGTGGCGCAGTTGGACATGAACCAGATCGGACTCAGCTCATGGCGCAGACTGGCGGCGTTTTGCGAGGAATTTGGTGTGCTTTGCGCGCCGCATACCTGGTCCTCCCGGTTTGCGCTGTACGCCAGTCTGCATTTGGGCAAAGCCATACCCAACTTTCTGTCCGCCGAAGTGCCGGCGTATATACCCGACGTGTATCATCCCGTCGGGTTTTCCTTTTTTCAAGGCGCGTACCGGATTGCGCCGTTGGCGGGCTGGGGGCTTCAGATCGACGAAAAGGGATACCGAGAACATTTTGCGGCGTTGGAGCGCGTATGGGAGAAGTGAATCGATTACCCGACGTCTGTCCCGACCCGACCCCGGCATACACATAACCCTCCGGGCTGACTCATTCGGTTGTAGGTGGCTGGCTCGCCGAGACGTTGTAGTTGACCTTGCCCGTATGGCCATCGTCAAACGAAGAACGGTTGTGGCGTGCCACTTGCCCCGTCTTTGTTAAAATCCGCCCGCGCCACATAACCCGCACGGACCACACCGGAAAGGAGCACCGACGACGATCTCATCTGCACCGACCGCTGACCCGCGTAGTACGGGTTGTACGAGATCCCCGTACCGCCGGTCTGGTTGTCTCCCGCCGCTGCTGTGATCCGCGACTTTCCACTTGCGCCAATCCGGAACGTATCGTAGGATTCAGCCTATAGGATTGCCGATAAAACAGATCGTCACAGAATGGGTATTAGGCTATGGGGAATCAACCCGATAAGACCTGTTAAATCAGGAGGCAGAACGTGGGTACGTCTCAGACGATCAAGGCCCGTTATTCGCAGGGACGAATCGAACCGCTTGATCCTTTGGAACTGGAAGAGGGTAGCTATGCGTTCGGTTAAAATCATTGTCGAAAAACATCCCGACGGCTATATCGCCTATCCGCTTGGTATCGAAGGTATTGTCGTCGGTCAGGGCGATACGTTCGACGACGCTCTGGCCGATGCCCGGTCTGCTCTGCTGTTTCATCTGGAGGTTTTTGGCGTTGAAGCTCTGGACACCGAGCCGCCTGTACTTGAGGTCTATGTGGCAGAGACCGGAGTTCCGTTCTGATGGACCGGTTTCCGATAGACGCGCCGCGATCACAGGTGATCCGGGCCTTCGAGCGTCTCGGATTTCGGGTTGTACGCGAAGGCAACCATATCGCGATGGTACGAGATAATCCGGATGGAACCCGGACTCCGTTGACGATGCCCAACCACCGCTACATCAAAGGATCGACGTTACGGCATATTTGCAGTCAGGCGGCTATCGGGCGGGACGAGTTCCTTAACGCTTATCGTCAGGCTTGACGGAACCATCGGCGCTGGCGTCATATCGGATTGCCCGCTGTGTTTGAATTTTGATCGGTTCTTTTCTGGCGCCAGCGCATGGCCGATGATTACCAGACCGATTTTCCGGAGTCTTAAGTTCGCCTTGCTCAGCCAGTCGCGCAGGGTGTAGGTGTGGCTGCAGGTGACGACGCTGTTGCCCACGACGTGCGTGGCAAGGTTGCCGTCGGGCGCGAGGGCGTACCGCGCCTCGGTGGCGTCGGTGTAGATGATGCGAGTGCCCCGGCCAGCAGGGTCGTAGGCGTACTGGACGGTTTGGCGGCAAGGCCTTCGACGGTCTGCGATTTCTCAGACGGATGCGGCCCTCACGGTCGTAGGTCAAAAGCGCCCCGGGTTGCCCTGTGGATGCGTACACCCCCACGTTGTCCACAAACACGGAGTCCGCCGTTGAGTCGCCCGTATTGGCGAACTCGATGAACGCTAATGATTAGACGACTACAGTGATCCCATAAAGAAAAGCCGTGTTGTCAAAAAACCACTTGACATTTCTTGATACTATAGTCCTTTTACAAGGACATCCATTTGCCGGAGAAATACACTTGAGCGTATTCTCGAAAAATATTATAACCCCTTTTCTCTCAGAGCTTTATGACTTTCTGTAAGCGTTTGGCATTGTTCAGCGTGTTCCTTTACACACTTCTGACAGCATTGCCGCTGGATCATTACCATGACTTAGCGACTGGCGGGGATCATCAGGGCCAGTGTGTCGCCTGCCGGTTGGCACATGCCCCTACAGGATTGGGTGAACAAGTTCAGACCGTCAATCCGGTCTGTATTCAGCCTGAAAAGGTTGAGTTGCTACCAGCTTTCTATCAGAGTTTTCCACTTTCTTTCTCCTTTCAGAACCGCGCCCCACCCGCCGCTTAATTGCTTTTCTTCAGGTTTGCTACAAAGGATTCAGGATGATTTCGTCCATCTGAACGGACATCCTGACTTTGAACTGTTCTTTGTTGTTCATCTCAAATTTTCACACTGATGTTACGTGAATAACGTTGACGCCAATCCCTTCCTATATCCGGGTGTGCGTTCAACGTCACTGTTCATCACCACGGCAAAGGTCGTTATGACGAACAGTATGGCGTTCGCAGCCATAACCGACTTTGAAGAATCTCCTGCATAACATCAGTTAATAATTGCAAAATATGTTTTTTAGCATTATTAACTCACCTGTGATGGTCCGTGAGGAGGATCGACTATGCTCGAAGCAATCAACCTGACCAAACGGTATGAAGGTGCAACAGCCCTGGATGGGCTGAATCTGAAAATAGAACCCGGCGAAGTTTTCTGTCTGCTTGGGGCCAATGGGGCCGGCAAGACAACAACGATCAACCTGTTCTTGGATTTTGTGCAACCCACCTCCGGATCAGCAAAGATCAACGGTCTGGAGGTGCGCCAGCATCCCATCGAAACAAAAAAATACATCGCTTATATCCCGGAACAGGTGATGCTCTATCGGAATCTGTCGGGACTGGAAAACCTGGACTATTTCAGCGGACTGGCGGGCACAGCCCATACTCCGGCGCAACTCATCGACCTGTTCAGCCGAGTAGGGTTGTCCCCGTCCGTTTCGCACAACCGGGTCTCTACTTACTCCAAAGGGATGCGCCAGAAAGTCGGCATTGCGATTGCCCTGGCGAAAAACGCGAAAGCGCTCCTGCTTGATGAGCCAACATCCGGGTTGGATCCCAAAGCCTCCAGTGAGTTCTCCGAACTTTTGAGAACCATGAGTGCAGGAAATGTAGCTGTTCTGATGGCTACCCATGATCTGTTCCGCGCCAAAGAGTCCGGCTCCCGGGTAGGCATTATGAAACAGGGCCGATTAGTCGATCAGTTGAAGACGGAGAACCTGAACCACACAGATCTGGAACGAATTTATCTGGAACACATGCACGACTGATTGAAAACTGGTCGCTGTGTTTCCGGGTCATCGAACACAGGGAGACCATCGAATTAAAGGAGGTTGTCATGCTGTGGCGAATTGCTCGTAAAGAGTTTACCGAATTGGTTCGAGATGGTCGGTTCCGGTGGTCGGCAGTTTTTGTTCTGTTATTGTTGATGGCGTCCGTTGGGATGGGCTGGAAAAACTACCGGGAAGTCAGCGCTCAGCATCGGACGGCTCAGGAGGCCATGCGAGCGTTCTGGTTGAACCAGGGAGAGAAAAGTCCTCATTCGGCGGCGCACTACGGCCTGTACGCCTTTAAACCGCGAACCCCGCTGTCGCTGGTGGATCAGGGCGTGGACGCGTTTACCGGTGTTTCTGTCTGGCTTGAAGCGCATAAGCAGAATGAGTTCAAATTCCGACCTGCACAGGATGCGACCGCCGTGCGGCGATTCGGTGAGCTGACTGCCGCGATGGCGCTGCAACTCCTGATGCCATTGCTGATCATCCTTCTGACTTTTTCTTCGCTGGCGGGAGAGCGGGAACAGGGCGTCCTGAGACAGCTTCTCAGCTTAGGCGTCCGGAAGCGGGTACTGGCCCTCGGCAAGGCGCTTGGGGTAGCTGGAGCGCTCGGGGCGATCCTTGTTCCCGCAACGGTGTTAGGGGTTATGGCTCTTGCGCTGACGGATGATACGGGCGCGTTGGCAGGCAGTTGGACCCGCATGGCGTTGATGGGGTTTCTTTATCTGACCTACTTTGCGGTGTTCATTGTTGTGTCTCTTGCTGTCTCGGCGCAAGCGGCTTCATCGCGCATGGCGCTCTTGATCCTGCTTGGCTTCTGGATCGTCAATGGCCTTCTGGCGCCCAAAGCGGTGACGGACATCGCCAAAAGACTCTATCCCACTCCTTCTGCCTTCGCTTTCGCCACCGACGTGCAAAAAGCGCTCGCTAACGGCGTAGACGGGCATAACCCGCGTGACAAACGCAATGAAGCGCTCAAGGTACAAACACTGAAGCAGTACGGGGTAAGTCGGATCGAAGATTTACCGGTCAATTTCGCCGGCATCGCGTTGCAGGCGGATGAGGAGTACGGCAATGAAGTCTTCGACAGAGCCTATGGAACGCTCTGGCAGACGTATACGAACCAGAACGCCGCCTACCAGCTTGCCGGGCTTGTCGCGCCGGTTCTTTCCGTACGCGCTCTGTCGATGGGGCTGGCGGGAACCGATTTTGAACAGCACAGCCATTTTGCCAGCGCGGCTGAATCCTATCGGCGGATGCTGGTCAAAAAGATGAATGATCACATGATTGACAACGCGGGGAAACAGGACTTCGCGTACATGGTGAACGCCGAAGTCTGGAAAACCGTTCCGACCTTCGAGTATACCCTGCCGGATGTGCGGTGGGTTCTTGGAAACCAGATCACGAGTGTCCTCCTGATTGGTGTATGGGCCATTGCCGGGATTGTCGCACTGGTGGTTGCGTCGAATCGTATACGAACAGACTGACAGGGATAAACACCTATGTTGACGCGGATCATGAAACATGAATGGAGAATGCTGGTCTCTGACAGGACACTCGCTGGCCTGGTCTCAGTCTTCGCTCTTATCGTTATCTACGGTCTGCACAATGGCACCTCATGGACACGCTTTCTACAGGAAATCCAGCAGGCCGTCCAGGAAGAGGAGATTCAGCGACTTGGAAAATTGAAAGAGGCTGTGGTTTCATTCGAACAGGGAAAAGCCGACAAGGTCGTTCCCGATCCGAGATCGGCAGCCAGTGTGGGTGCCTCAGCCGGCACTCGCAGCGCGTTTCTGCCGACGACGGCTCTTGCAGTGCTGACCGTCGGTCAAAGTGATCTCTATCCGTCGTATTTCAAAGTGACAACCCGCAGCAAAGACACGATCATCAACCATGACGAAATCGAAAACCCGACGAATCTGCTGACCGGTCGATTCGATCTCGCGTTCGTCATGATCGCGCTGTATCCCCTTCTCATTCTGGCGATCAGCTATAATCTCCTCTCCGGAGAACGGGAAAACGGAACACTGGCTCTGTTGCTTTCTCAACCAGTCGCCCTGCGGACCTACCTGCTCGGTAAGATAAGCCTGCGTTTGATCGTCGTCCTTCTACTTGCGGTCGCCTTCACAAGTGTCGGGGCGCTGTTGGTTGGCATTTCGCCAACCAACACGGAGTCGCTTTGGCGATTTACGCTGTGGACCGGGATGGTCATGGCGTATGGCCTGTTCTGGTTCAGCGTGGTAATGGTCGTCAACGCCTTCGGAATGCGCTCCGGCGCCAATGCGCTGGTGTCGATCGGCGTCTGGCTGGCTTTCGTGGTAGTCATTCCCTCGTTCGTTACCATTGCCGTGACGACGCTCTATCCGGTCCCGTCACGTGTAGAACTCGTTCAGGCCATACGGGCAGCCTCTACCGAGGCGAACGCAAAAGGGAGCAGGCTGCTGGCAAAATTTTATGAAGATCATCCCGAACTTGTCCCGGAAGGCGCTATCAATTTGAACGATTTCGCTACCCGTTCCTATGCGGCTCAAGAAGAGGTCGAACGCCAGATACAACCCGTCCTTGCCCGGTATGACGAACAGTTGATCAGACAGCAGGCATGGGTGGACCAATGGCGCTTCGTCTCTCCGGCTATTGTGGCGCAGGAGGCGTTGAACGTCCTTTCCGGAACGAGCGTAGCCCGATACCGTCATTTTCTCAATCAGGTCGATGCGTTTCATCGTGAATGGCAGTCTTTTTTCATCCCGAAGATCTTTCAGCGCGTTAGGCTGACCAGCGCGGATATCGAAGCCATGCCCCGGTTTACTTTTGTCGAAGAATCCTCGGGTGCCGTTATCGGAAAGGCGATTACCAGCCTGTTTGGTCTGATCCTTCCAGCGTGTTTGATTGGATGGATCGCCATTGTCCGACTTCGTCGCTATCCCCTTTCAGAATAGCTTTTGTCCCAATCAATCTTCGAGATGGCCAATTATGAGTGATGAATCAAACAAAAGAAAAGAGAAGGGTGAAGAGACTTTGCTGACAGGGCGCCGGGACTTCCTGGGGCAGTTCGGTGGCGCGGAGGGCATAGCCTCTCTTGGGAGTCTGTTTGGTCCTGACCTGTTGCGGCGTGTAGAAGCGGCTCCGCAGGCAACCGGCGCGTTGACGCCACAACAGGTCGCCACGGATGAGAGGTTTTGGACGTCAATTCAACAGGCGTTTGGCGTGACACGAAGCATCATGAATCACGCTCATACAAACTGACGGACATCCGCAAATTTGAACAAGTGGGAACCAAGCCTGCCGGTCCTGAAAGCGTCATCGAAATTAATGCAAAAACGCCGATCTCGTATACACTTCGCCCCATCTTCATAAAAGGAAAGCGTAAGGTAAACGTCTTATCAGGCCCATATCCTATGGGTATGTTCTATACTATGAACGAAGTCGAGCAGGTTAAAAAGTAGGAGCATAATGGAAATATGGGTTTACGCGATAACAGCCAGTCTGGCCGTCAGCAGTGTAGCGTTCAGTGGCGTGTTCACTCTTTTCATGAGTGATAACCAGCTAAAACGGTTTGTTCCATTTTTAGTGAGTCTCGCGGTAGGCGTCCTTCTTGGCGATGCTTTTATCCATCTTATTCCGGACGCGGTGGTCCGACTTAACTCGGTCACCGAAATTGGCTTGTTTACGTCCGTGGGGATCGTCCTGTTTTTCCTTATAGAAAAAGTGGTCCGGTGGCGCCACGACCACGACCTCCCTTCGGTCAAACAGGAAGCCGTATCACCCAGCGCCAAAATGAATCTGATCGGCGATGCCGTACACAATTTTGTCGACGGCATGCTGATCGCCGGCAGTTTCTATTCGAGCCCCGCGCTGGGCGTGACAACAACCCTGGCGATTATCATCCACGAAATCCCGCAGGAAATCGGAGATGTGGGTTCACTGATCTTCGGCGGCTACACCCCACGTCGGGCGATCTGGCTGAATTTTCTGTGCACACTACCCTGCGTGCTCGGCGTGGTGGCGACCCTGGTATTTGGCGTCTTGTTCGAGGGTGCGCTCGTCTATCTCTTACCCCTGGCAGCCGGCGGATTTATTTACATCGCCGTTTCAGACTTCATGCCCATGCTCCACTACCGCACGGCGATGACGGCTCACTTCGCTCAGGTCTTCCTGATAGCCACCGGCATTGGTGCAATGGAAGCGGTGACCCTCATCGAAAGGATGCTGACATGAACCTCGGGGGGGCGACTTTTGAGCGTCAAAGTTTATTAGTACGGTTGTCAGGCGCGGCGCTGTGGCTCGTAATAGTCAGTTCGGCAGTGGCGCAGGAGCAACCCGCAACCAGGGCTTTAATCCATGCGAATCGTGCCACCCACCCCATTCGAATCGATGGCGTCCTGGACAAACCTGACTGGTCAACAACAGAGACAATTAGCCAGTTTCGTCAGATTAAGCCCCGGCAAGGTGAACCGGCAAGATTCGATACTGAAGTCCGACTGCTGTTCAATGGCGAATACCTGTATATCGGCGCGATCTGCCATGATTCATCCGGGGCCGTCGGCGTTCGCACGCCGGATATGAAGCGGGATTTTGATTTTTCCACGACTGATGTTTTTGGCGTTAGCCTCGATCCGATAGGTGATCGCCGGATGGCGGTTGCGTTTCAGGTCAACCCGTTTGGCGCTCAGCGAGACCTGCAGGTTCTCAACGACACGATTACGGATACCAACTGGGACGAGCGATGGATGGTCAGAACCACCATTGGAAGGACCAGATGGACCGTTGAACTGGCGATTCCGTGGCAGGCGCTACGGTACAATGCCACATCCGCGACCGAATGGGGCGTCAACTTTTACCGCACTGCGCGTCGGGTCAACGAGCAGAGTGCCTGGGCGCCCTGGCCACGGGAGTACAGTCCGTATAGAATGTCCTACGCTGGCCGTGTTGTAGGTTTGGAACCGCCCCCACCGTCACGCAATCTGAGGGTGCAACCCTATGTCGTCACGAAAAACGAACGGGGCAATGGGGGAAGTACGCTGAATCCGCAGATCGGCGGCGACGCAAAGTGGGCGATCACCTCGAACACCGCGCTTGATTTGACCATCAACACGGATTTCGCCCAGCCCGATGTGGACCGTCAGGTCATTAACCTGTCCCGCTTTTCCGTCTTTTTCCCGGAGCGTCGTCAGTTTTTTCTTGAAAACGCCAGTCTGTTCAGGGTGGGCTGGGACCGGACCATCGAGCCATTTTTCAGTCGCCGCATCGGTCCGGACGCCAATGCTGCGCCTGCGGCCATCGACGCGGGGATTCGGTTCACATCACGGTCAACAGCCAACAATTTCGGTGGCCTTGTGATCCACCAGCGTGCAACCGGAGCCGCGCCTGCCAGTCTGTTTTCCATCGGACGATTTTCACGCAACCTGGGTGCAAATGGCCATACCGGCGTCTTGATTGCCAACCGATGGGGCAGCGAGGGCGGAAACAGCAAAAGACTGACGAACACCGTTGTAGCGACCGACGCCTTCTTTCGACCAAAAGAATCCCTTGCGATCGGTGGCATGGTTTCCGGTTCACTTACCGAAGGCACTTCCGGCGATGGCCTTGCCGCCTTCGGATTCGTCCAGTACAGGCCGGGCTGGTTTTTTACCCGTGCCAGAGCCGGAGTAGTTACCAGAGGATACCAAGCCGACACGGGATTTGTCATCGACAAAGACCTGATGGTGGTGACCAGCCTTTCCTATTTTGACTGGCGTCCCAAATGGAAACCGGCGTTCATCCGTGCCTTTGAGCCGGATTTCAGCTTTGAAGTGTACCATACTGTATCGACGGGGGCGTTTCGTCAGGGACGCC
Organism: Candidatus Zixiibacteriota bacterium; assembly: GCA_016867335.1. Taxonomy (GTDB): domain Bacteria; phylum JAAXHH01; class JAAXHH01; order JAAXHH01; family JAAXHH01; genus VGJU01. The sequence continues at coordinate 3,704 of VGJU01000076.1, read as the reverse complement.
TGGCGACCTTTCCTGTGTTCATAGTGTTTCAGAACGGCAGTTCCTTCTGGGCAGGAGCGGAATACCACTGGCTGAACCTGTCCTCTCCGTTTTCACCTCTTGGAGTTACAATCGCTCCGGGCCCATACCGCTGCGCCCGCGCCGCCTTTTCCCTGTCGTCCGATCCTTCCAGCGCCCTCTCAGCTTCCATCAGTGGGGATACCGGGGGTTATTTCAATGGTCGGTTGACTTCCCTCAAGGTCACCGGAAAGGCTCAACCGACACCGCATGTCGGATTTTCCGTCCAGTATAGCGCGAATGTAGCCGATGGTCTGGGGGCGCTCAATGAGACGAAAGTGACCCACCTGGTTGCGCCGGAGGCCCGTCTGGCGCTCAACCCGCGTCTGCAACTGGTGGCTTTCTATCAGTACAACAGCGTGTTGAAGCAGGGCGCATGGAATGCACGTCTGGCATGGGAAATTGCACCACTGTCTTATCTCTTTTTCGTATTGAACGATAGCCGTCCTACTGGCTCTGGGGCGGTCGGCCAATCTCTTCAGCAGGCGGTGTTCAAGCTGCCTTACTTCTTTTCGGTCTAAATTGAAAGGGACCTGCCATGTTGGTTAACACAAAACAGGGGCTCGATCCTTATTTTCAGAGCAGGATCGGCGACTATGTCAACAGCCTTTCCTGGTCCCCGGATGGTAAACGACTCGCGACCGCTGCAATCAGCGGTTCCGTGGTCGTATTCGACCTGAGTGAGTCCAAGATTCATGATCTTGAGGGACACAGATTCGGCGCGACTGCACTTTCATGGCATCCGAGAGGCCTCCTGCTCGCCAGCGCCGGTCAGGACGGCAAGGCCCGTGTCTGGGATGCCATGCGCGGGCAGGAATTGTTTAACCTCGATGGTGGCGCTTCGTGGGTGGAATGTGCCGCATGGTCTCCGAATGGCGATTGGCTGGCAACGGCAGCGGGAAGAGAAGTGCGTTTCTGGAACACAACCGGTGACCAGGTCAGCTCGACTAAGGCCTTCGAGAGCACGGTAGCCGATATTGCCTGGGCGCCGGACGGCAATATCCTCGCTGCTGCCGCGTATGGCGGCCTCACGCTGTTGGATGCCAAGGACGCCCGGCAGGTCCGTTTCGAGTGGAAAGGATCGAGCCTGGTGACCGTCTGGAGTCCGGATGGGCGTTTCATCGTCACTGGTGATCAGGACGCTACCGTTCATTTCTGGTACACGGATACCGGTCAGGACCTGCAAATGTCGGGCTATGAGACTAAGGTCCGAGAGTTGTCATGGAACGCGACCAGTCGATATCTGGCGACCGGCGGCGGTAAAGCTGTGGTGGTTTGGGATTGCTCCGGCAAGGGACCAGCCGGAACGCGACCGACCATGTTGCGCTTTCATCAGGATGTTTTGACCGCAGTGGCTTTTCAGAATCGATCCAAACGGCTGGCCTCCGCCAGTCTGGACGGATATGTCGCCATTTGGAAAGACGCGACCAGCCAGAGCCTGCACAGACAGATCCGTCTTGAAACGGAAGTCTCCCGGCTCGCGTGGTCGCCCGACGATCGGAGCCTGGCTGTCGGGGATGCCTCGGGTCAGGTTACCGTCTTCGCCGTGCCATGATTCGAATGCCACGGTGCCGAAAACCCTTTTCGTTGTTCTTCCAGCTCGTTCCGCTACTGCTGTTCACCACGCTTGCCATTTACGGGACGGCGCATCCTGCGCTACCCCATCCGCTCAGTGTCGTTACACAGGATTGCCAACAGTTTTATTCCACTGCGCGGTTGTCGCGGATGGGCATTGTATTCGGGATCGGAGGTGCTTTCGCCAATACGTGGGCAGATGGCGCGGTACAGGGTGTCTACCAGCGTTGTTTCCGTAACGCCAGTCTGGATCGCCTGGCCTGCTGGATGAAACCCTTCGGGGAAGGTGCCTATCTCATTCCACTTTCTCTTGCCGGGACCGCCTTCAGTCATGTCCTGACGAGCGAAAACGGATTGACGGCTGTAGGAACGTGGGGAAGCCGCACGGCGCGCGCCTTCCTTGTCGGTGCTCCCGCACTGCTGCTGGCCCAGCGTCTTACCGGCGCATCACGACCAGGAGAGAGACGCAGGGGTTCCCGATGGAGGCCGCTGCAGGACGACAATGGTGTGAGCGGCCACGCCTTCATTGGCGCGACGCCATTCCTTACTCTGGCACGGCTTAACGGCCCCTTCCTCCGATATCCGTTCTACGTTGTTTCTACTCTGACGGCATTTTCACGACTCAACGACAATGCACATTACCTGTCCCAGTGCTTCCTCGGCTGGTATCTTGCCTGGGAGGCGACTGCGACGGTGAACCCTGGTGAACCCGTCCAGACGCCTCGTCGGTTCCGGATGACACCGATGGTTTTTCCGGATGGAGCAGGTCTTCGAATCAAGGTGGAATGGTAGCAGCAAGCAGGACGCCAATAATGCAACAAAGTTGCAAAAAGGGTTGACAAAGCCTCAAAATACCCTATCTTTCGAATGTCAGCAGGTCGCTGTCGATTTCGCTGACTCGTAATCTATTTGAAGCAACCTGGTCCACTCGTTACCGGAGACGTCGGCATGAGCCTTCACATGGCGCAGACCCTGCGCCAGTTTCATCTTCGTCCCACCAGAATTCGCTCCATGATTCTCAGCAAGGCAACGGAAATGGGCTATGCGTTCTCTCATACGGATGTCGAGAAAGCAGTCAACGGAGCCTGTGATCGGGTGACAATCTACCGAACGCTGCGTGCCTTCCTCAAGAACGGTCTGGTCCACAGAGTAGTGGACGGTTCCGGATTGGAACGGTACGCTCTCGGTGATATGGCGCAGACCGGTTCCTCCCCGGGAGCCTCTGAGCATCTCCATTTCAAGTGTCTAGCCTGCCAGCGAGTCTCCTGTTTGTCGTCAGTTGCCCTGAACAACCTCATGCTACCCGAAGGCTATCGCCTGCATTCCTATTTTCTGACGGCTGACGGCATCTGTAAAAACTGTGGGTGATCGTAAGGCATACTTCATGCGAAAAACACCGCGCGCTCTGCTGTTTTCCCTGGTTCTGCTGACGACCTATATGCCCGGATTGACTAGTAGTTCATTCACACACACCTGCCAGCGGACGTTCGTACGGTTGCTCGACCCGATCGCAGCAGTAATGATCGAGGCCTCTCTCACGGTTTCCGGCGATGAGGCGCTCTGCCTTTCCTGCCGGACGGTTCAGACGTACTCCGCCCCTCTTTATCTTCCCCCACCTGATCCGGACTTCTCTCCAGGACGTTCTCCCGTTGTCCGGGAATCCTTCCTCCATGCGGTTTCATCGCTTGACCATTCGCCTCGCGCGCCTCCCTGCAACTCCTCCTCTCGTCAACATCCATTGTATTCATAGCGCTGTCCCGACAACAGTAAAGGCAATCGTCAGACGCAGGGCCTTGGGCCTGTTTCATGGAATAAACACGATATTTTCTACCTGTTTATTACCGGAGAAAAGACCGTGCCGTATCACAGCATTACCGTCTGGCGTCCTAGAGCGCTCACCCGCCGGGAAAGTCGCTTCCCTTTCCCGGCGGGGCGGGTTGTTGTCCGGCGATTGCGCTGCAACGAACGCACACCGATTCCATGAGGTGCCTATGAACGATCTAATTGCCGATAAACCGGTTCCGGTAACCGTACTGACCGGATTCCTTGGCGCTGGTAAAACGACCCTGTTG
>VGJU01000075.1 GCA_016867335.1 Candidatus Zixiibacteriota bacterium | reverse complement strand
AGTGAATACCTGCTTGGTTTGAGCGTAAACCGCGTTACCCTTGAACTCAACGGTGGACGAAGCCTTTCCAACGAACCACTGGCTCAGCATCTGCGCGGTATGATGGATTTCGATGAGCATGTGGACCGACTGGCCAAGATGGGGATTAGCCGCGATACGATCCTACGTCTGCTCGAAGACCGTTCCCGCTACGAAGCCTATCGACAGGAAGTTCTCGACCGAGCGCAGACAGCCCGCGACGAGCAGAATCAGCAAAACCCCCCAACGCTATTCGATACCGACGAATTCAAGACGCACGAAGAAAACGGCAAAAACGGCAAAAACGGACAACCCACCGCACCTACCGTAGAAGAACTTTTTGATCCGGTGACCTATGATAACCTGAGAAGCACTTTTCTGCGTCTCCGTTCCACCTTGTTCGAACCCGTGAAAGTCAAAACCGACAAATTCGAAAAGATCGTGACCGGTAGCAAGGCTCTTGTCGACGCCGTGCTGGATGTGGGCAAGGATGGGTTGACCGTTTCCCGCTACAAAGGGCTGGCCGAGATGGACGCCGAAGAACTCTGGAAGACCACCATGGATCCGGAGCGCCGTACCCTGCTGCGCGTCACCCTCGAAGATACTGTGGCCGCCGACCAGATATTTACGGTGCTCATGGGAGATAACGTAGAGGCGCGACGTACCTTTATCGAACGCAACGCGCTCTTTGTCAAAAACCTCGATCTTCATTAGACGGCCGTCCGTCTAAGACGGACCTCCCGTCCTTCGAAAAACTATAAGGGGAAACTATGGCAGTAGAACAACGCGACCATATCGAGCCGGTCTATATCGAAGACGAGATGCGGGTCTCGTATCTTGATTATTCCATGAGTGTAATCGTCTCACGTGCCATTCCGGACGTGCGCGACGGTCTCAAGCCGTCTCAGCGCCGCATTCTGACCGCCATGCGCGATCTCAATCTTACCCCCGGTCGGCCAACGCGCAAATGCGCCAAGATCGTCGGGCAGACCATCGGCGATTACCACCCCCATGGAGATCTGGCCGTCTACGACACGCTGAGCCACATGGTCCAGAGCTTCAGCATGCGTTATCCCCAAATCACCGGGCAGGGCAATTTTGGCTCGGTAGACGGCGACCCGCCCGGTGCCATGCGTTACACCGAAGCACGGCTGTCTCGGATCGCCATGGAAATGCTGGAAGACATCGAAAAAAATACCGTCGATTTCATGCCCAACTACGACGAGTCAAAAGACGAACCGACGGTCTTGCCCGCCAAATTTCCCAGCCTGTTGTGCAACGGTTCGCTCGGCATCGGCGTGGGGATGGCCGCCAACCTGCCCTCGCACAACCTGCGCGAAGTGGTAGACGCCATCGCGGCCGTCATCGACCGCCCCGACATCGATCTGCCGGAATTGGCACGGCATATCCAAGGGCCAGACTTTCCCACAGGGGCGATCATCCACGGAAGACGCGAAATCTACGAGTATTTCCGCACAGGCCGGGGCAAAGTAAAAGTACGTGCGCGTGCCAATATCGAAAAACATCAAAAAGGCGACAAGGAAACCATCGTCATTACCGAAATCCCCTATCAGGTCAACAAATCCAGCCTGATCGAAAAAATCGCCGAACTGGTCAGGGACAAAAAAATTCAAGGGATCACCGATCTGCGGGATGAGTCCGACCGCGACGGTCTTCGGGTCGCTATCGAAGTACGGCGCGACGTGCCCGCCCATATCGTCCTCAACCAACTTTACAAAATGACCCAGATGGAAACGACCTTTGGGGTCATCATGCTTGCGCTGGTGGACGGTCGTCCGCGTGTACTGAGCCTCAAAGAGTGTATTCAGCATTTTATAGACCATCGGCACGAGGTCGTGGTCCGCAGAACGCAATTCGACCTCGACCGAGCCGAACATCGCGCCCATATCGTTGAAGGGCTACGTATCGCGCTTCAGAACGTAGACCGCGTGATCGCGATTCTGCGCGCCGCCGCAGACGGTGACGAGGCAGCCTCCATTTTGACCGGAGAGTTCAATCTGTCGCAACTTCAGGTCGATGCCATCCTCGACATGCGTCTCCAGCGGTTGACCGGCATGGAACGCACCAAACTCGAAGAGGAATACACCGGGCTTGTCGCCCAAATCGGCGATCTTCGCGACATCCTGGGCAACCAGCCGCGCCGGATGCAGATCATCAAAGATGAGATGATCGACCTCAAAAACCGCTTTGGCGACGACCGCCGCACCCAGATCATGGACGAAAGCGAAGAGTTCAGCATCGAAGACCTCATCGCCGACGAAGATATGGTCATTACCATTTCACACACCGGCTATATCAAGCGGCTTCGCGTGGATACCTATCGCCGACAGGGACGCGGTGGCAAGGGTGTTACCGGAATGACCACCAAAGAAGAGGATTTTGTCGAACATCTCTTTATCGCTTCGACGCATACCTATATCCTCTTTTTTACCAATCGCGGCAAATGCTACTGGCTCAAAGTATACGAAATACCCGAAGGAGGCCGGGCCGCACGCGGAAAGGCCATCGTCAACCTGCTCGAACTCGAACAAGGCGAAAAGATCGCCGCGTTTTTGCCCATCCGTGAGTTTGACGACCAGCACTACGTCATGATGATCACCCGGGAAGGCAACGTAAAAAAGACGGTGCTGTCCGCATACGGAAACCCGCGGCGTACCGGTATCGCCGCGATCGCGATCCGCGAGGGAGACGAACTTATTGACGCCCGTCTTACAGACGGTAACAACGACATCGTCATCGCTACCCGAAACGGACTGGCCATACGGTTTCACGAAAGCGACGTCCGCGACATGGGAAGAGATACCCAAGGTGTTCGGGGGATCAACCTGAGCGACGACGACATCGCAGTCGGCATGGTCGTGGTGCGGCGCGACGGCACGTTGCTGTGCGTAACCGAAAACGGATTCGGAAAACGTACCGAAATCGGAGACTATCGCCTGACCCGCCGCGCCGCCAAAGGCGTAATCAACGTCAAAACGAGCGAACGCAACGGTCAGGTCGTCTCGATCCGGGAAGTCGTAGATGATGACGAACTTATGATCATTACCGCAAAGGGCGTGGTCATCCGACTTCCCATCCGTCAGGTGCGGACCATAGGCAGAAATACGCAGGGCGTTCGTTTGATCAACGTGAGCGAAGGCGACAAGGTCGTCGATGTAGCCCGTATCGCGGTCCAAGAGGAAGACGACGAAACCCAAGAGGACGTAGGCGGCATGCTGGACGCCCAAGACATGGAAGACACGGGGTCGCCGGAAACCGAATAAACCGCGCTCCCCACGCAGACCCCACCCGACCGGTCGAGGCAACTCGACCGGTTTTGTTTATTGAACAGGTTTTCGATACGTGTTTCTCAGGATCGTCCGGCGTATTAACTACTACCCCGCAGCAAGCGGACGGGGTGTCCATCGCTGGAAAACGTATGAATTTTCGACGTCTCGTTCTTGTCTGTGCGTTTCTTTGTCCCGTATCCGCCGCAACGTCTCATCCGCTTCCTCCGGATACGCTCTCCACAGGCGAAATGTGGCTGCTGGCCGATTCGCTGTTCACTCGGTACGCCGATCTGTCCGGCCAGCCCCAAACGCTTTTGTCGGGTGACCGCTTTAAAGGATCGTTCGAATACACCCGCACCCTTACCCCGCTGAATCATCCCGGCGAAAACATCTACCGCCCGTTTTTTCAGGATGCTCTGTTGCGCGACCTGCTCCGTCAGATCAAAGAGGCTCCGCAATGGCATCCTTTTCGCCCCAATCCCTCCACCACGTATCGCTATGACGCAAACGGCGCGACAAAAAATTCGCAGCGCGCCTCTTTGCGTCTCGAATACGGTCCGACACCGACGCATGTCTTCGGATTCCAGACGCTCGCCCGCTATAAGGAACAGCAGGGGCCATATCCCAACCAAAAAACGACACGAATAGAAACCTTTTCCACCGTATCCTTACCTTTGAAAACCCGCCACAGTGCCACGCTAAAGCTTCTTGCCTCCGATGATGGCGGTATTTGGGAGACCGAAACCGTGTGTATACGGACCGAGCGCGATATATACTTGAAGACCTCAACCGATGGCGTGCCAAAACCGATGGTATAGAACTGGCCGTAGAAGGAAAACGAGGCGCAGGAGCGTTCCATCGAGGCTATGTGCGTCTTGTTTCTGATCAATGGGCGAGCGCACCCGACTCGATCCGGGTTGCAGCACAGGTTCATCCCCCCTTTATAAGCGGTGTTCTTCCCGCTTCGATGCGTGCCTTTTTTACGGCCGATAGCGTGTTTCGGACGCTCTCGGCGGGCGGGGATATTGGGTTTGCTTGGCGTAAGATTCATCACATTACCGTCGGCGTCGAAACTGCCTTTCACAGATTCCATCGGCGTCAGTCTTGGCGTCCGCTGGAGATAGTCTACGCATACGACCTGACGGTTGCCCCGCAGAATACGCGGTCTACGCATACGACCGCCTCCGATTTGGTGCGCTGACCATGCAAATGGGAATCCGCTACGATACTTACCGACTCCGCCATACGCGCTGGCGGGACGTATACCAAACTCCCGGCGACCGTACCCTTGTGAACGACATGGTGCGTCGGTTGTTGCTCGAAGCAGGCGCGGATACCCAAGACGCGTGGATGGCCAGCCCGTCCTTTTTGGTATCTTATCCTCATAGCCGTTTTACTGCGCATCTGACCTATGACGTCATGCGCCGTTTTCCCTTGCTTGAAGACTTCTATAACCGTTCGGAACCGGCTCCTTCGGTTTTTACGGATCGATCCGTCGTCAGCGAGCGTCCTATGCGGGTGACGCGGCTGGAAGCCGGACTTGGCGTAAACCGGAGTCGATACGTGTTAGACATAACCCTCTTTTACGGAAATGCAGAGCGCCATGTTCCGGTATTCGGACCGGATATCCTACCGCAAACGCTTTCCGGCTACGCTGGGTACTGGGGCCGTGTGGATGCCGGGTTTCGCCGACAACACGGAATTACCATCCTCGTTGCGCGTCCGATGCGTCCTTTTCTGAATACCCGTCTTCGGCTGTCGGGAAGACTTGCCTATATGCGGCTCGGAGAAATCGGCCCTGTCTCTCCGTCAGACCGTCCGCAGCAGCCGAGGGCCGATCTTGAACCGATCGATTTTACCGCCTTCGACCCGTATGTCGATTTCTTCTGGAATCGCCGAAACTGGATTTCGGCTGTAGCGGCTTTGCGTCTTGTTTCGGGTGCGACGCTGACCGGTGTTTTTCATGCGCAAAGCGGCGCTCCATACCGGCGATACGCCCCGCATGCGGAGGATACGACGATCCGCTTTGGGCCGTGGAATGTGGCGTTGGATGGCCGGATAGACGATCCTCTGCGTTGGAAATCCACCGAGGCGGCTGTTCTTAGCGTGTTTGTCGAAGCAAAAAACCTGCTCGACAGAGCCAATATTTACCGCATCCAAGACCCACGCTATTACGAGACTTCCGGACAGCCCGACAATCCGTTGCTCGACCAGCGACAGCGTTCTTACGGTCCGTCACGTTCGTTGTGGGCGGGATTGGGGGTAAATTGGTAGAATTTCCTGAGTGGGCGGCGGGATTCATTTAGATTTTGGGGGGCAGGGGAGATGGGGAACTGGAAGATATGCAGGATAGGACTTCTGTTGTTGCTATGCGGTTGTAGGGCGGTCTATCCGGACCGGGATGTCGGGCCGGTCGTCGACGCCAGCCAGAACCTTGCTTCGGCGCGGTATCATCCGGTGATTCGACCGGACAGTCCTTTTCCGGGAGAGCGTTTGGCGTTTATCCGGCATTTCTACTATGCCACTCGTCCTACGCAATGGGCGATATTGGCCTCGGGGGAGGGAGGGCCTTCCACACAATTTGAAGAAATGGCAGTCTATATGATTCGCTTTGATCCCGACGGTACTCCCAATGTGCTCCGGTTGGTTCGGATTCCCGGTGTACGGACCGACGGTGTCACCTCGCCGAGGGCGCATATCGCCATTGCCGCGCCTTCGGCGGTCGTACTCGACGGCCATCCTGCGATCCGCAACACATCGGGAACGGCGGTTGTCTATCTGGAGGACGGTCCGCTTTACGGTGGTTTTTCGCTTGACGTACCCGACACGCTGGTCGATGTGGAGCAAACGCCGCGTTTGCTCGCGGACACACGGGTAAGGGTGGCGGCGTTGTCCTTCGACGGCGCCAAGGTGGCGTACGTAGAGGCGTCAGGGACCTTGCGTCTCCTCGACACCGCGATCGGCGCCACTCCCGAAAAGGCGCTGGATATCTCCGCCTTGCTTGGGCCGGTGACGGTCACGGGCATACAGTGGGAGCCGGGTCCATCTCCTGGGCTTTTGCTTCGGATCGAGCGGGGGTGCAACATCGAGGTCTATCGTGTCGAGCAGGAGAGCGGTGACTTTGGTGTCTCGACACTCCCATCCGGTCTGATACGAGAACCGGGTAGTGAGCTTTTATCGGCGATAAACGAGATCACCCATAGCATATCGGCCAGCATTTGGCTCGTGCCTTCACCGACAGGTTTTGACCGATAAACCGGTGCGCGACATTTAAGATAGGTCGTAAAAACCGCTTGACATACCTATTGCGGGTTTTATATTTCCGCGTTCCAGATTGCGGACGGCGTAGTTAAGCGGCTGTCAGGTCAGGATATACAACGTCACCGGCGCATAAGGGAGGACTGAGAACTATGGCAATCTGCCCGGAGTGTGGGGGGGCGATCGAACTCGATTACGATGTGGTCGAAGGGGAAATCGTCGAGTGCGAAGAGTGCGGTGCGGAATTGGAAGTGGTCAATGTTAATCCGCTCGAACTGGACGTAGCGCCCGATGAAGAAGAGGATTGGGGCGAATAACCGATTGAACGGCTTGCCGATGGGTCATGCTGTCGGCGATGCGCATGGGGAGTTCGGCTCTTTTACCGGAATGACCATCCGGAAAGAACGCTCCCCTTTTTATTTAGGTGGGGGTTGCCAGCTTTCGCCGGAATGTCCTGTATGACACCGGAAAGGAAGATAGTGCCCTTCAGACTGGACCGTCTATGCGGGTAGGGATCGTGTATTCGCGTGTTCGTACGGACGAGAAACTGCTCATCGATGCGGCTTCCCGTCAGGGTCTAACTGTCGTTCCGATCGACAATACCCAGCTTGTTTTTCGGCTGGAACACCGACATATCGACGTAGACGTAGCTATCGAGCGAAGTGTAGATCATCACCGCGCGGTATATGCGCTGACCACGCTGGGCAGTTGGGGCATCCCGACGGTAAACCGGGCGTCGGTTGTAGAAAACTATGCCAATCGACTGCTTGCTTCGATGGCACTTGAGCAGCATGGTGTAACGATTCCGCCGGTTCGGGTGGCATTCACGCCCGAATCCGCGCTCAAGGCCATGCAGGAGTTGGGCTATCCGGTGGTGATGAAACCTGTGGAAGGCCCGAAAGAGCAGTTGATTTCGCGTATTCAGGACAAGTATACCGCCGAAACCGTACTCGAACACAAACGTATTCTGGGCACCTATCATCACTCGATTTTCTATATCCAGAAGCATATCGAAGCGCCGGGTCACGACATACGCGCGTATGTCGTAGGCAACGAGACGGTTGCGGCGTTGTCGGTACAGACACATCACTGGATTCGACCGGTAGAAGAAGGCGGGTTGGTGCAACCGTATCCGGTAAGCCCCGAGCTCGGCGAGATGGCGGTGCGGGCCGTTGCCGCGCTTGGCGGGGGGGTAGCCGCGGTCGACATGATTTTGACCAGAGACGGTTGGCATGTCGTCGAGATCGGAGACGCCAGAGACTTGGGTGAAGTTTCGCGGCTCTGCGGGGTGGATATAGCGGAGAAAATCATCGATTATGTTCGGGACACGGTAAACGCCGGAGGCGGCGGATGAAATTCGGAATGTTGCTCTCCATCGTTACAAAGGAACAGAAACTGCTTTTCGATGCGGCAGCGCGTCGGGGCATCACTTTTGAACGTTTGGACGACCGCGAGATCATATTCGATCTTGAAAGCGACCGGTATCAGTGTTCCGTGGTGCTGGAGCGATGTATCAACCATTCACGGGCGCTGTACGCGCTCAAGCTACTCAACGGACGCGGGATCAAAACCGTCAACACTTACGAAGTGGCGCGTGTCTGCGGCAACAAGTTTCTGACGACCATGGCGTTGCTGGAAAACGGTGTTCCGACACCGAAGGTGCGTATCGCCTTTACCGCCGAATCGGCGCTCGATGCGATCGAAGAGATGGGCTACCCCGCCGTGGTCAAGCCGGCCATAGGCTCATGGGGAAGGCTTATCGCCCGTATAGACGACCGCAATGCGGCCGAGTCGTTGCTCGAACACAAGGAAACGCTCGGCTCGTATCACCATTCCGTATTCTACATTCAGGAGTATGTCCGCAAGCCCGGACGCGACATCCGCTCGTTTGTGGTGGACGGAGAGACGATTTGCGCCATTTACCGGACGTCCGAACATTGGAAGACGAATACGGCGCGGGGCGGAAAAGCCTCCAAATGCGAAGTTACCGATGAAATCGCCGATGCTTCGAACCGCGCGGCTGCGGCGGTAGGTGGCGGTGTGGTGGCCATAGACCTTTTCGAAATGGATGGCCGCATCGTCGTCAATGAAGTCAACTACACCATGGAGTTCCGGAACTCCATAGAGCCTACCGGCGTAGACATTCCGGGTAAGATCGTAGATTATCTGATCAGGGTGGCCGAATCATGATTACTGTTTCCATCGTAGGCGCCTCCGGATATGGCGGAGGTGAACTGCTTCGTCTTTTGCTGTTTCATCCCCATGTAAAAATCCAGCAGGTAACGTCCGAAAGCCTTGCCGGCAAGTTGGTTGGTCGCGCGCACCCCAACCTTCGAAAGATTACGGGTCTCAAATTTTCGTCCATGGCCGATTTGAAACCCTGTGACGTGCTGTGTCTTTGTCTTCCGCACGGCGCGGCCATGGAGCGATGTGGCGAACTGTTAGGGCTTGGCGAGCGTATCCTCGACCTGAGCGCCGATTTCCGGCTCAGAAACCCCGCGGATTACCCGATCTGGTACGGACACGACCATCCGCATCCGGAGTGGCTTGGGCGGTTTGTCTACGGTCTGGCCGAATTGAATCGAGAGGAAATCCGCACGGCGCGTCATATCGCCTGTACCGGATGTCTAGCCGCCGCGTCTATCCTGTCCCTGGCCCCACTGCTCAGAGCCGGAGCGGTCGATCCGTCACGCATCTTTATCGAAGGCAAGATAGGCTCATCCGCCGGTGGCAACAAGGCAGACCAGTCGTCGCACCACCCGGAGCGGAGCGGAGCGGTCCGGTCGTTCAAACCTACCGGTCACCGACATACGGCCGAAATGCTTCAGGAACTCGATTTCGGTACGCGACCGGAGATTCATTTTTCAGGTACGGCCATCGAGCTGGTCCGGGGCATCCTGATTACGGCGCATACTTTTGTAACGGGTGGACAGACGGAAAAGGATATTTGGGGCATTTATCGCAAAGCCTACGACAAAGAGCCGTTTATCCGGATCATTAAAGAACAGCAGGGTATTTATCGTTATCCCGAACCCAAGACCTTGGCCGGAACCAATTACTGCGACATCGGGTTCGAACGCGATCCGCACACCGACCGGTTGGTGGTGATGGGCGCGCTCGACAATCTGGTAAAAGGCGCCGCAGGTCAGGCGGTCCAGAACCTCAACATCATGTTTGGGTGGGACGAGCGTACCGGTCTCGAATTCCCCGGATTGCATCCGTAGGATTATCGGAACGAGGATGGGTATGAAATTTCAGGCCCCCAAGGGTACATACGATATTCTCCCTGAAGAGCAAGCCTATTGGCGGCATGTGGTGGCCCGGACGCACCATGTCTGCCAGCTTTACGGATATGAGCAGATCGAAGTGCCCGTATTCGAAGAAACGGCCTTGTTCGAACGAGGGGTAGGCGATACGACCGATATCGTCGAAAAGGAAATGTATACGTTTCCCGATCGCGGGGGCGACAGTATGACGCTTCGACCGGAGTTTACGGCCGGCATCTGCCGGGCATACGCGGAACACGGTCTGCACGGTCGCCCGCAGCCGATGCGTTTTTACGCCATTGGTCCGGCTTTCCGCTACGAACGTCCGCAGGCCGGACGGTTCCGGCAGTTTTTCCAGATCGACGTGGAAGTGGTCGGCAGTCAGGACCCCGCAATCGATCTCGAGGTGATGCTCGTGGCATGGCATCTGTACGAGGACATGGGAATCAGGGGGCTTTCGTTTCAGGTAAACAGCACCGGGTGTCCCGTCTGTCGCCCCGGTTATCTCGACCGTTTGAAGTCGTATTACGCCGATCGGGTCGACACGCTTTGCGAAGAATGTCGGCGCAGGCTCCACCGAAACCCGCTTCGGTTGCTCGACTGCAAAAACGAATCCTGTCAACCGCTGATCGAGGCCGCGCCGCGTATACTCGATTTTCTTTGCCCCGAATGCGACGGACATTTTGCCGAACTGCGGTCCTATCTCGACGCGCTTGCGCGGCCCTACCGGGTCAATCACCGTCTGGTGCGCGGGCTGGACTACTACACCAAGACGGTCTTCGAGGTCTGGGCGCAGGGCATCGGCGCGCAAAACGCCGTGTGCGGCGGTGGCCGCTATGACGGACTCATCGAGATGATCGGTGGTCCGTCCACCCCGGCGATCGGTTTTGCTTCGGGTATCGAGCGGATCATTTTGACCATGAAAAGCGAGGGCATAACGCCGCCTGCGCTGTCCGGCCCGCGCGTGTGCGTAGCCTATCTCGGCCGGGAGGCCAAAGCCGCCGCCGTGGCCCTTACACAGGAACTTAGGGGACAGAACATCGGCACGACGGCACTGTGGGAAAACCGGAGTCTGAAGGCCCAGATGAAAAATGCGGACCGTCTCGGCACCGATTTTACGCTTATCCTCGGCACCGACGAAATCGCCGCCGGAACCGTGACGATTCGGCGCATGGCCGATAGCGTCCAGCAGACGGTTTCGCGTACGGACCTCGTGGAAATCCTTAACGGTCGAAAGGAATTTCCGTGTTCGTCGTAAAAATCGGCGGCAGCCGAGGCATCAACCTCGATTATGTGCTCGAAGATCTGGCGCGTCAGACCGAACCGGTGGTACTCGTACATGGCGCGTCGGACGAGCTCAACCGGATATCGGAACAGCTTGGCAAACCGCCGCGCATGGTCACTTCGCCATCGGGCTATACCAGCCGGTACACGGATCGGGAAACGCTCGACATCTTTGCCATGGTCTACTGCGGAAAACTCAATACCCGTATCGTCGAAAAACTCCAGCAGTTTGGGGTCAACGCGGTGGGGCTGAGCGGTGTGGACGGTCGTCTGCTCGAAGGCAGGCGAAAACCCTCGATCCGTATCGTCGAAGAGGGAAAAACCAAAGTGCTACACGACGACTTTACCGGAAAGGTCGAGAAGGCCAATGCCGGTTTGCTTCGTCTTCTGCTGGATGCCGGGTATCTGCCGGTGATCAGCCCACTGGCCATCAGTCATGAGCGCGAGGCCATCAATGTGGACGGCGACCGCGCCGCAGCGGTGATCGCTAATGCGCTGGGTGCGGACCGCCTTATCATCCTGTCCAACACACCGGGATTTCTCAAGGACGTAAACGACGAGTCCTCGCTGGTCCGCGAGTTGAGCCGAGAGGGGATTGCCCAAGCCATCGAAACCTATGCGCAGGGGCGGATGAAAAAGAAACTCTTAGGAGCGCAGGAAGCGCTCGACGAAGGAGTAAAGGAGGTCGTGTTGGCCGACGGACGTACTCCGGGTTGTATCACCGCCGCCCTGGGCGGGCAGGGAACCGTGATAAAAGCGACGAAGGAAGGGTAGGGTGGGGTGGTTATGGATTATCTTGCTACGGAAGACCGATATTCGACGGGTGTCATTCCCAAACGTGAAGTAGTGATCGTGCGTGGGCTGGGCGCGCGTGTCTGGGACGAGCAGGGTCGCGAGTACATCGACTGTGTGGGGGGGCAAGGAACGGCCAACATCGGCCACTGTCATCCCGCGCTGGTCTCGGCGATAGCCGAACAGGCAAGTCGTCTGTCGGTATGTCCCGAAGTTTTTCACAACGACGTGCGTGCCAAATTGCTCGAAACGCTTGTGCAGATCGCGCCAGAAGGGTTGGTACACGTCTATCTGTGCAACTCGCGCGCCAGCACAGGTCGCACCGAGATCGTGGCCGCGATGCGAGGGTTTCACGGTCGTACCTTTGGCGCGTTGAGCGCCACGTGGAACCCCAAATACCGAGAGCCGTTCGAGCCGCTGGTTCCCGGGTTTTCGCATGTCAAGTACAACGATCTTGGGGCGATGGACGCGGCGATTACGGACAAGACGGCGGGTGTCTTGCTTGAGGTGGTACAGGGCGAAGGCGGTGTACGTCCCGGAGACGGCGACTATCTCGCCGGTGTGCAGGCGCTGTGCCGTTTGCGGGGCGCTCGGTTTATCGTAGACGAGGTACAGACCGGGCTTGGCAGAACCGGTCGTCTTTTTGCCTGCGATCACTACGATTTGAAACCCGACCTGCTGTGTATCGCCAAGGCGCTGGCCGGCGGGCTTCCTATGGGCGCGACGCTGTGTACCGCCGCCGCCGCAGCCGTACCCACCATGTCGCACGGCAGCACATTCGGCGGCAATCCCGTTCTCTGCGCGGCGGCACTTGCCTCCATTGGAGTGATCCGCGAAGAAAGGCTGGCCAAACACGCGCAGGAAAACGGTGTTTATTTTCGGGCGCAGTTGGAAAAAATCCGTACGCCCAACGTACGAGAAATCCGCGGAATGGGGCTTTTGATCGGTGTGGAACTCAAGGGGAAATCTACCCCGGTGCTCCGAAGTCTCATGGCACGCGGCGTGCTGGCGCTTCCCGCCGGCAATACGGTGGTCCGTTTTCTCCCTCCTTTGGTCATCTCAAAAGAAGAAATAGATATCGTAGTCGAACAGACCGCCGCTGCGCTTCGGGAGGCGAAAGACGACGACGGCGGGAAGGATGAGGGATAAAGGGCGGGGTGTTTCCCATACCTCGCCGACTCTGCAACGGCCAAGCGTCTTATCGCTGTTTTGACGTACCGGAGAAGATATGACTTCGGATGAGATCGCCCTGTTGCGTGGCATGGTCGAACGCTACAGCCCGGCAAAAGAAGAAGCCGAAATCTCCGCGTTTCTGGTCGAAGAGATGCGCCGACGTGGTTTTCACGGCTATCGAGACGACGCGGGAAACGCCATTGGAGAAGCCGGCGAGGGCGAACGCCATATCGCCTTGGTGGGTCATATCGACACCGCGCCCGGTGTTGTGCCGGTCCGTGAAGAAAACGGTCTGCTCTCCGGACGCGGCAGTGTGGACGCCAAAGGTTCTTTTGCTACATTTATCTGTGCCGCGACCCGACTCGGGCATCCCAAAAATTTTCGTATAACGCTTGCCGGAGCCGTAGAAGAGGAGTGTCCCACCTCGGCCGGTGCGTGGCATCTGGCAGGCCGAATACGTCCCGATTATACGATTATCGGTGAACCGAGCGGATGGGACAGCGTCACCATCGGTTACAAAGGCATCGCAGGGTTTCGGTTCCGGATGGAGCAAGCCAACGCGCATTTTGCCGGAGACAACGTACGCGCGGGCGAGAAGGGGTTGCGGCTGTACAACGCGATGGCGGAATACGCGGCAGCACGCGCCGGAGTCGGCGAATTCGATTCGCCTCGGCTCGAATTGCGCCGGTTTCATGCTTCCGACGATGGCATTGCCGATGTGGCCGAGGCGTATTTTGCGATGCGTATCCCGCCGGGGTTTGACATCGACGGTCTAATCGCCTTTGTAGAGACAAACGCCGGGGGTGGCGAGGTCGTGTGCGATCAACGGCTCGAAGGGGTGCTGGCGGACAAGAATACGCCGCTGGTCCGCGCCATGCTCAAAGGGATTCGGTCAGCGGGAGGAAAACCGACGTTCAAAAAGAAAACCGGTACGTCGGATATGTGCGTAGTCGGTCCGGTCTGGGGATGTCCCATCGTGGCGTACGGACCGGGGGATTCACGGCTGGATCACACCCCCAATGAACATCTGTCGCTGGAAGAATACGGCAGGGCCATCGACGCGCTGACCGTTGCGCTAAAAAGTCTTGTCGAAGGATAACTCTCTCTTCAGTGTGTCATTGCGTATACGGCATAGTTGACCCCCAGCCGATATGCCGTCTCCGCCCAGATGCGTTCGTACCCCGGCGTTGCCGCTTCTTCCCAACCGTCACCGATATCGGTATTCCAGTTGACGAGCACCATCAGTCGGCGTTTGTCGTCAAAGATGCCGAGACAGCGCGGAACCACGCCGTCGCGCTCGTAGGTGCGTCCGCCGCTGAGCGCCCGGATGCCGGGCACCTGCGGGAACTCCTTGAAGTCGTAGTAACAGTGAAACACCGGATGGTCCATCGGTAACTCTTCCATGGAGCAATCAGGGAATACTTTTTTGATCTGCGACTCCCAGTTTTGCCATTCATAGGTTCCGTGAAAGTCGTCCACCATCATAAATCCGCCGCGCAACAGGTATTCGCGCAGACTTTTGGCTTCGTCATCGTCAAACTCCAGCCCGCCCACTTCGAGGATGTAAAGAAAGGGGATTTCGAACAGTTTTTCGTCGGTAAGTTCGACCGACTCCGGCTCGTTGATCTTTAGCGTGGTCATCAGCCCCAGCACCCGGATGATATTCAGATCGGCGGACGGGAAGTCCATCGCCCACTGGCCAAAGCCGCCAAACCCTCCAAAGCGTCCAAAAAAGCCCCCTCCGTGATAGACCACCCGTGCAAAAGTAAAATTGTTTAGCCGGTTCGGGCCGTTTGCCAGCCCGATCGAGACGGTCGCCAGCAAGCCGGTGCCGGCGATCGCCAAAACCATCCATTTGGGAAATCGTTTCATGGAAGGCTCCAGTCATGTCTGCAAGATCAACTCTCCAACCCGTTTAAGCTGATCCAGATTTCGGCATTCGAGCACATGATGACAGTGTGGTGCATACTTGGACATGACCGAATCGTCCGTATCCCAATATTGCATGGGTTCGGGGTTGAGCCAGATGACTTGATGCGTACGAAGTTTCATCTCGTCCAGCGTCCACTCCATCGGGTCGAACCAGTTGGTGCGGGCGTCTCCGAGGATCACGAGCACGGTGGTACGTGAAAGCGACTTGAGATGTTCCGCGTAAAACTGGTAGAAGGCGCGTCCGAAATCGCTCAGTCCGAAAAAGTTGAGCGAAGGATCGTCCTTGAGTTGTTCGATGATTTCCTCGAACGGGCGTCCGTCAAAGGTATCGGTCACCTCGTTGATCCGGTCCACGAAAAGAAAGCTACGCGCGCGGCTAAACTGGATTTGCATTTCCTGAACCAGTTTGAGAAAAAAACGGGCTACTTCCCATACTGAACCCGAGATGTCGCAGAGCACGACCAGTTCGTGTTTGTTGATTTTTCGGCGTTTTAGGATGATGTGAAAGGGCATGTTGCCGGTACGGAAGCTCTTCTGAAGGGTCCGCTTGATGTCCACCTGACCGCGCCGCGCTCGGTGGTAGCGGATCGAACGCCGTGTGACCAAGCTAGCGGCCAGTTCTTCTACGGCTTCATAAAGGTCTTCTACTTGTCCGGGGGGCAATTCTTGATACAGGTCGATGTTTTCTTCCTTTGCCCGATGCGGTTGCCGACCCGGCTCCGGGGCAGTAGGCGCGGTGTCTTCTCCGACCTGAATCCTCGAAAGCATCTCTTCTATTTCGCCTTCTTCCTCCTCGCCCGCAGCTTCTTCTCCTTCCCCTTCCTCCTGTTGAGCTTGTTGTTCTCCCTCTTCATAGCCGGTTTCGCCGGTTTGATCCTGTTCTGCGTCGGGATCGGCTTTTTGTGCGTTTTCCGGTTCGCCTTCCTGCGCTTCCGTTTCCGGTCCGGCAGGTTGCTCGGCATCTTTGAGCTGCACCATGAAAAACCGCTCGAACAGCGCGTCAAACGTGGGGATGTCCGTATGTTCTTTGATCAGTGCCGCCTGGAGGCTCATCTTGAATACAGGTCGCTCCGACACGGGCGTATGCCGAAGCGCTTCGGCGGCGTCCATGGTTTCGGCCATCGACACCCGTACGCCGGCATCGCGCAGGGTCCGGACAAACGTCACCATCCGTTCGGTCATCGGACGCCTTCTCGCATGATACGCTCGATATCCTCCTTATCCTTCATGAGCACGTTGAGCGTAGAGGACAGCACCTCGCGTGACAGATGGGGCGCGTTGAGCACGACAAGCGCCAGCGCCCAGTCTATGGTCTCGCTGATACTGGGCGGTTTGCGGACGTTGAGCGTGCGTATCTTTTGCACGAAACGCACGACCTGATTGGCCAGTTCGGTGTCGATATCCGGCGATTTGCGCAATACGATGCGCACTTCCTGTTCTGCCGAGGGATAATCGATGTACAGATACAGACACCGACGGCGCAGGGCTTCGGACAGGTTTCGGTTGGCGTTGCTGGTCAGCACGACAAGCGGTCGTTGGGC